>NZ_CP026309.1:1821669-2125281 GCF_002906575.1 Salinigranum rubrum
CGGACGACGGTCATCGACCGACTGGGCTCGCTCCGAGCCACCGGTGCAATCGCCGAGTTCGAGGTGCAGACCTGGCCCGGCGAGGTAGTGCTCTCGGACGCTGCGGCGCCCGACGGGGCCATTCGAACCTTCGAGCGCCTCGAAGGGTGGGCCGACGAGCGGGGCGCGAGCGTCCGCCCGGCGTTCGACGTCCGGACCGTCTCGTCGCTCGTCGGGAACCGCCGCGAGATACTCACGCTCCCGATGATGTGTCTCACGGTCTCGTCGGGGGACGAACTCGTCGGCGTGTTCCCCCACCAGGAGGGAGGGAACACGGTGACCATCGGCGACTGTCTCGACGCGTTCGAGCGCCGAGCCGACGGCGACCGGGAGACCGACGCTCCGACCGGCGTCGAACCGGTCAGCCCGTAGCCCGGTCGTCCGTTCTTCGATACGCCGGTCGTCCGCTCTCCCATACGCCCGTCGTCACTGTGTTCCGGTCGTCGCCGTCCTCGGGGACGGCGACCGGCACCGACTGACGGCGGGCCGTCTCACTCGTCCGCTTCGAGTTCGTCGAGGATGGGTCGGTACTTCAACTGCACCTCGTCCCACTCGCGGTCGGGGTCGGAGTCGGCGACGATTCCCACGCCGGCGAACAGCGTCACCTTCGACTGTGAGGCGACGGCCGACCGGAGCGCGACGGCGAACGAGCCGTAGCCGGCGGCGTCGATCCAGCCGACGGGTGCGGCGTACCACCCCCGGTCGAACGGCTCCGTCTCTCGAATCGTCGCCAGCGCGTCCTCGGGCGGGAGCCCGCCCACCGCGGGCGTCGGGTGGAGCGCCTCGACCAGGTCGAGGACGTGGTAATCCCGGTCGAGTTCGGCGGTGATCGGCGTCCAGAGGTGCTGGACCGTCGCCAGCCTGCGGACGCCCCGCTCGCCCATCGCGACCGACGCGGCGAAGGGGGCGAGCTGGTCACGGATGGTTTCGGCGACCAGGTCGTGTTCGTGGACGTTCTTGTCCGACCCCATCAGCTCGCGGGCGAGCCACTCGTCCTCCGTGGGCGTCTCGCCGCGACCGGTCGTCCCCGCGAGCGCGCCCGTCTCGACGGTGCGGCCGCGGACGGAGACCAGTCGCTCGGGCGTCGCCCCGAAGAAGGTCGCCTCCCCCGCCGCGGGCTCGACGAGAAAGCGGTGACAGTCGGGGTACTTCTCGCCCAGTCGGACGAGCGTGTCGGAGAGGGACAGCGGCGCGTCGAGGTCGACTTCGAGCGCCTGCGCGAGGACGACTTTCCGGAGGTCGCCCGCGCGGATGCGTGAGACGGCGGCCTCGACCCCCTCGCGCCAGTCGTCGAGCGCGGTCGTCCGGGTTCGCTCGCGGATGCCCGGCCGCGGGCCCATCGGGTCGTCGGCCAACCCCCGCAGTCGCTCGCGCTCGTCGTCGAGTCGGGTCTCGACGGCTTCGGGGGTGGCGTCCGGACCGACGGCGTTGACCGTGAGCCACGTCCCGTTGTCGGCGTACGTCACCTGAACGCGAGGGAAGACGAACCGGGCGTCGGGGAACGCCTCCCAGGGGCTGCGTTCGGCGCCCTCGTCGTGAAAGGCGAAGCCGCCGAACAGGCGGGGGCGGGCGGCCTCGGTACCGGCGTGGACGTCGCCGGTCTCGAACAGCGCCTCGGCCGCCTCCCGGACGCGAGTGAACCGCTCGGGCCCGTTCGCCGTGACGGTCGCCGCGGCACCGCTTCCGACGACGGTCGCGTCGTCCGGAGCGCTCCAGACCGTCCGCGGACGCGTCGCCGTCTCGAGGACGGCCCGGAACGGCGGCTCTCGGATTCGAACCGTCCGGCTGACGAGGTGTTCGACCTCGCCAGTCCCTAGCTGTTCCATTGCCCCCCTCTCAGGACCACGTGCTCTTGTACCTGACTATCGGACCCCCTGTCCACACCTCAGGCGTACCGCTCTTCCTCCCAGGGATTCGCCGTGTTCGAGTAGCCGCGTTTCTCCCAGTACCCCCTCTCAGGGGCGGTCAGGAACTCCACGCCGGAGACCCACTTCGCTCCCTTGTACGCGTACTTGTGCGGCGTGACGACCCGGAGCGGCCCGCCGTGTTCTGGGGGCAACGGCTCGCCGTCGTACTCGACCACGAACAGCACGCCCTCCCGGAGGCAGTCGTCGAGAGGGAGGTTGGTCGTGTAGTCGTCCATCGCGTGGAACATGACGTGGACGGCGTCGTCGTCCACACCCGCCTCCTCGGCGAGCGTCGAGAAGGGAACGCCGGTGAACTCGCAGTCGAACTTGCTCCAGCCGGTGACGCAGTGGAAGTCCTGTACCTGTGTCTCCGTCGGGAGGGCCGTGAACTCCTCCCACGAGAGGTCGAGCGGGTCGTCGACGGCGCCCCACACCTCGAAGCGCCACGACTCGCGGTCCCAAGAGGGCGTGCCCGACTTCGAGAGCACGGGGAATCGGCTCGTCTCGCGCTGGCCCGGCGGGAGGCGGTCGTCGCCGTACTCGCGGTAGAGTTCGGTGAGGTCGTTCATATCCTCCCCTCGGTCGTGAGCTACCTATTCGTACCGACTCGTCCCGTGTGAGGGGACCGACGGGGCGGCCGCCGCCGCCGTCGTCCGCCACCCCCCGCCAGAGTTAAATAAGGTCCCTTCAAACCCCCGCACAGTCAGATGCCGAACGTAGAGATAACCGTCCCCGAACACCTGGAGATGCAGATCGCCCAGATGGTCGAGCAGGGCGAGTTCGTCAACCGCGAGGAGGCTATCGAGGAGTTGCTCTCGACGGGGCTTCGCGCGTACAAGACGAGCGGCCCGATGGAGGACGACCAGGAGTTCCAGGACGACGGGATGATGGGTCACGAAGACGAGTACGTGTTCTGAGCGGCGAGTGCCGGCGGCGCGGTGGCCTGGCCGGAGCAGTAGCACCAGTACCAGATGAGCGCGGCGCCGACGCGGCGAGCCACGGCTACGGCCGTGTCAAACGGTTCCCAACAATCCTTAAACGGGACTCGCCCGTATCACGGGGTATGCACAAGGACGAACTGCTCGAACTCCACGAGCAACTCGTGATCATCAAGGACCACTTCAAGACGCGCGAGGAGGTGCCCGACGGCCTCTTCGACGAGTACGAGAACCTCGGCGTCGAGCCCTCTCACGTCCACAAGTCGAAGTCGGAGCACAAACACGCCGTCTTCGTCCTCGGGAGCGCGCTCGCCGCCTCGATGTCCGACGACGAGTTCTCCAGCGCCGGCCGCGTCGGCAAGCGGATGGAGGAGCTCGCCGAGGACGCGGAATCGAAGCTCTGAACGTGTCTGACCCGGTTGCTCCCGTGAGTCCTCACACATAGCCGTGCAGTTCGCACCGCCCACCGTTCCCCCGTGGCTCCCCTCGAACAGTTCGTCGTCGTCGTCGCCGTCGTCGTCTCGCTCGCCGCGGTCTGGTACGTCGAACGGCCCGACGGGCGGTGGGGGACGCTCCTGAGACGGCGGTTCGTCGCCGGGGTTCCCTGGGGGACGCTCGTCGTCGTGAGCGTCGTCCTCGGCTTCTACCTGTTCGTCCAGGCCGGCCTCGACTACTGGTACTCCCCCATCGTCATCCCGTTCCGGGCGTGGTCGTACTTCTATCCGCTCGGCATACTCGCGTCCGGCTTCGCCCACGGCGGGCCGAACCACCTCCTCGGGAACCTGGTCGGCACCATCGTCTTCGCTCCCATCGCCGAGTACGTGTGGGGGCACTTCCCGACCAGGCGTGGTTCCGCCTCGTTCTCGTCGTGGCGGACCAACCCGTACGTCCGGGCCTTCGTGCTGTTTCCCGGCGTCGTGTTCGCCGTGACGGTTCTCACATCCGTCTTCGCCATCGGTCCCGTCATCGGCTTCTCGGGCGTCGTGTTCGCCTTCGCCGGCTTCGCGCTCGTCCGCTACCCGCTGGTGACAATCGTCGCGCTCGTCGCCGGTCGGGTGCTCGGCCTGCTCCGGGCCACCCTCCAGAGCCCCACGCTGGAGGCGAAGGCCCAGCCGACGTTCTCGACCCCCTGGTGGGCCGAAATCGCCATCCAGGGTCACGCTATCGGCCTGCTCGTCGGCGTCCTGCTCGGGGTGTGGCTCCTCCGACGGCGCGGCGACGAGCGTCCGCCGGCCGCCCGAACCTGGGCCGGCGTCCTCCTCTTCGCGGTGTCGCAGTCGCTCTGGGCCGTCTACTGGTTCCGCGGGGGCGAGACGTACGTCCTGTTCCGCGCGCTGGGCGTCGTCCTCGTCTTCGCGCTCGCGACGCTCGTCGCCCTCACCGTCACGGGGTCGGACCGGCCGCTGTTCCGGCGGGCGGTGAGCGACGGCGGCGACCCGAGCATCCTCTCGCTCCCCCGCTGGCAGTGGGGCGTCGTCGTCATGGTGCTCGTGGCCTCGGCGCTCGCCGGTCCCGCCGTCCCGGTGAACCTCTTCACCACCTCCGACGACCCGCTTCCCGGTGACCCGGTCGAGATCCGCGACTACCAGGTGACCTACGCCGAGGACGTCACCGACGGGATGGTCGCCGCCGTGAACGTCAGTGCGTTCGGCGAGACCACCGCCGTGAACACCTCGGGCGTCATCGTCCGCAGCCCCGAGCGCGGCATCTGGACGACTGCGGTGAGCAAGGGACGGCTCGCGTTCGAGGGGCGGACGGCCGTCCGCGTCGGCGGCGTCGGCTGGCGCGAGACGGTCGTCGTCGAGCGTCGTGGGTGGACCGTCTCCGGTGGCAACGTCACGTACCTGGTCAACCTGACGTACGACGGGGAGACGCGGACTGCCTACCGCGCGCCGCCCGCGGAGGCTTCGCCGGTGATCGGCGGCCGGAACGTCTCGGTCGCCGTCGAGGGGAGCGAGTTCCTCGTCGGCGTCTCCCGGGGGAACGAGACGGCCCGCGCGCCCATCCCCCCGGTGAACGAGTCGGTGACGCTCGACGGCGTCCAGTTCCGGCGGACGGAGAAGGGACTCCTGGCCGTCTACGAGGGTACCAGGGTCCAGGTGGCGAGGCCCGAGACCTACCGCGGACAGCAGGCGCAGCGGGACTAGGACTCTCGCCCCGCGTTCCAGACGATTCGGTACACCTCGGTCTGGAGTTCCTTTCGTTCTTCCTCGTGGAACGCGAACTGCCGTTCGAGGTCGAACGTCGCCTCGAACGCGTGGGTTACCTCGCCCCCGTTGTCGGCGGCGAACGCCTCGACGAACTCCTGGCTCCCGGCGTTGTGGATGGAGTACGACACGTCGGCGACGCCGGCGGCCGTCGCCAGAAAGGCTCGGTCGGCGTGTTCGTGCCCGCGCTGTGCGCCGAACGGCGGGTTCATCACGACCGTCGTCCGTTCCGTCGTGGTGATGGGCGAGCGCGTCGCGTCCGCCTGAACCCAGTGGACCGGCGTGGTCGTCCCCACCCGGATCCGGTTCTGCCGCGCCGTCGACAGCGCGGCACGGTCGACGTCGACGCCGACGACGCGCGCCGCGCCGCGGAGGGCCGCCCCGAGCGCGAGCATTCCCGTCCCCGTGCCGAGGTCGAGGACCGTCCGCCCCTCGATGTCGCCGTTGAGGTCCGCGACGTGGACGACGTGCGCCGCGAGTTCCGGCGGCGTCGGGTACTGTTCGAGGCTCACCCGCGGGTTCTCGAACCCCGCGACGACGGCGAGCTGGGTTTCGAGTGCGGCTTTCGTCGCCACGGCTAGAGCGCCCTCCGATTTGGCGGTCGACGGGCGTCCCGAGCGGCCTGTTCGTGACCGGTGCGTCTACCTGTCGGGTGCGGGGGCCGCGTCATAGGTGCAATATCTTCGAGTTATGGTAAAAATCTCTCGTATGTGCCGAGGTAATCTCGGTTCCGGGACGGTCGTGTCCCGGCGACGCCGGACCGCTCAACGGTGAGACACGTCCCGCACCGAGCCTCGACCGGGGGTCGGGGGTCCCCACCCCACCTTCCCGCTCGTCCCCGCACGCCGACCGATAACGCGTCCGGCACGGCCGAACGAACTCCGCTCGGAGCGTCACTTCCGACAGCGACGCCGCCGCCGACACGCCCGCGCAGGGTCTCGAATTCTGGAAACCTTCTGGAACTATATCAGGAATCTGTTACAAAGGTTTAAATTTACCCCTCACCACAAACCTTATAATGGAACGTCCGAGTCGGCAGCGTCAGCGCGAGCAGGCATCGGAAAAGGAGTCAGACGGGGAAGTCGTCTGCCCTGAGTGTGACTCGGAGAACATCATCACGGACGCCGACCAGGGCGAGTTGGTCTGTGATGACTGTGGGCTCGTTCTGGACGAGAGGCAGATCGACCGCGGGCCCGAGTGGCGGGCGTTCAATCACTCCGAACGCCAGTCGAAGTCACGCGTCGGTGCACCCATCACCGAGACGATGCACGACCGGGGACTGACCACCACCATCGACTGGAAGGACAAGGACGCGTACGGTCGGTCGCTCTCCTCCGAGAAGCGCTCGCAGATGCACCGTCTTCGAAAGTGGCAGGAACGGATTCGGACGAAGGACGCCGGCGAGCGCAACCTCCAGTTCGCGCTGAGCGAGATCGACCGGATGGCCTCCGCGTTGGGCGTTCCGCGCTCGGTACGCGAGGTCGCTTCGGTGATCTATCGACGCGCGCTCAACGAGGACCTCATTCGCGGGCGAAGTATCGAAGGCGTCGCCACCAGCGCGCTGTACGCGGCGTGCCGACAGGAGGGCATTCCACGCTCCCTCGACGAGGTCGCCGAGGTGTCGCGGGTCCCCCAGAAGGAGATCGGTCGGACCTATCGGTACATCTCGCAGGAACTCGGCCTCGAACTCAAGCCGGTCGACCCCAAGCAGTTCGTCCCGCGCTTCGCGAGCGCGCTGAACCTGTCGGAAGAAGTGCAGGCGAAAGCCACCGAGATCATCGACGTTTCCGCGGAACAGGGCCTGCTCTCGGGGAAATCCCCCACCGGATTCGCGGCGGCGGCCATCTACGCCGCCTCGCTGCTCTGCAACGAGAAGAAGACCCAGCGGGAGGTCGCCGACGTCGCGCAGGTGACGGAGGTCACGATTCGGAACCGGTATCAAGAACAGATCGAAGCGATGGGCTTCCGCTGAACGTCGGTCGTCCCCACCTGCTCACGACCGCCTGACGAACACCACGACTTCTCGGTTCCACAGCGCGAGTCGGTAGCCGCTCGCTTCGTATCCCGTGAGTTCGGAGCCGAGTCGCTCTCTCTCCTCGGGCACCGTCACGACGACCGCCGGTGGCTCCGCGGGGAGCGGCGCACCCGACGGGAGACTCGTCGACGACGCGCCCTCGCGCGCGACGTACCACGGGAGCGGGAGGCGCGTCCCCCACGACTCGGGAACGGGCGGGCCGTCGGCCTCGTTCCAGTCGCGGGTGTGAACGCGGTCACCGTAGTACAGCACCGTCTTTCCTCCCGACAGGTTCGCCGCGAACGGGTCGAGGCCGTCGGCTGGCTGGGCGTATCCCGCGAGGGCGCTCTCGGGCGTCGGCGACCCGTACACGTCGTCGGCGAAGACGGCACCGACGCCGGCGACGCCCGCGCTGGCGACGAGGAGCGCGCTGGCGACGACGGCGGCGTCCTCTCGCGCGACGGCAGCCTGCACGACGTCGACGCCGCGGGCGAGGCCGACGGCGGCGGGAACCGCCAGCGGCACGACGACGTGGACGGCCGTCCAAGGCGCGTCGACTTCGGCGACGGCCGGAAACAGGAGCAATCCAGCCCCGGCCCACACGGCGAAGAGCGCGACGGCCGGGCGGTCCGACCCCGCGTAGCGCTCGTGGAAGAACCCGACGAGCCCACAGAGGAGCGTTACCGGTGCCGCCGCGAGGAGTGTCCGTCCGAGGGAGACGACGAACGGGAGCAGCGCGTGGCCCACGCCGTCGGCGGAACGGGAGGCGACACGGACGGCGAAGAACCGACCGGGCGCTTCGACGAAGACGAACCCCAGTACCCCGGGGAGCGAGAGGGGGTTCCAGAGGCTCACGCTCCCCCCGCGCGGGGCGAAGAGGAAGACCACTGCGGCGACGCCGACGAGGAACAGGCGGGCGAGGAGCGTCGACCGGGCACGAAGTCGCGCCGGAGTCGAGACGAGCGCGTCGAACGAGAGTCGGCGGGCGTCGAGGACGACGCTCCCCGCGGCGACGACGCAGGCGACGGTGGCGACGACGAATCCCGAGGCGGCGAGGGCGGCCGCCGCTGCGAGGACGGCGACGTACGCGAACCGTCGTCTCGCCGGTCCGTTCGTATCGACCACGCGGACGACGGAGACGCAGGCGACGAACGCCGCGGCCGCCAGCAGCAGGTCGCCGCGAAGGACGCGCCCGTAGTAGACGAGCGGCGGCGAGAGCGCGAGGAACGCCGCGAGCAGCGCGGTTTCGCGGTCCGAGAGGCGCGTCCGCAGGCCGAGCGCCGAGAGGGGGAGGAGGCCGCCGACGAGCGCGACGGGGAGGCGCGCGCTCAGGTCGCTCGGGGAGAAGAGCGCGAGCGAGGCGCGGGCGAGGTGGTACGGGAGCGGCCCGCCGGCGACCGGGCGGTACTCGAACGCGCCCGTCCGGGCGAAACGGAGGGCCCAGACGCCGACGCGGGCCTCGTCCCAGTGGAACGGCCGCTCGCCGAGCGCGACGAGTCGGAGGGCGAGACCGACAAGCGAACACGCGACGACGGCGGCGACGAGGCGGGAGTCGGCGCGCGACATGGCTCTCGGTGCCGACGCGGGTGGCAGAAACGTTTCGATTCCGGCCGCGTCGCGGTCGTTCCCACCTGCCGGGAGCGGGCACCACAGATAAGTCCGGACGGGTTGATACGTCGCGTATGTACGACGCCATCCTCGTTCCGACCGACGGCAGCGATGCGGGCGACCGGGCAGTCGAACACGCCATCGAACTCGCGACGGCGTTCGACGCGACCGTCCACGCGCTGTACGTCATCGACGCCGCGCTGTACTCCTCGCTCGAGGCTGGCGTCGACGCGGTCATCACGGCGCTGGAGTCGGAGGGCCAGGCGGCGGTCGACGACGTCGCCGACCGGTGCGCGGGCGCGGGAATCGACGTACAGACGGCAGTCGTCGTCGGGACCGTCCACCGCAGCATCCGCAGCTACGTCGACGAGAACGACATCGACCTCGTGGTGATGGGCACCCACGGGAGACAGGGCATCGAGCGCTTCCTCCTCGGCAGCGTGACGGAGCGGACCGTCCGCACCTCGCAGGTCCCCGTGCTCACGGTTCGCGCGGCCGACGACGAAAGAGAGGACGCGGACGATGGTGAAGAGGAGGCCGACGCGAGTGTATAAAGAGTTTTGCGCCGGTCACGCGAAGCCGGCGGTATGACCGAGTACACCGTCGAGTTCGTCGGGACCGGTGAGACCATCACCGTCTCCGACAAACAGACCATCCTCCGCGCCTGCATCGACGCCGGCATCGCACAGGAGTACTCCTGCCGGGTCGGCATGTGTCTCGCCTGTTCGGCCGAGGTTCTCGAGGGCGAGGTGACACAGCCCGCGGCGCACGCGCTCACCGACGAGGAGCGCGAGTCGTACGCGCTCACCTGCATGGCCCGTCCCCAGTCGGATCTCAAACTCGACCGCGGCTCGTACCCGCCGAGCATCGAAATCGACGGGACGGCGGCCGACACTGACGCCGTCGCCGACGACTGAGCCTCGACGGGGCTTCCCGCCGGACGTTTCCTCGCGCGGGAGCTATCGCACCGACGTTCAGTCCGCGTCGACCGTCGCCGCACAGTTGTTGGGACCCAGTTCCAGTTCGAACGACTCCTCGTCGCCCACCGCGTCGAGGCCGAGGTTGACGGCGATTATCTCCTCGTAGTTGGCGGGACGCGGCGGCATCTCGTCGAGGACGTACTCGACGAACGTCTCGCGGTCGAGAGAGAGCGCTCCCAATCGCTCGCGGAGGTCGCCCATCCGCGCCGCGTACGCGCCGGAGTCGTCCGGTCGCGCGGTCGAGAAGTGCGCGGGAGCGACGAGCGTGCCGTCGTCGACCGACGAGAGGGTGTCGAAGAGTCGCCGTGCCGCCTCGGGCGCGCCCTCGTCGCCGTGTTCGAGGTCCGGGCGGGCGACGCTCTCCAGGAAGACGGTGTCCCCGCCCATCAGCATCTCGTCGAGCCGGAGGCCGAGTTGTTCGGTCGTGTGGCCGGGGAGCGCGACGGCGTCGAGGGTCGCCTCGCCCACGGAGAGGGTGTCGCCGGCGCGCAGGAGCGACGCGTCGAAGTCGAGACCGCGCTCCGTCGCGCCCGCCGGGAGCAGCACCTCGGCTCCGACCCGGTCGCGGAGGGTACGAACGCCGCTGACGTGGTCGGCGTGGACGTGCGTGTCGACGGCGGCGACCAGTTCGGCGCCGAGTTCGCGGGCGTCCTCGACGTAGCGGTCGGCGAACGCCCGGAGCGGGTCGACGACGAGCGCCTCCTCCCCCGAGACCACCAGATAGGCCAGACAACCGGAGGAGGGGCGCTGGTACTGTCGGACCGTCACGCCGTCGACGGGTTCGAGGTCGACGGCGTGGTAGACGCGGGCCCACCCGCGCATCCCCTCCGCGAGGTTCGCGGCCTCGACCCCCGCCGCGACGAGTTGTTCGGCGACGAACGCGCTGGCCTCGCCGCGGCCGCAGATGACGAGCACCGGTTCGTCGAGCGCGTCGCGGACCTCCTCGGCGAGTTCGGCGACCGAGTCGTTCACGCTCGCCTCGACGAACCGATAGTACGGAACGTGAAACGTGGTGATCGTCTCGCCCGACAGCGGCCACTCGTCGGCCTCGGCGCGGTTCCGCACGTCGAGGACGGAGACGGCGTCGCCCGCGCGGAGGCGGGCGGCCAGTTCGGCGGGTGAGACCGCCTCGACGTCGGCGTCGTCCGACGCCTGTGGGTACTCGCTCATACCTCCGAGTAGGTGGGCGAGCGACAAAAGAGGGCGGACGGGAAGGTGTGGGACGAGGAGACGGCGGGACGAGGACGGAGTCGGCCTTCGGGCCGAAAACGTTGAACCGGGTAGCCGCCCATACACCGGTATGGACGGCGACACGTTCCGCGAGTCGGTGGCAGAATCGAAGCGGACGGAACTCGACCGACTCGGCTCTTCGAAGTTGCTCATCGCGCTGACGGGCGCACGGATCGAGCGGTCCCGCGTCCTCGAAGTCGCCGCGCACTCCGAACACGCCGCGCGGGAGACGTTCCGAGCCTGGGCGGCCGACGAGTCCAACCCGGCCGCACGGGAGGCGTTCGAGGCCGTCGCCGAGCAGGAGGACACCCACCTCGACCGCGTGCTCGCCGCCCTCGACGAGGCGGTCGACCTCGCCGACGGCGGTCCGATGCACGCGTATCTCCGCGGCCGCGAGGACACCGTCGAGCGGGTCGCGAGCGGGATGGTCGGCCGGCCGCTGGTCAGCGTCCGCGCGCACAACCAGATCATCGGCTTCTTCGTCAACGAGGCCGAGGAGGCGGGCGCCGACCTCTTCCGCGACCTGAAAGCCGAGACCACCGCGGTGATCGACGACGGGGTCGCTCTCCTCGACGAACTGTGCGAGGACGAAGACGACTGGGAGCGCGCCGAGATGGTCGCCGAGTACGTGATACAGGTGGCGTACGACGACTACGCCGACTCCCTGACGGAGATGGGGCTGGGCGTCAAGGACATCTGCTGAGCCGTTGTCCGGTCGAACCACGAGCCTCTGCCCGATTCTCAAACGTAAAGTCTGGGGAGACATAATTAAATACGACTCTCGCTTTCGCCGAACATAATGGAACTCTTCGGCGTTTCGGTGCTGTTCTTGGGGTACGTCCTCGCGTACGCGACGGCGACGCTCGTCTGCGGGGCGGCGCTGGTGCGGGCGCGGCAGGTCGAAGACGCCGAGACGCGTCGCGGACTCGTCGCGCTCTTCGTCGGCAGCGGCGGTTGGGCCGCCTGGGAACTGGGCTTCCTCGTCGCGCCGACGCCCGGTCTCAAGTACGCCAGCTACCTCGCCAGTCTCGTCGTCGGCCTCACTACCGTCGGCGCGTGGCTCTACTTCTGCTCCGCGTACACCGGACGGTCGTTCCACACGAACCCGACCTACCGACGTGTCGCCGTCGCCGTCTACCTCGCTATCGTCGCGGTGAAGGTGACGAACCCGATTCACGGTCTGTACTTCACGACGGCGTTCGTGACCCGGCCGTTCCCGCACCTGACGGTCATGCACGGGACGTTCCACTGGGTCATCACGGGGCTCTCGTACGCGCTCGTCTCCGTCGGCTTCTTCATGCTCTACGAACTGTTCCTCGAAGCCGACTACGACACGCGGTCGCTGGGCGTCGTCGCGGGGCTCACGGGCCTCCCGGTGCTGTTCGATATTCTGGGATTCACGACCCCGGCCCTCCTCGACATGAACTACGAACCGCTCGGCGTGGCCGTCTTCGCCGTCGGCGTGCTCTACGTCTTCGAAGAGCAGTTCCTGGCCGTCCAGCTTACCGACGGCGTCGACGACCCGGTCGTCTACCTCGACAGCGAGGGCCGAATCCGCCAGTTCAACGAGCGGGCACGCGCACTGTTCCCCGCCCTCTCGGGGTCGGTCGGCACGGCGCTCTCGACGACCCTCCCGGACGTCGCCGGGCGGCTCGACTCGGAGGAGAACGTGCTCGACGTGACGCACGGGGGCGAGCAACGACACTACCTCGTGAGCGACACCTCGTTCACGCTGGGACAGACCGACATCGGCCGCATCGTCGTGTTCACCGACGTGACCCGGACGGAGCGCCAGCGGCGCGAACTCGACCGGCAGAACGAACAGCTAGAGGGGTTCGCCGCGGCCATCAGACACGAACTGCTCAACACGCTCCAGATCGTCAGCGGGCGCGTGACCATCGCCGGCGAGGCGCTCCAAGACGGCGACGTGCGGACCGCCCGCGAGTCGCTCCGGACGGCCTCGAAGACGGCCGACCGCATGTCGGGCATCGTCGACGACCTCGCGAGACTCGCCAGACAGGGACAGACGCTCGACAGCACGGACTGCGTCGACGTGAGTACCGTCGCACAGGGGGCGTGGGACGGGGTCGAGACCGACGGCCTCTCGCTGACGCTCCGTACCGAGGGGAGCATCGACGCCGACGCCGGTCGGACCCACGGCCTCTTCGAGAGCGCGTTCGCGTTCGCTCGGCACAACGGCGCGACCGTCGTCGACGTCACCCTCCGCGAGGACGGCTTCACTATCACCGACGACGGCAAGCCCATCGGGGACGCGGACCCCGAGGACTTCTTCGCCTACGGCGTCTCCGTCCCGGACGCCGCCTCCGGGATGTTGCTCCCGAACCTCCGGACGCTCGCGCGCACCCACGGCTGGGAGGCGACCATCGACACCGCCTACACCGAGGGCATCCGCATCGTCGTCTCGGGCGTCGACGTCCGACTGTCGGCGGACGGATCGGACGCCGAACGACAGGTCGCCTGACTCTCTCTCTCTCTTTCTCTTTCGTCCTGCCCGCTCACCCGTTCCCGAACCGATTTCTCCACGCGCCGCCTCGACTACCCATGGGACACGTCGAAGCGCTCTTCACCGCACCGGCGGACGGCGAGCCGATGCAGTCACACGAGGCCGTCGACGTCGTCGACGGCGGAATCGACGGTGACCGCTACCTCCTCGGGACCGGTCACTACGCCCCGTTCGACGTCTGTGAGGTGACGTTCGTCTCGGGGGAGGCGCTCGACGAGATTCGAGAGACGCTCGACATCGACCTCACCGACGGCCGACACCGGCGGAACGTCGTCACGCGCGGCGTCGACGTCCACGACCTCCTCGAAACGACGTTCCGCGTCGGCAACGCGGTCTTTCGCGGCACTCGTCCGCGGCCGCCGTGTGCGCACGTCGAACGCGTCGCCGGCGAAGCGGGGGTCGCTCGCGCGCTGAAGGAGGGTCGCGGCGGCGTCTGCGCGGACGTCGTCGAACCGGGGACGGTCCGGGTGGGCGACGACATCACCGTCGTGGAGGCGTCGCCGCGTGACGTCGGCCGCGACATCGCCGCACGGCTTCGTGGCGGCCGGTCGGGGGAACGAGAGCGGGAGTGAACACCGCGCTGTGACTCGCCGGACGCAATCGCGCTATACGGTTATTCCGGCCGAGACCGAATCACGACCATGTCACCTGTTCCCACCCGACGGAGGTTCCTCGCGGCGTCGGGTATCGGAGTCGCAGGGATAGCCGGTCTCACGGGGTGTCTCGGCAGCGGGTCGTCCGACGGTTCCGCCGGCGGTTCGTCGACCGATGCGGCCGGGAACACCACCGAGACGGAGACGGACACCGAGACAGGTACCGAGACACGGACGAAGGCGGCCGCCGAAACGTACTCCGAGGACACGAGCGTGTTGTCGACGCGCGAGACTCCCCTCCCGGTCGAGTGGCCCTACTCACAGCTTCGCGACCGGACGCGGAGCGGCGGGCCGCCGAAGGACGGTATTCCATCGGTAGACGAGCCCTCCTTCTGGTCGGTCGCCGAAGCCGACGAGTTCCTCGCGCCGGGCGATGTCGTCTTCGGCGTCGCCGGCGAAGAAGAGGTGAAGGCGTACCCCCAGCGGATTCTCGTCTGGCACGAGATCACGAACGACAGTATCGACGGCGAACCGGTGTCGGTCACGTACTGTCCGTTGACCGGGACCGCGATGGGATTCTTCCGCGGGGAGACCACCTTCGGCGTCTCGGGAAAGCTCGTCAACTCGAACCTCGTGATGTACGACCGCGAGACCGACTCGCGGTGGCCTCAAGTCCTCGGAACGGCGATGTCGGGCCCCTTCGAGGGACAGTCGCTCACCGAGTTCCCCGTCACGTGGACCTCGTGGGGAGAGTGGAAGGAGACACACCCCGACACCGTCGTGCTCTCGGAGGAGACGGGCTACGTCCGCAACTACGAGCGCGACCCCTACGGCCAGTACAACCCGCCGCGGGGTACTACAGCAACGCGAACACGCTCTTCGCGCCGCTCTCGCGCGACTCGCGCTACACGGAGAAGGAGGTGTTCGTCGGGGCGCGTCCTCCCGAAGGCGCTATCGCGTTCCGCAAGGAGTCGCTCCGGCGGGACGGTCTTCTCACCCAGGAGGTCGGCGGGGCGACGTTCCACGCGGCGTACGATCCGACACTCGACACGGCGCACGTCTACCGCGGCGACGGCAGCGACCTCTCGTACCGGGAGGGTCAGGTGACCGTCGACGGTGAGGCCGTCGCGCCCGACGCCGTCCCGCTCGACCGGGTGCTCGACCTCGACGCGATGTGGTTCGCGTGGGCCGGGTTCTACCCCGGGACGGTGGTGGTCGCCTGATGCGGGGTCGCGTCGAGCGCGGGCGCGACGCCGTCTCGAACACCCTCGCCGCCGTTCGGGCCACGGTGGTCCGCCGCGACGCCCGCGCCGTCCTCGTCGGCGTCTCGTTCCTCTATCTCGGCCTGTACCTCTACGCCCTCGGCCACCTCCGATTCACTGGCGACGGATTCGACTACGTCGCCGTTTCAGACCCCCTGTCGCGGATGTTTCGGTCGACGGGGACGCTGTCGTTCGAGCCCGTCGCGGGCCTCGTCGTCGGTCCGGTCGAACTGCTCGTCGCGCCGGTCAACGTCGCCATCGGTGGCGCCCTCGCGCTCCTCGTCGGCGTCAACCTCGCCGTCTCGTACCTGGCGTGGCGTCACCCCGTCGCCTGCGGCGTCGGCGGCGGTGCGAAAGGCTCGGGCCTCCTCGCCGGCCTGCCCGCGCTCCTCTCGGGGTCGGCCTGCTGTGGTCCGGTCGTCCTCGTCGCACTCGGGGTTCAGGCGTCGGGCGTCCTCCTCGCCTCGTTCGACCTGTTGATTCCGGCGGCCGCGCTCCTCCTCGTCGGGAGCCTCGTCTACGTCGGCCGCTCGGTCGACCCGGGGGTCGTGCAGTCGCCGGCCTGAGCCGTCGACCCACTGGTTTGAAGCCCTCTCCTCGAACATTCCCTCCAACGCATGACGGCAGGGGAGGCACGGCAGGCGTTCGAGGCGGCGTACGACCGGGAACCGACGGCGGTGGCGAGTGCGCCGGGGAGGGTGAACCTCGTCGGGGGCCATACCGACTACAACGGGGGGCTCGTCCTCCCGATGGCCATCGACCGCCGAACCGCTGTGGCCGCCGCGCCGCGCGACGATGACCGATTCAGGCTGCGGTCGACCGACGTCGAGGGCAGGGTCGTCGTCGACGGCCTCCCCGACGAACCGCTCGGGAGCGAAGACGAGGCGTGGGCGAACTACCCGCTCGGCGTCCTCGTCGAACTCGCCAGGGAGGGCCTCTTCGAGTCGCGGGGACTCGACCTCCTCGTCGCGGGAGACGTTCCGCGCGGGGCCGGCCTCTCCTCGTCGGCGGCGCTCGAAGTGGCGACGGCGGCCGCGGCGTACGCCGTCGACTCCCCCACGCACGAGCTACCGAGACGCGCCCTGGCCGAGGCGGCCTGGCGCGCCGAGACGGGCTTCGTCGGCCTCGACTGCGGGATTATGGACCAGTACGCGAGCGCCTGCTGTCGGACTGGCGAGGTACTCTTCCTCGACTGCCGCTCCCGCGAGACGCGTGGGGTCCGGTTCGGCGACAGGGAGTACAGGGTCGTCGTCGTCGACACGCGCGTCGAACACGAACTCGCCTCGTCGGCGTACAACGACCGGGTGCGCGAGTGCGCCGAGGCGGTCGAGCAGTTCGACGCCCTGCTCGGAGGCGTCGAGTCGCTCCGGGACGTCGACCGGGACGCGCTCGTCGCACACGCCGCCTCCCTCCCGGGCGTCCTCCGCCGACGGACGCGCCACGTCGTCACCGAGAACGAGCGCGTGCGTGCGGCCGTCGACGCCCTCGAAGCCGAGGACGTGGGTGCCGTCGGCGACTGCATGTTCGAGTCGCACGCGAGTCTCCGCGACGACTACGAGGTGTCCTGTGTGGAACTCGATACGGTCGTGGAACTCGCGTGGGAAACTGCGGGCGTCGTCGGCGCGCGGATGACCGGCGGCGGCTTCGGGGGAAGCGTCGTCGCCCTGGTCCGGAGCGATGCGGTCGAGGACTTCCGCGCTCACGTCGATACGGAGTACACAGAACGCGCGGGCGTCGACGTCGAACCCCGGACGTTCGTCTGTTCGCCGGCGGAGGGCGTTCGACTGGAGTGAGGACGCCCCTCTCGTCGACCCTCGTGTCGGATGTACGACAAGCTGATGCTGTCGTGCGGAGTATGCTATGGTATGGCAGAGCAATCTGGGTGGGAGGAGGAACCAAGCGCTCGAACGCCGGTGGGCGCCGCGTTCGGCGACAGACCGACCGCGGACGACGCGCTCGGGTTCGAGCCGTACGTCGAGGCGCTCGCGACGTTCCTCAGACAACGGGAGACGACACCGCCGCTCGCGGTTTCCGTCGAGGGGACGTGGGGCGCCGGCAAGTCGTCGTTCATGTCACAGCTCGAACATGAACTCCGCAGCGAGGGTCACTTCACGGTTCGGTTCAACCCCTGGCGACACGAGGGAGAGGACGCGCTGTGGGCGGCGTTCATGCTGGCCGTGCTGGACGGCCTCTCGAAGAAACTCGTGCCGCGGGACAGACGCCGGGCCCGTCTCAGGCTCGTTCTCGACCGTTTCGACAGACGCCGTGGTCGCGCTGCCGTCGCACGGACGGTGGGGACGACGCTGGCCGCCGTCCTCGTCGTGGTCGCCACGGCGGTCGTCGCGTCAGCCGCCGGATCGAGTTTCCTCGGGGGCGCCGACAGCACGGCAGTCGCTGCGACGTTCGGGCTCGGCGGCGGCGTCACGTCCTTCGTGGGCGTGTGGCTGTGGACCCGGCGGAACGTCGTCGAGCGGACCGAGCGCGAACTGGAGGCGTACGTCCGCGACCCCGAGTACGAGGGCCACGTCTCCTTCCTCGAGAACTTCCACGAGGACTTGGGTCGCGTCCTCGACGCGTACGTCGGCGACCACCGCGTGTTCGTGTTCATCGACGACCTCGACCGGTGTGAGGTGCCCCGGGCCGCCGAGTTGATGCAGTCGATCAACCTCATGCTCTCGGACGACCCTCGGCTCGTGTTCCTCCTCGGGATGGACCGAGAGAAGGTCGCCGCCGGCCTCGCGGCCAAGCACGAAGAGCTCCTCGACCACCTCAACGTCGAGTCGCGTCCGTCGTTCGGTCTCGACTACGGCTACGCGTTCATCGAGAAATTCGTGCAGATTCCGTTCCTCATCCCGCGGCCCTCGCCCGACGACGTGGACCGGTTCGTGACCGAACTGATGGCGTTTCAGCGCGAGCACGGCGACTCGTTCAGCCCCGACGAGTTCATCGCACTGCGAGCGGCCGAGTACCCACAGCTCTCCCCGCAAAACCCACCTGAGCCCGCCGAGCCGTACACGCTGTGGGCACGGGACTGGACGGACGACCAGCTCAGAACGGCGGTCGCCTGGGCCGCGCCCGCGCTCGCGTACAACCCACGGCAGATAAAGAAGTTCATCAACCTCTACCGGCTCCGGGCGCTCTTAGCGCAGGAAGTCGAGGTGTTCGAGCGGACGGACCTGACGCTCGACCAACTCGGGAAGTTCGTCACCATCAGCCTCCGGTGGCCGCGGCTCCTCCCCGAACTCAACCGCGACCACGACCTGTTCGCTCGGCTCACCGCCGTCGCCCTGCGCGACCGGTTCCGCGAGGCGTGCTCGGAGTCCGCCCCGCCCGTCGCACCCGCGGTCGCTGCCCCCGACCCCGCCGGTGCGGCGGCGGACCGGACCGACGACGCGACACCCGATAGCGACACGTCCGAGTCGCGGACGGCCGGCACGGACGAACTCCCCGTCGTGATTCGGTCCGAACGCGACTGGGGGCTCTTCGCCGACCTCCTGCTCGCGGGGCTGTACGACGAGTCGCTGTCGACCGCGGAGTTCGGCTCCGAACTGCTCGTCACGTACCCGGAGCTCACGACTGACGGGCTCGACGAGTTCTTCGAGGGCCGCTCGCTCGACGAACTGCTCTGGGAGACGGACGCGAACGTCGACGCCAGCCTCGCCCACGTCGACGTCGAATCCCTGCTCCAGATTTCGCCGCGTGCGGACGTCCCGACGGAGACGCTCGAAGAGGCACCGTACGCGCAGTCCGCGAAGTACGCCCCGTACGCGCAGTCCGCACAGCGCGATTCGAGCGCGTTCTCCGAGTTCCTCGACGAGCGTGACGGCGGAACGGGAGGAAGCGTCCCCGAGGACTGACTGAGAGACTGGTCTGCGCGCCGAACCCGTCGCTAGTCTTCAGAGCCACCGCCGCGGAGCAGAGGACGTACTCTCCTCCCGTGACAAGCGATGCACGCGCGAGGTCTTACGAGGGGACGGTGTGGGGCTTGAAGCGACTCCGTCGCTTCAGTCCTCGAACGAAGCGAACGCCGGACGGGCGGTCGTTCGACTTCGCTACTCTTCGTCGAACACCGCCGAGCAGAGCCCAGCGTACTCGCCGAGTCGTGTCACTCCTCGTCGAACAGTTCCTCGCCCTTCACCATGTGCTCTGCGACGGCGTCCATGTCGAGAGTCACACCCAGTCCCGGCTTCTCGGGGATGGTGATGTAGCCGTCCTCGATGACCGTCTCCTCGACGAGGTCACCCCACCAGCCGAGTTCGTACGAGTGGTACTCCACGGCCAGCGAGTTCGGGATGGCCGCACCGACCTGTGCGGAGGCCATCGTCGCCACGGGGGAGGAGACGTTGTGCATCGCGACCGGGATGTAGTACTGGTTGGCGACGTCGGCTATCTTCCGCGTCTCTCTCATGCCGCCGACCTTGGGCAGGTCGGGCGCGATGATGTCGACCGCCTGGTTCTCGATGAGGCGGCGTTCCTCGGTGACTCTGTACCGGTTCTCGCCCACGGTGATGGGCGTCGTCGTGGACTTCGTGACCTCCTCCTGGACGTCGAGGTTCTCCGGCGGGACGGGGTCTTCGAGCCACCAGACGTCGTACTCCTCGATGGCGGCGGCGAGGCGCTTGGCCGACCCGCCCGAGAACGTCCAGTGGCAGTCGAAGGCGACGTCCGCGCGGTCCTTCACGCGCTCTGTGACCTTCTCGACGATCTCGGCCTTGTGGCGGATTTCGCCCGGTCGGAGGTGGCGGTTCGCGCGGTCCTTCTCCAGTCCGGAGGGGACGTCGAGGTCGAACTTCAGCGCGTCGTAGCCCAGGTCCTCGACGACGCGTTCGGCCTCGTCGGCGCAGGCGTCGGGGTCGGCCTCGTCTTCCGTGTGACAGTCACAGTAGACGCGCACCCGGTCGCGGTACTTCCCGCCCAGAAGCTGGTAGGCGGGAACGTCGAGTATCTTGCCCGCGAGGTCGTGGAGAGCGATTTCGATGCCCGCGATGGCGGTGATCGTGACGCCCTCGACGCTGCCCTCCCCGGACATCTTCTGGACGAGATGCTCGTAGAGGCGGTCGATGTCGAGGGGGTTCTCGCCGATTATGAAGGGAGCCATCCGCTCGATGAGTTCCGGCGCGCCGGCGCCCCAGTACGCCTCGCCGGTGCCGACGATGCCGGCGTCCGTGTACACCCTGACCAGCGTCCACGGGAAGTTGCCGTCGACCATCGTCGTCTGGACGTCCGTGATTTCGACGTCGCGGCCGCCGCCGCGCTTCGCCGTGACGCCCATCGTCTCCTTCGAGAGCTCCCGCATCGTGTACTCCGCGTTCGGATCGTGCAGATCCGAGTAGTCGATTCCCATGGTCGTGGGTTTACTGGACGAGTGGTAAATCTTTGGAGATTCTGAGCGCCCGTTCGCTCGGACACGGCGACACACGCTCAGAGGGTCTGTTTGACCGGTACACCGGTCGCCGCCGACCCCGGGGCGCGCTGCGAGAATCTCCGTCGCTCCGTCTCAGACGGGCGCGTCGGAGGCGGGCGATCCGACGAGCAGCGCGGCGAGTTCGGGGCTCGCCCCCAGTCGTCGGAGGTGGTCGTCGTCGAGTCTCTCGCCGGGCACACCGCCGTGCTGGAGATACGCCACCCGGACGAGGCGAATCGCGCCGGTGACGTCCGCCGCGGACCGGACACGGTAGCGAACGCGGTCGGGTGTCCGGGGGACGCCGTCGGCGAACCCGTCGGTCAGCAACTGGTCGCGGAGGGCTGGACTCGTCGGAACGGTGAGGTCACCGCGCGAGGAGAGGTGAGCGAACTCGCGGGTCCCGACGCGGAAGGTCACCCCCTCGCGGGTCGCGTCGGTCTCGACGCCTGGCCAGTGGGAGACGCGGCCTGTGATGGGCGTGAGTGTCGCGTTCATGCGTCGTCTCTCTGAAGACGACTGTACGCGTCGCGGCGGGATAAGCTTCGTCCGCTCGAAGAGCTAGAGTTCGGCGAGCAGGTTCAGCACGTAGATCGTCCGGAGCATCGGGGCCGCGCCCCCGCGGTCGAAGACGAGACCGTCCGTCGACCGGACGTGGTCGAGCACCGCCGCCGAGGAATGTTCGGGCGCCGCGGCGATGCCGCAGTCGTTCTCGGCGGCCCACTCCATCACCCGGAGGTCCGACTTCGAGTCGCCCATCACGGCCAGGAAGGGATCGTCGAGTCCGAGGACGTCCAGCGCGGCCTGCACCCCTCGGGGCTTGTTGAGTTCCAGCGAACCCACCTCGGCGGCGTCGGCGTGGTAGTAGGCGACGTCGACCCGCTCGAAGACGGACGCCACCTCGTCGGGCACGTCGTCGATCCCGAGGTCGACCGTCGCGCCCTCGCTTTCGAGCACCGCCTCGACTTCGGGGTCGTCGTCGGCGAAGTACGCTCGCGCCCAGTCGGGACCGCGCGTGGTCACCTCGTCGGTCTCGGTCGCGACCGCCTCGCCCAGCAGGTCGACGAGGTAGACCAGGCCGCGGTCGATGACGCGTTCGGCCTCGGGCGACCCGACGTCGAAGTTCGGCTTGAGCGTGACGTTGAACTCGTTCCCCTGGAGGTGGATGCCGTGGGCGACGTCGTCGGGTGCCTCCGGGAGGACGCGCGAGCGCACCTCGTCGAAGACGCGGATCATCTCCTCGTCGAGTTCGTCGTAGAGGAGCCGCTTCGTCTGCGACCCGTGGCCCGGGGTGAACACGCCCGTCCCGGTCTCGTAGACGATGCTCACCGCTCCCGAGTGAACGAGTTCGTTCCCGAGCCCCTGGATGAGAAAGCCCTTGACGTTCTCGAGAGTCTGGCCCGTGCAGATGACGATGGGGACGCCCGCCTCGTGGAACTCCGTGAGGGCGTGGAGCGTCTCGCGGGGAATCTCGTTGTCCGTCCCGCCCGCAGAACGGAGCGTCTCGTCGACGTCGAGGACGAGGACGTTCACCGCGCGGCCGTACTTCGAGTGTAAGTCGAGGCCGGTGAAGGCGTGGTCGCGGTCGGCCGTCGCGGCGACTTCGACGAGCGTGTCACCGGCGGCAAAGGAGTCACGCACCTCCGCCTTCCGCGCGTCGAGTTCGTCACGGGCGTCCTGCCAGTAGCCGAGTGCGGCCCGCGAGTCCACGGCCGGGAAGACGTCGACGAACGTCTGGAGGTCACGGATGGCGTCCGTGTCGAAGTCCTCGTAGAGCCGGTAGAGGAGGTCGTATCGTTCCATATCTCGAATACGGGCCGAGGAACTACTAAAAACCGAGTACTCGTCGAGAGTCGGCGAGAATCGGCAGGGAAACCCTCATACGGCGCCTCGCCATATCCCTGCGCATGGCAGACTGGACAGACCGTATCGTCGGCGACCGGATGACGGTCGACAGGGAGTTCAACGACCGCGTCGCAGCCTCCGAGTTTCAGAGTCAGGAGTGGAGTCTCATCATGACGGCGACGGAGTTCGAGATCGAGAACGCCGACGACCCCGACAACGCACGGATCGTGGCGAACACGGACAAACTGGAGGGGATGATGCCTCACATCGAGGAAGCCGGCAAGCGCCAGCAGTCGATGGCCGGCGGCGGCGGGAAAAACGACGGCGGCGGCAGCATCATCGATACGGTCAAAGGCGCCCTCGGTCTCGGAAACGGGAGGGAAGACCACGACGCCAAACTGGCCGCCGCCGAACGACTCGTCCAGGAGTACGCCGACGAACTCCAGTCTCACCTCGAATCGAACGGGAAGTGGGAGCAGGTCCGACGCTCGTACGGCGACTAGTACTCGTCGCCCGCGTGGAACAGCGTCATCTCGCTGGCCTTGTAGATGTTGATGAGTTCGTTGATGATCTCGTCGTACTCCTCGTCCTCGACGCGGAGTCCGTCGAGTCGGTCGAGGGTCTCCTCTTCGACATCGATCTGTGGCATGTATGGGGAAAAACGCCCCGCGGTCTTAAATCCACCAGCGGGCGTCGGTCGGGCCGGATGATCCGACGGGAAGTCTCGGGGAGGGGCAGCCTCAGGAGAACAGCCGCTTCAGGCGCGCGAACAACCCTTTCTCGCGGTCGCCGCCGCGTCTGGTCGGCTCCTGCTCCTCGGTCGTGCCCGTGGACTCCGCCCCCGTGTCGGCCATCGGCTCCGACTCCGACCCCGCGTCGGCCTCGCTTCCCTCGCCTTCGACGAGTCGTTCGGCCTCCTGGATGACGCCCTTGGCGTCGTTGACGCCGTCTTTCACCGTCTTCTTCACCAGCGGCTTGCCCTCGAAGCGGTCGCGCTGGACGGACGTGTCGGCCGTGATGATGACCACGTCGGCCTCGGCGATGTCCTCGGACGTGAGTTCGTTCTGTGCGCCCATCGACCCCTGGACCTCGACCTTGATGTCGTGGCCCATCTCCTCGGCCGTGGTTTCGAGGTTCTCGGCGGCCATCTGGCTGTGTGCGATTCCCGTCGGACATGCGGTGACTGCGACGATTTTCATGACGAATCCTCCTGTGAGTTCAGTCGGCTGACTACTTGGTCTTTGGTGCTTGCACCCGCGATTTCGGTCGCGAGGTCGCGCGCAGCGGCGGTGTCGACCTCGGTGACGCGCTGTTTCACGGCGGGGACGGTCACGGCGCTCATCGACAACTCGTCGAGGCCCAGTCCCAGGAGTAGCTCCGTCAGGCCCGGGTCGCCGGCCATCTCGCCGCACATCCCGACCCAGCACTCCTCGTCCGAGGCCGCGCGGACGGTCTCGCGGATAGCGCGAAGGACCGCCGGCTGACGGAAGTCCCTGAGTTCGGAGACGCGCTCGTTCCCCGCGCGGCGGCCATCACGTACTGTGCGAGGTCGTTCGTCCCGATGCTGAAGAAGTCCACTTCCCGCGCCAGGTCGGGCCCCATGAACACCGCCGCGGGCGTCTCGATCATCACGCCGAACTCCGGCGTCGCGTGGGCGACGTCCTCCGCGTCGAGGTCGGCCGCGACCCCTTCGAGACGAGCGCGGGCCGCCCGGACCTCCTCGACGGTCGAGACGAGCGGGAGCATCACCGCGAGGTCGCCAGCGCCGTCGTCAGCGGCCCTGAGAAGCGCCCGAACCTGCGTCTCGAACAGGTCGGCGTCGTCGCCGAGCGACCGTCTGATGCCTCTGTCGCCGAGAAACGGGTTCTCCTCCTCGGGGAGGTCCAGATACGGCACGGGCTTGTCGCCGCCGATGTCGAGCGTGCGGACGACGACCCGCCCCTCGGGGAAGGCGTCGAGCGCGTCGCGGTACGCCTCGTACTGCTCTTCCTCCTCGGGTGGGGCTTCGCGGTCGACGAAGAGGAACTCCGAGCGGTAGAGCCCCACGCCGTCGGCGCCGCGTTCGACCGCCGCCTCGATTTCGGCGGGTCGGCCGACGTTCGCGGCGACCTCGACCTCCTTTCCGTCCGTCGTCTCGACCGGTTCCTCGCGGACCGGCGCGTCGAGTCCGCCCGCCGCACTTTCCTTCGTCTCCTCGGTCGGGTTCAGGACCACCGCACCGGTGTCACCGTCGACGACGACTTCCGCACCCTCTTCGACCTCGTACAGTTCCTCGCCGACGCCGACGACGGCGGGGAGCGCGAGCGAGCGGGCGAAGATGGCCGCGTGCGAGGTCCGCCCGCCCGTCGCGGTGACGAAGCCGGCGACGACGTCGGGGTCTAACTGCGCCGTGTCGGAAGGCGTGAGCCGTTCGGCGAAGACGACGCTCCCCTCGGGGAGCGAGCGGAGGTCGATTCGCTCACTTCCGGTCAGGATTCGGAGCAACCGGTCGCGGACGTCGCGGAGGTCGTCCGCGCGCTCTTTCATCCGTCCCTCCATCCCCTCGAACTGCTCGATGGGACCGGCGAACGCCTCTCTGACCGCATGTGGCGCGGGGAGGCCCTCGTCCTCGATGGCCGACTCCACCCCGTCTTCGATCATCGGGTCCGAGAGGAACTGCAGGTGCGCGCCGAACACCTCGGCCTCCTCCTCGCCGACGCGCTCGCGGGTCTCCTCGCGCTCGCGTTCGAGTTCCGCGCGGGCGGTTTCGGTCGCCTCCTCGAACCGCGCGAGTTCCGCCTCGGCGTCGATACTTTCGGGGGGTTCGTCCAGGTCGACCGAGTCGTCGGGGCGGTACCACACGACGGTCCCGACACCGGCGAGCGGCGTCGCGCCCTCGCCCTGCAGGCGGCGTTCGGAAACGGCGTCGCTCATCCGGAGACCGCCTCCTTGAGGGTGTCGCGGACGGCCTCGACGGTCTCGGCCTCGCGGAGCGACTCGCGGACCTCTTCGTGCATGAGTGCGCGCGAGAGCGAACTGAGGATTTCGAGGTGCTCCTCGCCGCCTTCTTCGGGGACGATGAGCATGAACAGCAGGTGTGCGGGCTTGTCGTCCATCGCGTCGAAGTCGATTCCCTCCTCGGACCGGGCGAACACCACCGACGGTCGGGTCACCGCCGACGTTTTCGCGTGGGGGATGCCGATGCCGAAGCCCACGCCGGTCGTCGCCTCCTCCTCGCGCTGGAGCAGGTCCGAGAGAGCCTGCTCGCGGTCGTCGACGCGGCCCGCTTCGACCGCCACGTCGAGCAGGAACTCGATGCACTCTCGTTTCGACGCGGGTGGCTGTTCGAGCGTTACCAGTTCGGGCGGTGTCAGTCGGTCGATGTCGGTGGGGTCGATTGTCATGGTGCGGTGTGGTGGGGTGGGTGTGGGCTGTTCGAGCGCTCGGTGCTGTACTCGTTGGTGAGACGACAAACGGTCGGTCCTCGACAGGGGCGCTTGCGGTACTCAGTCACCCGCCTGTGCGCTGGGGCTGGTGGTGCCGGCCTCTTCCTCGAAGTCGCCTTTCAGGAGGGTGGCGATGGCGGCGGTGACGAGCGAACCGAGGACGATACAGCCGAGGAACATCAGCGGTTGGTTCGAGAGGGGGATGACGAAGATGCCGCCGTGGGGGGCGCGCATGCCGACGCCCAGCGCCATCGAGAGCGCGCCGCCGACTGCCGACCCGGCGACGATCGAGGGAATCACGCGCAGGGGGTCGGCGGCGGCGTACGGAATCGCGCCCTCGGTGATGAACGAGAAGCCGAGGATGATGCCGTTTTTGGCGTTCTGGTACATCTCCTCGGCGTACTTGTGCGGGGCGATGAAGTTCGACAGCGCGAGGCCGATAGGGGGGATCATCCCCGCGATCATTACCGCGGCCATGGGCTCGTAGATGCCCTCGCTGACTAACCCGACCGAGAAGACGTACGCGACTTTGTTGACGGGCCCGCCCATGTCGAAGGCCATCATGGCGCCCAAAATCGCACCGACGAAGAGCGCCTGGCTGCCGCGCATGCCCTCTAAGAAGGCGGTGAGTGCCTGGTTGGCGAGCGCGACGGGCGCGCCGATGACGAACAGGACGATGGGCGCTAAGACGGCGACGGTGGCGACGGGGATCAACAGGACGGGCATCATGGGCTGGATGGCGCTGGGGACGTCGCGGTTTTTGAACCAGCGGGCGACGTAGCCGGCGACGAGTCCAACCACGAGAGCGCCGAGGTAGCCCGCGGTGGCGCCGTCGGCGTTGAACCCTAACACCTTGCCAGCCTCGGTGACGATGGTGCCCTGTTGGATGATCCAGGTGAGGACGAACCCGGGTGCGAGGCCGGGTCGGTCCGCAATGGCATAGGCGATGTAGGCTCCGAGAACGGGAACCATGAGGGTGAGGCCGGCGACGCCGATCTGGGCGAGGTACCAGCCGACGCTGCCGGTGTTGTTGAACACTTCGACGGTGTCGCCGGCGGCGAAGCCGAGTGCGAGGAAGATCCCGCCGATGGTGACGAACGGGATCATGAACGAGACGCCGGTCATGAGGTCCTCCTTGACGGAGGTGACGTGCGAACGCAGCGCGCTCTCCGCCCGATCTGCGGATGACATGGTACATCACGATTGTTCTACAGGCTATGCAAAAGTGTTTTCGGATACGATTATTTCTGATTGTTTTGTCAGATATGAACTGTGAACGGAACAACGGTGGACGTGTTTCGGGCGAAAGAACCGGGACACGCCTGGGTCGAGAGCGGCAACGAGTGCACGAACAGTCACGGCGGACGAGACGAACACGGACGGGCGTCGGGGTCGGTGGACTCGGACTCCTGTCGGTCGGAGTCGAATCGGCCGCGGTCCCGTTCGGGTGCTCAGGACACCGTGACAGCCGTCCGTCTCAGCCGTCGGCGACGACGACGCGCACGTCGGCCGCGTCGAACCGTTCTCGGTGGTCGGGGATGGGTCGGTCGGTGATGAACAGGTCGACGTCGTCGAGGTGGGCGAACTGGACGAAGCTCTGGCGGGAGAGTTTCGACGCGTCCGAGACGAGGACGACGCGCTTCGACCGCTGGACCATCAGTTCCTTCATCCGAGCCTCGTCCTCGTTCGGCGTCGTCAGACTGCCGTCCTCGTGGACGGCGTTCGTCCCGAGAAAGAGCAGATCGAAGTTCATCCGTCCCATGAACGACTCCGCGGTGGGGCCGACGAGCGCGCGCGTCCGCCGTCGGAGGGTCCCGCCCGTCAGTTTCACCTCGTTCTCCTCCTTCCCGAGTTCGACCGCCAGTCGAGGGGAGTTCGTCACGGCGAGGAACGACCCGTCCTTGGGCGCGGCGCGGGCGACCTCCATCGTGGTGGTTCCCGAGTCGAAGAAGACGACCGAGCCCTTGACGATTTCCTCGACCGCGCGGGCGGCGATAGCGCGTTTGGCGTCGAGGTTCTGTACCTCCTTCTGGTCGTACGTCTGCTCACCGCCGACGGACATGACGGGGACCGCCCCGCCGTGGGACCGCTCGACGAGGCCGCGGTCTTCGAGGTCGCGGAGGTCGCGTCGGATGGTCGCCTTCGAGACGTCGAGGGAGGTGGCGAGTTCGTCGACCGACTGGCCACCCTCTTCGGTCACTCTCTCGACGATCTGCCGTTTGCGCTCTGCGGGTAACATCGATAGGCTGAGGTCCTGTAGAACTGCCCTGAACTTGACTGTTTGTCACCGGCTCGTTGACTATTCGTGTTCGTTTCGAGCCACGAGAGGTGAACCGAATCAGAGACGGGCCACTCGGCGTCAGTCGAGGCGGTCGATGACCGCCGCTGTCACCTCGTCGGTGGCGGCGTCGCCGCCGAGGTCCGGGGTGTGTGGCCCGTCGGCGAGGACGCCCTCGACGGCGGCGTGGACGGCCTGGGACTCCTCGCCGTACCCGAGGGAGTCCAGAAGCATCGCCGCGGAGAGGATGGTCGCGGAGGGGTTCGCGATGCCCTGGCCCGCGATGTCCGGCGCGGTGCCGTGGACGGGTTCGAAGAGGCCGCGGTCCGGGCCGAGGTTCGCCGACGGGAGGAGGCCGAGTCCTCCTACGAGGCCGGCGGCCAGGTCCGACAGCATGTCGCCCGCGAGGTTCGGACAGACGATGACGCCGTACTCCTCGGGGAACAGACAGAGGTTCATCGCCAGCGCGTCCATCAGGGCGTCGTCCGTCTCGACACTCCGCTTCCCGGCGACGTCCTCGACCGCCGTCTTGAAGCGCCCGTCGGTCTCGCGCATCACGTTCGCCTTGTGCGCGACGGTGAACCCGTCCCACTCGCCCTCTTCGACGTACTCGCAGGCGAAGCGCGCGAGTCGACGCGAGGCCGAGTCGGTGATGACCCGCGTGAGCGTCGAGAGGTCCTCCGTGAGACGCTGCTCGTGGCCGCCGTAGACGCCCTCGGTGTTCTCGCGGAGGAACACGAGGTCGGTCTCGGGTCGGAGCGCGTCGACGCCGGGGTACGCCTTCGCCGGGCGGACGTTGACGAACGAGTCGACCGCGCGTCGGAGCGGGATGATGACGTCGGCGGCGCTCTCGCCGGCCGCGCCGAACAGCGTCGCGTCCGCGGAGGCCGCGAGGTCGAACGTCTCGTCGGGGAGTGCCGCTCCCTCGGATTCGAGGACGTGGTCGCCCGCGCGGGCCTCGACGAAGTCGAAGTCGCCGACGGTCTCCAGCACCTCGCGCGCGGCCGGCACCACTTCCTGTCCGATACCGTCACCGGGAATGACGACGATTTCCTCGGTCATGACTAGGGAGGCGAGCGGCCCCCCCATGAATGGGTCGGTCCACGCCCGTCGTCCGGTTCGAACTCCAGGCGCGGAGAGTCCGGCAGTCGTCGACTCCGCGGGTCACAGAGCGGGGTGTCTGACGCGCGGCCGACTGAGACTTATCAGGAGGGACGTCGGTACACAGCGCATGAGCGACGCAGGCCCCGACGCGAACCCGAAACCGAACCGGCACGTCTCCATCGAGATCATCGAACCGCCGTCGCCCGACGGTTCACCGGGGCTCGACCCGGCGACCCGGGTCGACACGATGGTTCAGGACCGACTCCTCCCGACGGCGCGGCTTGACGACGGTCGGTACGTCGCGTGGTGGTTCGACGCCGACGCCCCCGACCCGTACGACGACGCGACGACGGAGTGGGTAGTCGCGCCGACGCGTTTTCTGGCCGCGGCGACGTTCCAGGAGTTGACCGAAGACCCCGCGCGGTTCGACGAACTCGTGGGCGACGAGGGGACAGAAGACGAAGCGACGTAGCCGAACAGAAGGCGCACGAACAGCGGAAACACGGTCGAGCCCGACGAGCGGATCAGGCGTCGACGCTGAACCCTTCGGCTTCGAGCGCCGCTCGAAGCCGGTCGTCGTGTGCGCCCTGCAACTCGATGCGCCCCTCCGTCACGGTCCCGCCGACGGCGAGCCTGCGCTTCAGCGTCGACGCGAGTTCCTCCAGGTCGACCGCACCCGGTTCGAACCCCTCGACGACCGTCACCGGCTTGCCGTACCGTCGTCGGTCGACGCCGATCGAGAGTCGTTGCTCCGCTCGTGCCAGGTCGTCCCCGATGCCGAGGTCGTCGGGAAGACCGGCGATGCTGTTGAGGTCGTTACTCACTACGTCCCTCCCTAAATGCGGCACGGACGAAACCGTTCGTTTGGTACATACCAAACTCGCCTCCCCCGTACGGTCGACGAGCGAGCGCGAGTGATTTGGTATGTACCAACCGCGAAGCCATACGCGGGGAGCACCTCTCTAGACACGAAGCGTTGACTGCGCTTCCGACCCGGCACGTCCGCGTGCCCGGTCACGACAGTTACCACCCACAAGCTTCGTACCGCGGTCGGCGAGTCTCGCTCGCGAGCACGCGCTGACGCGGTCAGTACTGCGGAATCGACGGCGGAGGCGGAATCGACATCGACGGCCCGAGCGGTCGGCGAACGCGTCACCTGTCCGGAGTGTGGCGGAACGCTCGTCCACGACGCCGAACACGGCGAGACGGTCTGTGAGCGGTGCGGTCTCGTCGTCGACGAGGCGGAAATCGACCACGGCCCCGAGTGGCGCGCGTTCGACTCGACCGAGCGCGACGAGAAGGCTCGCGTCGGTGCGCCCACGACGAACCTGCTCCACGACAAGGGGCTCTCGACCACTATCGGCTGGCAGGACAGGGACGCGTACGGGAACGCCCTCTCGTCCCGACAGCGCCGACAGATGCAGCGTCTCCGCACGTGGGACGAGCGCTATCGGACGAAGGACCACAAGGAGCGCGCGCTCAAACACGCGCTCGGCGAGATAGAGCGGATGGGGTCGGCGCTCGGCCTGCCGCGGACGGTCCGCGAGACGGCCTCGGTCATCTACCGCCGAGCGCTCGACGACGGCTTGCTCCCCGGTCGCTCTATCGAGGGTGTCGCCACGAGCGCCGTCTACGCGGCCGCCAGACAGGCGAACCTCCCCCGAACCATCGGTGACGTGGCGGCGGTCAGCCGCGTCGACGAAACCGAGTTCACCCGGACCTACCGCTACGTCGTCCGCGAACTCTCCCTCCAGATAGCCCCGCCGGACCCCGAGAACTACCTCGGGAAGTACGCCTCGGAACTCGACGCGAGCGACGAACTGGTCGAGCGAGCGCACGAACTCCTCCGCGACGCGAAAGAGGAGGGACTCCACAGCGGCAAGAACCCCGTCGGCCTCGCCGCCGCCGCGCTCTACGCGGCCGGGCTTCTGACGAACGAGCAGTACACCCAAGAGCGGGTGTCGGACGTGACCGGCGTCAGCGAGGTCACCATCCGGAACCGCTACCGGGAACTGCTCGAACTGGCGGAGCGACGGACGGCAGTTGCCGCCTGAGCGGGACCGAATCGAGGACCCGACTGAACCGAGGTCAGACGCCGGTCTCGGCGTCGACCTCCACGCTCGTTCTCCCGCCGAGCGCGCGCGAGACGAACCGGGTGGCGAGCCACGCTTCCGCGCGCGTCAACCGGTACTGGAAGGTCGAGGTCGGCACGTCGAGCGCCTCGGCGATCTCTTGGACCGACATCCGGCGAGGTGTCTCGTAGTAGCCGGAGGCGACGGCGGCTTCGAGCGCCGCCTGCTGTTCCGGTACGAGGTCGTCGGTCTCGACCCCGTCGTCGACCCAGCCGCTGGCGTCGCCGAGGCGGTCGACGCTGATCGAGAGGCCCGCCCGGAGCCCCTCGCGCAGTTCCTCGTAGATCGCACTGACGGTGTCGTCGTCGCCGATGAGCAGTCGCCACCGGTACCGGTTCCCCCGGCGCTCCGCCTGCATCAAGAGCCCGTCGCCGACGTGTTTCGCGGCGACGTACGGGATGGAACGCGCGTCGCCGGACTCCCGTTGGCAGGAGTAGACGATGCGGCTCCCGGGCGTCGACGACAGGACCTCGTACTCCCACTCGACGACCGGACAGCCGCACATGCCGACCACGTCGACACAGCGCGACACCTCCGGGAGACGGTCGTCGAAGGCCGCGAGCGCCTCGTCGGGGCCGGTCACCCGGGTGAGCTTCCACACCGCGTCGGCCGTCGCGTGTATCGAGGGCGTCCGGGCGTGGAGGTCCGGAAACTCGATGAACAGGTCCATCAGGTCGTCCGCGCCCCGCTCGTACTCGACGGTGAAGACGAACTCGCGCACAGGGGAGTCTTCGGTTGCCACGGGATTAACGCTGTCCAGTACGTGGCACGCCGAAGAACGACGCTGTCGAAACCATCACCGGTCGTTCAGTACGGGTGAGGTACGGTACGCTGGTGCACCCGGGGCGTCGATGCGGTCGCAGTGAGCGGAGAAAGCCGCGCGATACACGGGCGCGGTGTGATGGCCTCACCCACCGGAGCGACTTCGTTGCTTCGAGCCGTTCACTCGGTTCCCTCGCGAAGACCCCTCCAGCCGGTGGCTCGCGCATGAAGCGCGAGCCGACCCTCGCGCGCCGTTCGCTCGCAGACTCGCTCACTTCCGCGCGCCGATACTCACGAAGACAGGTCGTCGGCGCGTGACGGTCGCGGCCTCCGTGCTGCGACCCGACGCGCGAGGGGCGAGTGAGCGACCGGCGGGAGCAGCGCGGGACGCGGAGCGTCCCGCTGGCCATGCGGAGCGGGCTCGGCCGCTCCGCTGAGGCGCGAGTCGGCAGCGTCGGCAAAAGAGGGTGACCCGATTCAGGCGTCGAGATCGACGTACGGGAGCGACGCGGCCAACTCTCGAACGGCGTTCTGGTTCGAACGCATCAGCGCCGTCGTGTCCCACTCGCCGTCGACGAGCGCCTTGCGCTGGGCGTCGTCGACAGTCGCCTCGACCGTGGTGTCGCCGTAGGTGACGGTTTCGGCCTCGACGTCGACCTCGATTTCGGCGTCCGGGTGTTCGTCGACGAAGTCCTGAATCGCCTCGACCGTCTCCGAATCCGCCGTCACGGTCGGGATACCGAGCGCGAGGCAGTTGCCGGCGAAGATTTCGGCGAAGGACTCGCCGATGATGGCGTCGATGCCCCAGCGCATGAGCGCCTGCGGGGCGTGCTCGCGCGAGGAGCCACAGCCGAAGTTCGCGTTGACCACGAGGACAGACGCGTTCTGGAACTTCTCCTCGTTGAAGGGGTGCTCCTTCGGCGTGTCGTCGTCTTCGAACCGCTGGTCGAAGAAGGCGAACTCGCCGAGGCCGTCGAAGGTGACGACCTTCATGAAGCGCGCCGGGATGATCTGGTCGGTGTCGATGTCGTTCCCGCGGATGGGGATTCCCGTCCCGGACGCGTAGTCGATCTGTGGGATCTCGGCGTCGCTCATGCGGTGGCCACCTCCCGTAGCTCGCGCACGTCGGTCACTTCCCCTTTGATGGCCGCGGCGACGACCATCCGGGGGTTCATCAGGATCGTCCGGCCGTCCTTCGAGCCCTGCCGGCCGATGAAGTTCCGGTTCGAAGACGAGGCACAGGCCTCGTCACCCTGTAGCTGGTCCTCGTTCATCCCGAGACACATCGAACAGCCCGCGTTGCGCCAGTCGAAGCCGGCCTCGGTGAAGATGTCCTTCAGGCCCTCCTCCTCGGCGGCGCGCTGGACGCGCTGGCTGCCGGGGACGACCATCGCCCGGACGTCGGGGTGGACCTGCCGTCCCTCGACGATTTTCGCGGCGCGGCGAAGGTCTGCGAGCCGGGAGTTCGTACACGAGCCGAGGAAGGCCACGTCGATCTTGTACCCTTCCATCGTCTCTCCCGGAGAGACGCGCATGTGCTCCTGCGCACGACGGGCGGTCTCCTGCTTCGCCTTCGGGAGGTCGTCGGGATCCGGGATGGGCTCGGAGATGCCGATGCCCTGTCCGGGCGTCGTCCCCCAGGTGACCACGGGTTCGAGTTCGTTACCGTCGATGACGACGACGTCGTCGTACTCTGCGTCCTCGTCCGAGCGGACCGACTCCCAGTAGGGCTTCAACCGCTCGAACTTCTCGGGGTCGTCCGCGAACTCGTCGGTGTTTCGCAGCCACTCGTAGGTCTTCTCGTCGGGGTTGACGTAGCCCGCGCGGGCACCGCCTTCGATGGACATGTTGCAGATGCTCATCCGACCCTCCATGTCCAGCGACTCGATGGCCTCGCCGGCGTACTCGTAGACGTAGCCGACACCGCCTTCGGTGCCGAGCCGACGGATGATCTCGAGGATGACGTCCTTCGCTTCGACGCCGTCGCCGAGTTCGCCGGTGACCTCGATTTTTCGGACCTTCTGTTTCTCCATGGCGATACAGCCCGTCGCCAGCACGTCGCGGATCTGCGAGGTGCCGATTCCGAACGCGAGCGCGCCGAACGCGCCGTGTGTCGAGGTGTGGCTGTCACCGCAGACGATGGTCTTGCCGGGCTGGGTGATGCCCTGCTCCGGACCGATGACGTGAACGATGCCCTGGTCGCCCGTCGTGGGGTCGTCGAACTCGATGCCCGCGTCGCGGACGTTCTCTTCGAGTTCGGCCATCATCTCCTCGGCGGCGCTGTCGCCGTAGGGGCGAGACTGGTCCGCCGTGGGGACGATGTGGTCGACCGTCGCGTGCGTCAGTTCGGGGTACGCCACGTCGAGCCCGCGCTCGCGGAGCATCCCGAACGCCTGGGGGCTCGTCACCTCGTGGATGAGGTGCAGTCCGACGAACAGTTGCGTCTGTCCCGTCGGGAGTGTCGTGACCGTGTGCCGGTCCCAGACCTTGTCGTACAGTGTTCCCTCACTCATCTGCGGGTGTGTCCTCCGCTACGCTTACTTCGCCGGGCGATTTGGCTTCGTCGGTCTCGCCGTCGGCCGCGGCCGTGCTCGCGTCGTCGGTCTCGGGACCGCGTTCCCAGACCTCGTTCGCCCCGTCGCCGTCCGGCGCTTCGTGTTCGACGTTTCGCATCTCGTCACCCTCGGTGCCGCCGTCGGCGGCCGCGGGACCCCGCGTGAAGACGCCCCCGTTCGCGCCGAAGGCCTCCCCGGTGTGGGGGTTCGTGTGTTCGATGTCTTTTATCTCCCGTGTCATCTTACTCGCTCAGTGTGATCCGCTCGTCCTCGGACTCGTCTTCGGTCTCCTCGTCCTCTTCGGCCCACGCGAACAGGCCGCGGAGGCGCGCGCCGACCTCCTCGATTTCGTGGTTCTCCTCCTGGGCGCGGAGTTGCCAGTACTTCGGCCGGTTGGCCTGGTTCTCCGTGATCCACTCCTGGGCGAACTCCCCGGACTGAACCTCTTCGAGGACCGCCTCCATGTTCGCGCGGGCGTGCTCGTCGATGATGCGGTCGCCGCGGGTGAGGCCGCCGAACTCGGCCGTGTCGGAGACCGAACCCCACATCGCGCCGAGACCGCCCTCGTACATCAGGTCGACGATGAGCTTCATCTCGTTGAGGCACTCGAAGTACGCCATCTCCTTCGAGTAGCCCGCGTCCACGAGCGTCTCGTAGCCCTGCTTGATGAGCGAGGCGATGCCGCCACAGAGGACGGCCTGCTCGCCGAAGAGGTCCGTCTCGGTCTCCTCTCTGAACGTCGTTTCGACGACGCCCGCACGGGTGCAGCCGATGGCGTGAGCGTACGCCAGTGCCTCCTGCTTCGCCGTGCCGGTCGCGTCCTGGTACACCGCCAGCAGGCCGGGCGTCCCCTCGCCGTTCTCGTAGTTCCGGCGGACGAGGTGCCCCGGCGACTTCGGCGCGATCATCGTCACGTCGACGTCTTCTGGCGGCTGAATCTGGTTGTAGTGGATGTTGAAGCCGTGGGCGAACTGGAGGGTGTTTCCGGGCTCCAGTTCCCCTTTGATGTCCTCGAACACCGACGGCTGGACGGTGTCGGGTACGAGCACGGAGACGATGTCCGCCTGTGCGGCGGCCTCGACCGGCGTCGCGACCCGGAGGCCGTCCGACTCGGCGGCGTCTCGGGACGAGGAGTCCTCGCGGAGGCCGACGACCACGTCGACCCCGGAGTCGGCGAGGTTCTGCGCGTGGGCGTGACCCTGGCTGCCGTAGCCGAGGACGGCGACCGTCTTGTCGTCGATCTGTGAGCGATCCGCGTCGTCGTCGTAGTAGACGTCGATGGTGAACTCGGTGTCTGCGTTTGCGTCTGACATGGATGGATAGGTGGGTAACTGTGGTTTTTACGTTTCGGTACGTCCGCGGGTCAGTCGTCCGGCCAGTGCTTCGCCGTCGCGTTCGCGCCCGCTTCGAGCGCGGCCGTCCCCGTGCGGACGATTTCGCGGACGCCGAAGCGCTCGAACGTGTCCAGCGCGTTCTCGATGGTCTTGTTGGTGCCCGTCACCTCGACGGTGATGGCCTCGGCGCTCGCGTCGACGACCGTTCCGTCGTACATGTCCGCGACGGCGGCGATCTGGTCGGGGTGGTCGCCGTCGACCTTGATGAGCGCTAGCTCCCGTCGAACCGCGTCCTCGGTGAGTTCGGTCACCGAGATGACCGGCACGAGCTTCTCCAGCTGTTTCTTCGCCTGTTCGATGCCCGGCTCGGGCTCTTTGACCACCAGCGTGATGCGCGAGTACTCCTCGTTCTGGGTGGTCCCGACGGTGAGCGACTCGATGTTGAACTGGCGGCGGGCGAAGAGCCCGGACGCGCGGGCGAGGACGCCCGGCTCGTTGAGCACCAGTGCGGAGAGCACCGCCTCGCGCACCTCGGGCTCGGCCTCGACTTCGGGGTCGATGCGGATGCCCTGGGAGTTGCGCCGTCCCTCGGGGTGGGGGCGCTCCTCGGGCGACGGCCCCTTCAGGCCGCGCCGGTGCGTGTCCTCCGCTCTCGACGCCTGGTTCTCGGGTGTGTGTTCGGAACTCATGGTTACAGCTGGTCCTCCGAGAGTGCGAACAGCCCGTTGGGCGCGCCCGAGGCGACCATCGGGTAGACGTTCTCCGCGGGGTCGATGTGGAAGTCGATCACGCTCGGCCCGTCGTACGCCAGCGCCTCCTCGATGGCCTCTGCGACCTGGTCGTAGTCGTCGACTCGCCAGCCGCGTGCCCCGAAGGCCTCGGCCAGCCGGTCGAACTCGGGACACCAGTTGTACTCGGCGGCCATGCGGCGCCCCTCGTAGAAGGCGTCCTGCCACTGGCGGACCATCCCGATGTACTCGTTGTTCAACACGGCGACGGTGATGTCCATGTTCTCGCGCACGGCCACGGAGAGCTCCTGCATCGTCATCAGGAACGAGCCGTCGCCGTCGAAGCAGATCACGGTCCGGTCCTCGTCGCCCATCTGGTCCGCGGCGAGGCGGGCGCCGATGGCGGCCGGGAGGCCGTAGCCCATCGTCCCCAGCCCGTGCGAGGAGACCCACGTCCGCGGCTCGCGGTAGGTCCAGTACTGGGAGGCCCACATCTGGTGCTGGCCCACGCCCGTGGTGACGATGGTGTCGTCCGGGGTGGCCTCGTCGAACGCCTCGACGACGAACTGCGGCTTGACGGGTTCGTCCGACGGCGCCGCGTAGTCCATCGGGTACTCCTCTTTCCACTGGATGCACTGCTCGCGCCACTCGCGGGCGTCGGGCGAGTGCTCCATGCGCGCGTCGACCTGGTCGATGACGCGACCGGCGTCGCCGACGAGCGGGTAGTCCGCGTGGACGTTCTTCGATATCTCGGCGGGGTCGATGTCGATGTGGACGACTTCCGCCTCGGGCGCGAACGTGTCGACGCCACCGGTGAGACGGTCGTCGAACCGCGTCCCGACCGCGATGAGGAGGTCGGTGTGGGTGATGGCCATGTTCGCGTAGCCGGTCCCGTGCATCCCGGCCCACGACAGACAGAGGTCGTGGTCCTCGGGGAAGCTCCCGATACCGGGCATCGTCGTCACCACGGGGATGCCGTGGTCGATGGCGAACTTTCGGGCGGTCTCGGTCGCGTTGGCCTTGATGACGCCGCCGCCGAACAGCAGGACGGGCTTCTCGGCGTTCTCGATGGCGCGCGCCGCGACCTTCACGTCCTGGGTGTCCGCCTCCATCTGCGGGTTGTACGTCTTCGGCGGACGCGCCGGGCCGGGGTCGCGGCCCGTCTCGGCCTGCGTGATGTCCTTCGGGAGGTCGACGAGCGTCGGCCCCGGCCGACCCATACCGGCGAGGGCGAACGCCTCGCCGACGGTGTCGCCGACGGTGTCGGCGTCGCCGGCGAAGTAGTTGTGCTTCGTCACCGGCGAGGTGACGCCGATGGTGTCGGTCTCCTGGAACGCGTCGGAGCCGACCATGTCGCTCGGCACCTGGCCGGTGAGCGCGAGGACGGCGTCGGAGTCCATGTTCGCGTCCGCGAGGCCGGTGACGAGGTTGGTCGCGCCCGGCCCCGACGTGGCGAGGCAGACGCCCGGTTCGCCCTTGACGACGCCGTACGCGTCCGCCGCGTGCGACGCGCCCTGCTCGTGAGCCATCATCACGTGCCTGATCGACGAGTCGTACAGCGCGTCGTAGACGGGCATGATGGCGCCGCCCTGCACGCCGAACGCCGCCTCGACGCCCGCGTTCTCGAGAGCGCGGACGACCGACGACGCGCCGGTCGTGACCGGTCGCTCTTCGACCTCGGCTTCGGTTCGCTGTTCGTCCGTTCGTGGCTGTTCTCCCGCCTCGGCCGACTCCGACGTGGAGTCGTCCGCTTCGGGTGTCGGTGTCGCACGTTCGCTCATGTGTGTGGTAGTGGGGGTCGCTGCACTCGGTGGTCGGTTCGGGACTGGACGGTCGACGCGGAGAATGAGGGGTGAGGGGCTAGACAGCCCCTACAATCGACCGGACGGCGGCGACACTGTCCGTGCCCGACCGGGGGGCGTCGCAGCGGGTGGGACAGCGTCTCATCGTACCGGGTGAGATACGCTCGTCTCATAAAACCCTTTCGTGAGCGTCCCGGCGTCCCACCCGCGACCGGGCGGTCAGGGGCTCGGTGTCGCTCTCTCGCGAGTCCGCGTCGGTCCGCCGTGACGGACCTGCCGCTCGCGATGCTGCGCGAACGGGAGGCGGTCATCCTACGCTCTGACCTCCTCTTCTTCCTCGTCGACGTGGTCGACGCCGACTTCGTCGGCGAACCGCTCCAACTCGGTCATCGTGACGCGCTGTTTCTCCGCGCCGTAGTCTTTGACGCGCCGGGTGATCTCTCTCACCTGGGCGTCCGTCGGCTCGTAGCCCGCGTCCGAGAGGCGCTTGCGGACGGAGTGGGTGCCCGTGTGCTTGCCGAGGACGAACTCCCGGGAGGCGCCGACCATCTCGGGGGTCATCACGCCCGGCTCGAACGTGCTCGCGTTCTCCAGCACGCCCGCGGCGTGGATGCCGCTCTCGTGGGAGAAGGCGTTGCGTCCGACGACGGGCTTGTTCTGCGGCACCGGGATGTCGCTGGCCGCCTCGACGACTCTGGACAGTTCCGTGATGCGCTGGGTCTCGATGCCGGTGTCCACTCCATAGAGGGACTCCGCGGACATGACGACCTCCTCGTACGCGGCGTTGCCCGCGCGCTCGCCGATGCCGTTCACCGACACCTGCGCCTGCGTCGCGCCGGCTTCGAACCCGGCCATCGCGTTCGCGGTGGCGAGGCCGAAGTCGTCGTGCGCGTGCACGTCGATGCTAGCGTCGGTGACCTCGACGATCTCGCCGATGAGGTTCGCCATCCGGGTCGGCGTACAGACCCCACAGGTGTCGGGGATGTTGATCCAGTCGACGTCTTCTTGCGACACGGCCTCGATGACCTCGAAGAGGAACGCCTTCTCCGTCCGGGTGGCGTCCATCGGCGAGAACATGCACTCCACGCCGGCGTCTTTGACGCGTCGGACGCTCTTGACGGCGCGCTCGACGGCCTCCTCGCGGGAGGCGTGCATCGAGTCCTGCAACTGGACGTCGCTGGTGGACACGAACACGTGCACCATGTCGACACCGGAGTCCAGTGCCGCCTCGACGTCCTTGTCGACGACGCGGGCCAACCCACACGTCGTCGTCCGCGAGGCGTCCGCGATGTCTCTGACTGCCTCGAACTCGGCGTCCGAGTTCACGGGGAAGCCCGCCTCGATGACGTGCGTCCCCATCGCGTCGAGCAGCGCCGCTATCTCGCGTTTCTCGTCGTACGAGAACGAAGTGCGTGGCGACTGCTCACCGTCGCGGAGCGTCGTGTCGAAAATCCGTACCGTCTCGATCTCAGATGTGGTTTCCAGTGTGCCCTGGAAGAACTCGACCCGCCGGGGATCCCGACGAAGTGTCCTCCACGTCCATGTTGTTGGACATTGTAGTCGTGTACATATCTCGCCCACATATAAAGGTGTCTCTCCGGCCCTCCCGTTTCGGCGCTACCACCCCGCCGCTGTCGACCGTCGGATCCGTCGAACCACACGACGTAAACGGCCTAGTACACGACTCAGAGCTTAATATGATACAATCTCCAGGGGGAGAGGAGACAGTCGGACGAAACCGCTGGAAGCGTAATTTTTCACTATAATATTCTGTAATTTATTCTCGAGTGCTCGCGCGCGCCGGCCGACTGGACGTTCGTCTATTCGAGCGGGTCGGGCGGCGAGCGCCGAGCGCACGACCGGGACACGGCGACGACGGACCTCGTCAGACGCCGACAGAACGTTTTTCTCGTGCGGCCGCAACCGACGGATATGGCCGACTTCGACCTCGACCTCCGCGGCGCCGAGGAGTACCTCGACACGGACGACATCGAGGGGAACGTGGTTCTGGGAGTCCTCGACGGGTCGACGCCCCCGAGGAGTGGATCGCCGCCGTCGAGAGCGGGAGCGTGCTCTTTCTCGCCATCGAGGGAGACCTCAACCGCCTCGCCGCGGGGTTCGCCCGCGACATCCGGGACATGGGCGGCGAACTGATGCACTTCCGGAAGTTCCTCGTCGTCGCCCCGCCGGGTGTCCGGATCGACACCGACCGCCTCTCCTGAGTCCGGCGTTCCTCGACGACTTAGCCTCCCTCGCTCCCGGCGCCTCTCGACTCTCCCCCTCCTCACTCACTCACCCGCTCGCGCTCCCGGTGTCGTGTCAGCCCGAACTTCTTGTACGAGAGCGCGGCCACCGCCTCTGTGCGCTGACTCCCGCCGACGGACGGGTCGCGACGTGACGACACGCCGTCCGTCGTTCGCCTCCCGTCGTCTTTCCGCCTCTCGTGTCGTCCGTTCGCCCCTTCAGGACTCACGTCCGAACCGGTCGGTCTCGACACCACACTCGGTGCAGAAGAGCACAACCGTATCCCCGCCGTCGACCCGCTCGCCGCGGCGCTCTGTCTCCTCCCCACACGCCGGACAGTGCTCCTCGATGACGGCCTCGTCGGTTCCCTTCGGTGCGCCCACCGCGACGAGACGGACCGCCTCCTCCCCGGTGTTGTGCGCGCGGTTCGGGTGTTCGGGTGGGACGAAGAGCGCCTCGCCCGCCTCGATAGTCAACGGCTCGTCGGCCGTATCGACCGTCAGTTCCCCTTCGAGCACGTAGAACACCTCCTCGTGTCGCGGGTGGCGGTGAAACCCCCACGGGACGCGCTCGCCCGATTCGACCGTGTAGACGTTGAGGCCGAACGCCTCGACGCCGAGTGCCTCGTCGAGTTCCTTCTTCTCGCTGGCGGGGCTCGGTGCGTCGTCTAGGTCGTCGACGCGGACAGTGCGGTAAGTCATACACGCCCTACTCGCGCGACGGAGTTACGCTTTCCTCGCGACGGGCGATCAGCGTGACTCCTCGACGAACGTCAGGACGTGTCCGTCGGCCTCTCTCACTCTGACTCCGCCGTCGACCTGTTCGACCGGAGCGTCGGGAGCGACCGCCTCGGCAGCGGCGGCGGGGTCCGTCGTGGCGAATCCGGCGTCGACGTGGACGCCGCCGCGCGCGTCGGCGATCCCCAGCTGTGGCTCCCAGAGTTCGAGGTCCATCGGCCCGCGGAGTCGCACCCGCCGCCGGTCGTCGCCGCGGTCGACGACCTCGAACCCGAGCGCCCGATACCGAGCGACGGCGTCGCCGAGCGACTCGACTTCGAGCACGAGTTCGAAGACGCCGACGAGGTCGTCCGTGTCCGCCTCCGCGACCGTCCCGACCTCCACGCAGTGGTCGTCGGGGTCGTCGACGTACAGCGACCGCGACCCACCGAAGTCGAACGCGACCGTCGGCAGCGACGAGAGCCGCGCCTCCCACGTCTCGTAGGCGTCAGCGCCCGTCGCGAACGCGTAGTGGACGTGGAGGCCGCCGCGCGGAACACCGTCCGGCCGTCGGAGGACGAGCGCCGTCTCGCCGACTTCGAGGACGACCTCGCGCTCTCCTTCCGCGACCGGTTCCAGGTCGAGATGCTCGGTGTAGAAGTCGCGAGCCCGGTCGAGGTACTTCACTTCGAGCGCGAGGTGCGTGAGCGCAGAGAGCATCGGGTGGTGTTCGTGACCCGGCGGGTTATACTGTCGGTCGTACCCGTCGCCCACCGACCGCTCCGCGTGCATCCGACCGCGGCGCCGTCCCCGACTGCGGCCGGGCTTTTTAAACGCGTCCGACCCTTGACCACGACTATGCCGATGAAGGGTAGCGGAACGCCGCGACTGCAGGAGATCGACCGGTGGGACGGTGGCGTCGGCTGGCTCGCGCACCCCGACGAGGGGATGCAGCGGGCCAGCCACGTCCTGGCGGCTGGCAGCGCGGAGCGAAGCTCCGCGGACAACCGAACGCAGTCCGGAGACGTCGAGGCGTGGGTCGTCGACCCGGTGGACGCGCCCGGGGTCGACGACCTCATCGCGAGCGTCGGAGACGTCGCTGGCGTCGTCGTCTGTCTCGACCGGCACAAACGCGATGCGGCCGCAATCGCCCGTCGGCACGACGCCCCGGTGTACGTCCCCGACTGGATGAGCGGGGTCGCGTCGGACCTCGACGCCCCGGTCGAACGCGTCGGCCGCGAACTGGCCGACACCGGCTACCGCGTGCTGAAAGTCGTCGACCGGTCGTTTCCCTCCTGGCAGGAAGCGGCGCTCTACCACGACGACTCGGGGACGCTCGTCGTCCCGGAGGCGGTCGGCACGGCCGAGTACTTCTGTGCGCCGGGCGAGCGACTCGGCGTCCACCCGATGCTCCGGCCGTCGCCACCGAAGCGAGCGTTCCGTGGGCTCGAACCGGAGCGGGTGCTCGTCGGCCACGGGGCCGGTGTGTTCGACGACGCCAGCACGGCCCTCCTCGACGCGCTCGACAACGCCCGGGCACGTCTGCCGGCCGCCTACGCCAAGGCGTTCCGGAATCTCCTCTGATTTCGGCGCGTCGACGTTCAGTCGCCGTCTCTCGGGGTTCGACACACTTTTTCGCGTCAGAGCGCCTACAGCGCACGTGAACGACGTGGGTCAGCACTCGACCGAGGCCACGAGACACGGCGACGACCGCCAGCCGCTGTACGTCACGAGTGCGCTCCTCGATGTCCTCCTCGACATGAGCGCGGACGCCGAACCCGACGCGCTCAGCGTCGTCCTGGCGCCGACGCGGGCCGGCGCGTTCGACGCGGACCTCGGTCTCGACGCCGACACGCCCGTCCTGACGCACTTTTACCTCCCCGACGCGGGCCGCTCTGTCACCGCGGTGTTCGGCCTCGACCTCTCGACGCCTGCGGGGCGCGGCCGTGCACGCTTTCACGCCCACCCCCAGGGACCGCGCGAACCGACGAAACGCGACGACTTCGCGGCGGCGGTCATCGTCGCCGTCCCGCCGTGGGACCGCACGGAGGTCCGGGCCTACGACCGCTCCGGGTCCCGCCTCGCGCTCGAAGAGGTGGACGCCGAACCGCCGGAGGAGTCGCTCGGCGACGCCTCACTGTGAGAGCGCGAGCGAGGAGAACGCCTACTCGAGATATCCGAGGTCGGCGAGCTGGTCGGTGATCTCCTCGAACTCGGCCTCGGTCAGTTCCCCGGTCCGCTGGTGCTGGATGACGATGCTCCGGAGCAGGAACCGCACGAGGTCGCTCGTCGACGAGAAGCTCGTCCCCTCGATGGTCTCTTCGACGCGCTCGGCGAGGTCCTTCGGGATCGAAACCGTCGTGTAGTCCGTCATCGTCGGGGGGACGGGTCGACGCGAGTTACACCTTGTGGACTTCGACGCGGCGGTCGTTCCCCGGTGCGCAGCGACAGCAGCCGAACGGCGAGCGCGGACGGGTGAGTCGCTCTGACGCTCCGTAAGCGTCCAGAAGCGGTCCGTCCCGCCGTCGAATCGTCCGGAATCCCGGACGGTTCGAGCGCCTTCGGGAGTTTTTCAACCGATGACCTCGTACTCGACGACAATGGGAGTCAGGCCACCACAGCAGGACGGGTCCGACGCCGACCACATCGAGTTCGGCATCGCGGCGCTCGAACCCCACCTCGACGACCGAATCGACTACCCCGCCACCGCCGAGGAGGTCGTCCAGGCGGTCGGTGACGTGCAGGTGTCGTACGACGCTTCGGGCGGTACCGTCGCGCTGTCCGAGGTCCTCGAGAAGACCCCCAAACGACGGTTCGAGTCGAAGCGCGACCTGCTCGACGCGCTCCACCCGGTGTTCGAAGAGTACCGCGCCGCCGCGTCGAACAGCCTCGTCGGCAGACTCCGCGGCCTCCTCCCGTTCTGATCCCGCTTCGGCGGTGTGTTCGCGCGGCGTCGTGTGCGTCCCACCGGGTCGCTCGCTCACCCTCACTCGTTCGCGCGCTCGTCTTCGAGCCGGTCGAGCCGCCGCATCTGTTCCCTGTGAAGCGAGAAGATGAGGTCCGAGAGCACGCCGAACATCAGCAACTGGACGCCGAAGAGAATGCCCGAGGCGGCGACGACCGCCATCACCTCGTGGGAGATACTTCGGGTGACCCACTCGACGCCGACCCAGATGGCGATGCCGAGGCCGATGGCGGTCGAGACGAAGCCGACGCTGCCGAAGTAAAAGAGGGGGTTGTTCGTCTTCGCCCGGCGGTACAGTTCGAGGAGGATGATGCTCCCGTCGCGGAGCGGGCTGAGGTTCGTGTTCGACCCCGACGGGCGCGGGAGGTAGGTGATGGGGACGACAGCGGTGTCGATCCGGTGTTTCGCGCACTCGACGGCCATCTCCGTCTCGATGCCGAACCCCTGCGCGGCGAGCGTCATCCGCTCGAACGACGCGCGCGAGAAGGCCCGGTACCCCGAGAGGATGTCGCCGAAGTCGGTCCCGTGGATGAACGCGAAGGCGCGGTTGAACAGCCGGTTCCCGACGCGGTTGAGCCGCGTCATCGCCCCGTCGTGCATGTCGGCGAAGCGGTCGCCGATGACGTGTTCGTACCCCTCGTCGAGAGGGCGGAGCATCGCCTCGGCGTCCGACGGCAGGTACGTCCCGTCGCCGTCGACCATGAGGACGTACGGAGCCGAGATGTGTTCTGAGACGGCTTCCCGGACGGCCTGTCCTTTGCCGGTTCCCGACTGCGTGACGACGCGTGCGCCCGCCTCGGTGGCGACTTCTTCGGTCCGGTCCGTCGAGCCGCCGTCGACGACGAGGACGGTCTCGAACCCCTCCTCGCGGTAGCCACGGACGACATCGCCGATGGTCTCTGCCTCGTCGAGCGTCGGCACGAGGACGCAGACGTCGTCACGCTGTGGCATCATCGGCGCTAACGGGGATGGTTTAAATAACACTTCCGTTCTCGCCGCTTCCGGGCCGCCGCTGTGGCCGATAAACAGTCGGTTAACTGGTCGATGTTGTGGTAGGCGGAGAATATACAAGGACGTCAGACCCATCTGGAAGAGAGTATGTATGCAGTCATTCTCGCTGCTGGGGAGGGGATGCGTCTCAGACCCCTCACCCGCACGAGACCGAAACCAATGGTCCCCATTGCCAACCGACCGCTCCTCGAGTACGTCCTCGAAGCGGTCGCCGACGCGGGGATCGAAGACGTGATCCTCGTCGTTGGATACAAACGCGAGCGGATACAGAGCCACTTCGGCGACGGCAACGACTGGGAGGTCGACATCACCTACGCCGTCCAGGAGAAACAGCTCGGTACCGGCCACGCGGTCGCCCAGGCCGAGCCGTACATCGACGGCGAGTTCATCGTTCTGAACGGCGACCGCATCATCGACAGCTCGCTCGTCTCGCACATCGCCGACGACGCGACGCCGGCACCCGCCGTCGCCATCAGGCGTTCGGAGACGCCGAGCGCGTACGGCGTCGTCAGCCTCGACGGCGACCGGGTCGTCTCGGTCGACGAAAAGCCCACGGGCCGGACACTGACGAGCGACCTCATCAACGCGGGCGTCTACAAGTTCACGCCGAGCGTCTTCGACGCCATCAGGGAGACCGATACCGTCGGCGAGTCCCCCATCACGGCCGCGCTCGACACCCTCGCCGCGGAGGGCTCGGTCCAGGCCGTCCGGTACGGCGGCCGCTGGCTCGACGTCTCGGTCCCGTGGAACCTCCTCTCGGTGAACAGCAGCGTCCTCGACGAGACGGGCAGTCACGTCGACACCGCCGCCGTCGTCCACGGCTCCGCCACCATCGCCGGACCGGTCGACATCGACGAGGACGTCCACGTTCACCCGAACGCGACGCTCCTCGCGGGGACGAGTCTCGGCGCGAACGCCGAAATCGGTGCCAACGCCGTCATCTCGAACACGGTCGTTCTCCCGGACGCAACCGTCGAGGCCGGCGCGGTGTTGCACGACTGCATCGTCGGCTCCAACAGCGTCGTCGGCGCGAACGCTACCGCCTCCGGCGGGGACGCCACCGTCGCCCTCGCCGGCGAACTGTACGAATCGGCCCGCCTGGGCGCGCTCATCGGTGACAACGTCGACATCGGCGGCGGCGTCACCCTGGCTCCGGGTACCATCATCGGCAACGACGCGACCGTCCACGAGGGAACGACCCTCGACGGCCACGTCGAGGACGGCGCGACCATCAGGAGGGGATAATCATGTGTGGAATCATCGGATACGCGGGCGAGGACCGGGCACTGCCGGTTCTCCGGACCGGACTGGAGAACCTCGAGTACCGCGGCTACGACTCCGTCGGGGTCGCACTCCGCGGTCACGAGGGGCTCCGCCTGTTCAAGCAGGCGGGGCGCATCAAGGACCTCTCGCTCCCCGAGGACGACGACTCGGTCGTCGGCATCGGCCACACGCGCTGGAGCACGCACGGCGAACCGACGGACGCGAACGCGCACCCACACACCGACTGTACGGGCACCGTTGCGGTCGTCCACAACGGCATCATCGAGAACTACGACAGCCTCCGCGAGGAGCTCTCTGACCACCCGTTCACCTCGGAGACGGACACGGAGGTCGTCCCGCACCTCATCGAGGAGTACCTCGCGGAGGGTGACGACCTGCCGACGGCCGTCGACCGGACCCTCGAACGACTCGAGGGGACGTTCGCGCTCGGCATCGTCAGCACCGAGTTCGACGGCATCGTCGCCGCGCGGCAGGACAGCCCGCTCGTCATCGGCCACGGGGAGCGGGGCGCGTTCATCGCCAGCGACGTCACCGCCTTCCTCGAACACACCCGCGAGGTGACGTACGTCGAAGACGGCGACGTCGCCGTCCTCTCGAACGGCGGCGTCGAAATCCGCAACGGCGGCGAGGTCGTCGAGCGCCCCCGCGAGCACGTCGAGTGGGAGGCCGAGGCCGCCGAGAAGAGCGGCTACGAACACTACATGCTCAAGGAGATCCACGAGCAGCCCACGGCCCTCCGCCAGACCCTCTCGGGGCGGATCGACGAACTCAACGGAGAGGTCGACCTCGACATCGACCTCCCGAAGGAGTACCTCAACTCGCTGGAGGAGGTGACGTTCGTCGCCTGCGGGACCTCCTACCACGCGGGGCTGTACGCCGCACAGCTCGTCGAGTCACTGGCCGACGTCCGCGCCTCCGCCGAAATCGCCAGCGAGTACGAGTTCGACGGCGGGCGTGACCCCTGGCGGACGCTCGTCGTCCCGGTGACCCAGAGCGGCGAGACCGCCGACACCCTCTCGGCGCTCCGCCGGGCGAAACGGGCCGGCGCGCGGAGCCTCGCCGTGACGAACACGCTCGGCAGCACCGTGACCCGCGAGGCCGACGAGACGGTGTTCATCCGCGCCGGCCCCGAAATCGGCGTCGCGGCCACGAAGACGTTCGTCTCGCAGGTCGCGACGCTCGCGCTCCTCTCGGTCGCGTTCGCCCGCGCCCGCGGTGAGCTGTCGACGACGGACGCCATCGAGTTCCTCGGACACGTCCGGCAGCTTCCGGGCGCGGTCCAGAAGGTGCTCGACGAGGAGGCGGCGTTCAAGGAGGCCGCGACCGAGTACGCCGACGGCGAGGCGTTCTTCTTCATCGGTCGAAAGCTGGGCTACCCGGTCGCGCTGGAGGGCGCGCTCAAACTGAAGGAGATCGCGTACGTCCACGCCGAGGGCTTCGCCGCGGGCGAGTTGAAGCACGGCCCGCTCGCGCTCGTCACACCCAAGTCACCGGTACTCGCGGTCCTCACGCAGGGGTCGAGCCCCGAGGCGACGCTCAACAACGTGAAGGAGGTCGAATCGCGCGGCGCGCCCGTCCTCGGATGTACCTCCCTCCGCGACGCCGAGAAGTTCCTCGACGTCACCTTCGACATGCCCGAACTGGGCGCCCTCTCGCCGCTCATCGCGAACGTCTGCTTCCAGTTGTTCGCGTACCACGTGGCGAAGCTGAAGGGACGGTCGATCGACAAGCCGCGAAACCTCGCGAAGAGCGTGACGGTGGAGTGAGCGAACGGCTCGCAACCACACTCTCACAACCGCCAACTTCAACTGTCGTATCGGCGTAGTCGGCCCACGATGCTCTCGGACAAGAACGTGTTGTTGACCGGCGGTGGCGGCTCCGTCGGTCGGGAGCTCTCCGTACGCCTGCTCGACTCTGATCTGAACGTCCTTCGGATACTCGACAACAACGAACCCAACCTCTCTCGTCTCGCCTCGACCCTCGACGACGACCGGTGTCGGTTCCTCTCGGGAGACATCCGAGACCGCGACCGCCTCGACCGCGCCCTCGAAGACATCGACGTCGTCGTCCACACTGCAGCGATGAAACACGTCGACGTCTGCGAGTACAACCCGTTCGAGGCGATCAAGACGAACGTCCTGGGGATACAGAACGTCATCGACGCCGCCATCGACACGACAGTCGAGCGGATGGTGTTCACGAGCAGCGACAAGGCGGTCAACCCGGCCAACACGATGGGGACCACGAAGCTCCTCGGCGAGAAGCTCATCACGGCCGGCAACAAGCACGCTGGGCGGTCCGATCTCCGCCTCGCCTCGGTGCGGTTCGGAAACGTCGTCGACTCCTCCGGCTCCGTCATCCCCCACTTCCGTGAGCAGATCCGCGAGGGAGGACCCGTGACGCTCACCGACCGCCGGATGCGGCGGTTCTTTCTCACCTTCGACGACGTGTACGACCTCGTGACCGCCGCGATGACCCACACGGAGGGCGGCGAGATATTCATGAAGAAGATGCCAGCGATCCGTATCGAGGACCTGGCGAGGGTCCTCATCGACGAACTCGCCCCGAGGTTCGGACACGACCCCGGTGCTGTCGAAGTCGAACTCACCGGTCCGCGGCTCGGTGAGACGTTTCACGAGGAGATGATGACCGGACGCGAGAAGCAACGAACCGTCGAGACGGAGTCGCTCTACGCCGTTCTCCCCGAAACGACGGACCAGGACGGGTACCTCGAACACGACGGGCTCGCGGGGTTCACCGAGGCCACTGACGTCGTCCAGTCGACGGAGGAGGCAGCGGTCCTCTCGCCCGGGGAGATCGCTTCGTTCCTCGAACAGACCGGCGTGCTAGAGGTGGACGAATGAGCGATCCGAAGACGGTCGCCGTGACCGGCGCCGGGGGCTTCATCGGGCGTTGGGTCGTCGCTGAACTCCTCGACCGAGGCCACGTGGTACGAGGACTGGACGACCTCTCCAACGGGTCACGGGAGAACGTCGCCGCCTTCGTCGACGACCCGGACTTCGAACTGCTCGTGGGGAGCGTCCGGGAGCGGGGGGACGTCGACGCGCTCTTCGACGCCGACGTCGACGCCTGTATCCACCTCGCGGCCGAAATCGACGTTCAAGAGAGCCTCGACGACCCACAGTCGCACTTCGAAACGAACGTCAGGGGGACACAGGTGGTGCTCGAAGCGTGCCGTGCTGACGACGTCCGCCTCGGCCTCGTGGGCACCTGCATGGTGTACGACATGGCGGATACGAGCGAGGGAATCGACGAAGAGCACCCGGTGAAGCCGGCCTCGCCGTACGCAGGCTCGAAGCTCGCCGCGGAGAACCTCGCCGAGTCGTACTATCACGGGTACGACCTCCCCGTGACGATCCTTCGCCCGTTCAACACGTACGGCCCCTTCCAGAAGACGGGAATGGCCGGCGGGGTCGTCTCCATCTTCACGAGCCGCGACCTCGCCGGCGAGGATCTGAAGGTGTTCGGCGACGGCACGCAGACCCGCGACTTGCTGTACGTGACCGACTGTGCCCGGTTCATCGTCGAGGCGACCTTCTCGGACGCGGCAGTCGGTGAGGTCATCAACGCGGGAACGGGCCGCGATATCAGCATCAACGACCTGGCCCGGGTCGTCGCCTCGCCGGGGACCGAGATCCGGAACGTCGAGCACCACCACCCCCAAAGCGAGGTCCAGAAACTCCTGTGTGACCCGACGAAAGCGGAGGAACTCCTCGGGTGGACCCCCGAGGTGTCGCTCGAAGAGGGTATCGGGGAACTCCGCGAGTGGCTGCAGTCGTGATCGACGCCACCGCGACGCACCCCGGACGGCAGGGTGGCCGTCGCAGTGGACACGTCACCTTCGAGCGAGAACTCGCGTGCGCCCTGGCCTGGCCGTCTTCGTGTCGGCTCCGAGCGACCGGTGTGACTACTCGTAGGGCTCTCACGGGGACGTCCGTCTCAGACGTCTTCCCACGTGATCGCGTGGCCCCGTTCGATATCGCGTCTCGCTTCCCGGCCGACGACCACGTCCTTGTAACGCGGTGTCAGCGCGTCCTCGGGGCGGGGCGGAGGGCGGTCAGTTTTCGTTCCGTGATCTCCTCGCCGGCCTCGATATCCGCGGCGGCCCTGAGTGACCGACGCTGAAGCACTGCGGGCGTCTCTTCCTCTTCGTACACCCGCTTCGTCGTCTCGCCCAACGCGTCGTTGATCCGTCTGACCTCGGTGACCAGGGTGCCGAACTCGTCGGGAGTGAGTGAGTGCGGATGGTCCGGTCCGTCCCTGGTGCTGTCGTCAGTGAAGTGTTTCTCGATGACGCACCCCCCACGGCTGACCGCGCCCAGAGAGACACCCAGTCCCGGCGTGTGATCCGAGTATCCCACGGGGACGCCGAACGAGTCTCTCAGCCCTTCCATCGCACGGATGTGCGACGACTCGGCTTTCGAGGGGTAGTTGGTCACACACTGTAGGATGATGATCTCGGAGTTTCCCGTCGACCGAACGGCTCTGACGGCCTCTTCGATCTCTCCGAGCGTGCTCGCGCCCGTCGAGAGGATGATCGGCTTGCCCTTCTCGGCCGTGTATTCGAGGTAGTCGAGCCAGGTTATGTCGCCGGAGCCGATCTTGTACACGGAGACGAACTCGTCGAGAACGTCGACGGCTTCCTTGTCGTATGGGGTGCAGAGAAAATCGATGTCGGCGTTCTCACAGTGGTCCGCCAGTTCGGGTATCCACTCCCGGGGGAGTTCGGCGTCCCGGTACACCTCGTACACCGGTTTGTCCCACTCCTGTTGAAATCCCTCCTTCAGCCCGTCGAACCCCTGTTTGGAGAGGATCTTGTCCGCTTTGAACGCCTGGAACTTGGCCGCGTCGGCGCCGCACTCGGCGGCCAGTTCGATGAGTTTCTTCGCCCGTCGCTTCGAGCCATCGAAGTTCGCTCCGATCTCGGCGATCACGTACGTATCGTCCCGATGGCCGAGTTCCCGGTCGCCGATACGGACTGATTCTCGTTCGTCCATACGTGTTGCTGTACTGCTCAACTCGATAAAACCACCGAGTAGAACCCCGCGAACGAGGGGCCCACCCGGCGTATGTCGACGGTTCCTCGCGCGTGACGAGTGCGGACGCTCACCCCGCCCGACCGCAGTACGGGCCCGTCCCTCGACGAGACGACTTCTCGGCGAAGACCGATTCACAGCAGGCTGAGCCGGTCTACTTCACGTTCTTCTGTTTGACGTGGGCGTTGAGTCGCTGGAGGTCTTCGTCGTCTATCAGTTTGATCGCCGCGTCAACCGGAAGGATGTCGTCGTACTCGACCTGTGCGTATATCCGCCGAAAGAGTTCGTAGTCGTCCGCTTCGTCGAGGGTGATCCGGAGCTCTCCCCGGTCTCGCATGTACGGCTCGTCGAAGACCTGGTCTGCCGTCAGGGAGACGGTCTCGAACTCCTGTGGGTTCTCCCGATAGTACGGTGTCACGTGCTCTCGGTGATGTGGTTCGGTCGATTCCTGATACACCCGCTCGAAGCTCTCCATGGTGAACACCTCGACGTCGAAGCCACGCGGAAACGTTCGCTCGAACTTGTTCGCACAGTAGTCTCCACCGCTCTCGACGAGCCGAGCCACCGCCGAATCGATTACCTCCGGGGGATGAGCGGGCAGTCCGCCGTGATGCGCACGACGACATCGGCTTCGGCACCCTTCGCTGCGTGGTACATCCTGTCGAGTACGTCCGTCTCGCTCCCCCGGAACACAGTCGCGCCAGCCCGCTCGGCGTACCGCGCGATGATGTCGTCGGCGCCGTTCTCCGACGTCGCGACGACGACTTCGTCGATAGACGTAGCCGCGGCGGTCCGTCGGACGACGTGTTCCAGGACGTGTCGTCCATCCAGCGGTAACATCACTTTACCGGGAAGCCGGCTCGAACCCATCCGGGCCTGAATTACTGCGACGACGTTCATACAGCGACATTACCGTTCGACTGCTCCTAACGGTTGTCGTTCACGGTTTCGAGTGGGTCGTGGGCGCGCCCGTCGTTTCCCCCGGCTTCGCTCACAGCAAACGAAGCGAATCCGGTGGTGTTTCGTGGACGGACCGCTCACCCACGAGACCGACATTTATATTGTGCACGCCTTAGCTGATGACCTATGGAACGCGACCCAGAGGACCTGTGGGACGGTGAGTTCGGGGAGGAGTACACCGAGCGAAACGACCTCTCCGTCCAAGAGGCCAACGAGATATCCGAACAGCGGTTCGGCGTGAGTCGAACGGAGCGGATGGAGCGTTTTCTCGGCAGCGTCGACCGAGACGCCAGGATCCTGGAGGTGGGCACGAACATCGGAACGCAGCTCAAATGTCTCGAATCGATCGGATTCGAGAACCTGTACGGGATAGACATACAGAAGAACGCCGTTCAGAAGGCTCATCGAACCAGGCCCGAACTGAACATCATCGAGGGGAGTGCCGACGACATTCCGTTCAAAGACGACTTCTTCGATCTGGTGTTTACCTCTGTCGTCCTCATACACATCCCGCCCGAACGAATCGAGACCGTACTCGACGAGGTCGTCCGTTGTACGTCGGAGTGGGTGTACGGGTACGAGTACTTCGCCGAGGAGTACACCGAGGTCCAGTACCGCGGTCACGACGAACTGCTCTGGAAGACGGATTTCCCCTCCCTGTATCTGGAACGGTTCGACCTCGAACTGGTCGAGAAGGAGTTCTTCGAGTATCAGACCGACGAGTACGACAACGACACCGTCGACGTCGAGTTCCTCCTCAGAACGCCAGAGGCGTGACGTCGGGCGAGAAGTCCGGAACTATTCACACGCTAGTTCGACCGCGACGAAGTCGCCCTGCGAGTGAGCGGTCCGTGCGCTCGGTAAGACCGTGACTCGGCGTCGCAGGTACCGAGCGAGCAGCGACGTCGTCCTCACGACGGAGCCAAGTCGTCCGTGAGTTATCGGGGGTTGCTCGCGTCGATTTTTTCGAATACGTCGGTCAGGCTCGGCTGTTTGTCCCCCAGGTTGCCGTCGAGGTACTCGTCGACGATGTCGTTGTCGTACAGGTCGTAGATCACACGGAGGTGGTGTGGCTCGAAGTCGCTGGACAGGAAGAGTTTTCCAGTTCTCGTTTGCTCCTCGACCGGGAGCGTCCCCTGTTCGGCCAAGTACTCCAGAATCGTCACCGTCTCTTCGGCGAACCGGACAACGACATCCGCCGCCGTCTCGTGGACACCTCGGCCCCGTTTCAGTTCCGGCACCGAGTGATGGATGATCCCCCCGGCATCCGGTTCCGGGATGATCTGATGGAGCGTTCCGCCCGCGAACTGTGGCTGGAGATTGTAGAACGGCCAGAACAGCGTCGCCGAGCCCTTGTACCACGGCGACAGTCCGAGGTGGAAGTTGAGGCGCCAGTCCGGAAGTTCGGATAGGACGGGCTCTAAGACGAGTCCGGTGCCGAAGATGAGGCAGGCGTCAGCATCGACGTCCCGCACGAACTCCGCAACGCGCTCCGAGTTGAGTTCGTCCCTGTCGACGAACAGCGTCGGGGCAACGTCCTCGTACGCCGTCGGGGACCTGTCGCCGTACGTGGCCCGTTCGACCGTCTCGCGTCGCTCGAAGTGGTGAGTGAACAGTTCCCTGTCGTGCTCCGGCCATCCGGAGGGTGGGTCCGGGAGGGTGTCCTCTCGTCGCATCGAGACGACACCTCCGACCTCCAGTACGTCGGAGTCGATAACCTGCTGATGTACGTAGACGTGGCGCGCGTGGCTTCCCGAGAACAGAATCAGTTTCATGCAGAAGCCTCCAGCAGTTCTGCGTCGACGAGTTCGCTCGCTGCGCGGTGGAGCGTTCGAACCGACACGCCGGACCGTTTCGCGATTCGAAACAGCGAGGTGCTGCCGTCACACGAGAACATCAACCAGTTGATCGCGTCGAACACGTCACCGGATTTCGCCCCCTCGTCAGCCAACTGGTACTCGAACTCCTTGTGGTCCGTCTCGTCGAGATACCCGGGTTGTTGCTGTTTTCCGCCCGTCGTCGGATACAGGTCGTGTCTGTCGAGTTTGAACTCGCAGTGTGGGTCGACCCGCTCGTACACGCGGTTCATCTCCAGGAGGCCGATGGCCCACAGGTACCGTTGCAGGGTTTCGAGGAGCGCTTCAGCGGAGATAAACGAGAGGTCGTCCTTCGAGGTGTGATACTCCTTGTACTCGTAGTATTTGTCCTTCGCGATGGTCCCCGTGGGGATGCGAAACCCGGGTGAACTGTACTGTCGCTCGTCGCTGCCGGTCGGGACGAACTCGTACTCGTCGTACTCGTCGTCGGAGAGTGCCCAGCGAGCGGCTTGGTCGACTGGGTGGTCGTGCTCGAAAGACGCCTTGTAGTCGAACGTTCCCGGCCCCGCAACGGTCGTTATCACGTACCCCCCGTTCACGTTCTTCATCGGCGCTTCGTGCGTACTGAGGTAACTGATGGAGCCGATAGTTTCCGGGACGATGATCAACCGGTACGAGTGGTAGGTGTCGCGTTGTCGGAGTTGCTCGAACAGCAGCGTTGCCAGGACGACGCCGGAGAGGTTGTCGTTTGCGAGCGATGGATGGCAACAGTACGTCGAGAGGATGTACTCCTCGTCGCTTTCCCCCTCGATTCTCGCGTCGGCGTAGGTGAGTTCTCCCTCGGGGTCCAGAGTACTGTCGATGAACACCTCGTACGTGTCGTCTTCGTCCATCGATTCGAGCGTGTCGTGGCGCATGCAGAACCCCCAATCTCGATCGTAGTAGGTCGTTCTGTAGGGGATTGCGTCGGGCATGCTCGGTAGCGTGTGCAGATGGTCTTTCAACTCGTCGAACGTGAGCGTCGTCTCGACCGGCACACTGTAGCTGACGACGTGTAAGTTGTTCTCTGCGATGTCGACGATCCGCTCCCCGTCGCTGTTTTCGATGTACGCGTCCTCGATGTTCCACTCCGGCGGGACTTCCCAGTCGTAGACCTGAGTGCCGGACGGAACGGACTGGACGTCTAGCGGCGTGATCTCCGAAAGCCGCTCGAGCGTTCTCCGGACGCCGTTGCCGGTCACGCTCCGTGTTATCGGATACAACTCTCGCAAGAGTGAATTCACAGAGTCCTCATTCAAATAAGTCATGCGCGCCACTTACTATACCTGATACAAGTATCTTCCGTCGGTGGTGGGGTGGACCCGAACGTAAACCGGCAGATATCGGCCGTCTCACGACCGAACGAAGCGGTCGGCGTCTGGGGCGACAGCCGGTTCGGTGCCGGCTGATCGGGACTCGCCACGTGCGCCTCACTCGCGGAGACGTTCGAACGTCGACCTGATGTCGAAGAGGATCGTGCGCCAGAGTGCCCGGAGAATCACGAGATTCCCTCGTAAGCTACCGAACCGGGAGTCGTCTTCGCGTTGCTCGATTGTGATTCCGAGTTGCTCGACGGCGTATCCACGTCGCTCGGCGACCAACAGGAGATACGTTCCGACCGAATTGTACGTGTCGAAGGACCCGATGTCGTCGTACACGGCAACGTCGTACGCCTTGAATCCCGACAGCGGGTCTGTCACCCCCAGCCGCCACTTCGCGTACAGCGCGAACAACCGCTCCGCCACTCGTGCGTACTCCGGACGGCACCCGACGACGATGGCCGCCCTGCCGGCCAGCACCGGCTCGACTATCCGTTCGATATCCGCCGGGTCGTGCTGTCCGTCGCCGTCGAAGGTCACGATGACGTCCGCACCGTGTTCCGCTGCGTAGGCGACCCCGTCGCTCAGCGATCGGTCGTACCCCTTGTTCACCTCGTGAACGAGCACCGTCGCCCCGGCGGCGCTGGCTAGCTCACCGGTGTCGTCCGCCGAACCGTCGTCGACCACGACCACCTCGTCGGCGACCGCCGCCACGTCGGAGACGACTCCTCCGATCGTGTTCGCCTCGTTGTACGCCGGGATGACTACTGATACCGTCCGATCGCTCGGTGTCTCCGACATCACTGGCGTTCCCGTCTCATTCGTTCGAGTCCGGTTCGGATGTCCGGCATTCGTCTCCCGAGGACGGTCTCCGCTCGTGCCGTGTCGAGCGAGAGGTCGTTTCCTCGGGGGGCATCGAGGTCGACTGACGACATCTCGACCGGAGCGACCGACGACGAATCGAGTTCGAACACCTCGGCGACCTCTCGGGCGAACTCGTACTTGCTCATCCGGTCGCGGCTGCCGAGATGCACGACCCCGGTGTCGTCCCGTACGAGCAGGGCTTCCAGAGAGGTAGCCAGATCACCTGCAAACAGCGGCGTGAAGAACGCGTCCTCGAAGCCCGGTAGCCGGTCACCGGATGCTAACGTCTCGATCATCCACTCCGCCAGACTGCCCCGACCCGCCCCGTTCCACCCGAAGAAGTTCGTTCTGGCGACCACCGTGTCGTCGTTGAGGCGGGCCGCGGTCCGCTCCCCGTCGAGCTTCGTCTCCCCGTACACGTTGACAGGGTCGGGAGAGTCCGTCTCGGCCCACCAACCCCTGCTCCCGTCGAAGACCGAATCGGTCGAGACGTACAGCAGACGAGCGCCGGTCTCTGCTGCCAGCGACGCGACGTGCTCGGTCGCGTCGACGTTCAGCCGGACGGCGCGGCCCGGATTCCGCTCACACTCGTCGACGTCTGTGAGTGCCGCACAGTGAACGAGGGCGTCCGGGTCGTACTCGAGGAGGCGGGGAAAGGGCGGATTCAGGAGGTCAACCTTGACCGTCTCGAAGTCGAGCGATGAGACGTCCGCAGTGAGGTACGTTCCGAGTACGTCGTAGGTGTCGGCCAGACGTGTGCCGACGTAGCGCCCGAGAAACCCACTGCACCCGGTGAGGAGAATCCTGTTCACGAGTGGTGTGTGAGTCCGGAGGGCGTTATAATCCTTTCCAGGCACGTCTCGTGCGACTCGCGGCGAGGAGTCACGAGTCGTTACGAGCGTCTCACGAGCGGTTCGTACCACTCGCGGTTCGCGCGGTACCAGTCGATGAACTTCGCGACACCCTCCCGGATCGACGTCGAGGGCTCGTAGCCGATGAGTTCGTTCGCCTTGGAGACGTCCGAGTGGGTGTGTCTCGCGTCGGCCTCCAGCGCCTCCTCGTAGACGATTTCCACGTCGGCGCCGGTCTCGTCGACGACGTACTGTGCGAGGTCGGTGATGGTGATGTTGCCCGTCGATCCGATGTTCATCGTCTCGCCGTCCGCGGCGTCGGTGTCCAAGAGCCGCAGGTTCGCCTCGACGATGTCGTCGACGTAGGTGAAGTCCCGCGTCTGTTTCCCGTCGCCGTAGATGACCGGCGGTTCGCCGTTCAGACACCGCGAGACGAAGTTCGAGATGGCCATGTTCGGTCGCATTCTCGGTCCGTACACGGTGAAGTACCGGAGGTTCACACACGGGAGGTCGAAGAGGTCGGTCCAGACGTTGCAGTAGTGTTCCGCCGTGAGCTTCGTGACGCCGTAGGGGGAGCGCGGCTTGTTCGGGTGGTCCTCGTCGTACGGGAGGTACTCGTCTCGTCCGTACACGGAGGAAGACGAGGCGTGGACGAACCGCTCGACCCCCGAGTCGGCCGCCGCTTCGAGGAGGTTCAAGAGACCGGTGGTGTTGACCGCGTGGACCCGCTTGGGCTCCTCGACGCTCGCGCGGACGCCCGCCTGTGCCGCCTGGTGGTAGACGAACTCGACGTCGTACTCCTCGAACAGCGATTCGACCCGCTCCTCGTCGAGGATGGTGCCGTCGACGAAGGTGTAGTCGTCGCCGCCGAGTTCGCGGCAAGTCTCGACGTTGTGCTGCTTGATGCCGACGTCGTAGTACGGTTCGAGGTTGTCGAAGACGACGACGTCGTGGCCTTCCTCGAGGAGGCCTTCCGTGATGTGCGAGCCGATGAAGCCGGCGCCGCCGGTTACGAGGACGCTCATTAGTACGACCGTCTTTCGACTAACGACCGTTTTAATCTGTTCGTATCAAATCCCCAGCGAGTTGAGACGACCACCGGCCGGTCAGAGTCCGACCGGGATGACGACGCGCATCTTGTCCCGAACGCGGGTCGACAACAGGAGTACCACCGCCGAGTAGACGGCCGCCCCGACGAAGACGAGCGCGGCGGTCGCGTAATGGCTGTACGGCGGGACAACGGACCGGACCGCGAAGACGGTCACCGCCATGACACCGCTCGCGACGAGCTGTCTCCCGAACTCCCCGTAGGGGAGCTGAACCCTCCCGACGAGGTCGGTCAGGTAGTAGTATCCGAGGACCAGCGTGGTCGCGGCCGCGACTGCAGTTCCGATCGCCGCACCGAACCAGCCGATGAGCGGGATGAGGAGTGCGTTCAGCCCGATGTTCGAGACGATGAGGACGAGGTTGATACGGAAGGCGACGTCCGGTCGGTCGACTCCGTTGATGACGCCCACGAACTGCGACCCGAACGACGAGATTACCCGAGCGACGATGAGGATGAGGAGGATTCCCACCCCCGTGTCGAACTCGCCGCCGTAGATCCGAAGCACCCGCTCTCCGATCAGCGCGGCACCGAGCAGCCCGGGAAACGCGAACAGCCCGGAGAACACGAGGCCGTCTTCGAGCATCTCTCTGACCTGGTCGAACTCCCCGCGCTCGGCGAGTTGGCTCACCTCGGGGAAGATGGCGGCCTGAATCGATCCCGCGACCATCACCAGGATGCCGGCGAGGTTCCAGGAGACCTGATAAATCGCGATGAGCGACGTGCCGACGAAGAACTTGAGCAGGATGACGTCGACCGCCGAGCCAGCGACCTGTGCCTTGATGCTCCCGAGCCACGAGTAGCGCACGTAGTCGACGATGTTCCGAATCTCCGCCCTCGTGGGCATCCGTGGGACAACGTCGTACAGGGCGAACCCGAGGACGACGACGAGAACCGACGCGGCACCGTAGCCGAACAACGCACCCGCCAGCCCCCATCCGAGGGTCAAGAGCACGACCTGCAGTCCGACGCGGAGCGCGTGTTCGACGAAGACGAGCAGTCCGGCGTAGCTGACCTTGAACTGCCCGCTGAGTCCCCCCGTCACGGCGGGAACCGCCAGATGCACCACGGCCACGAAGACGATGAGCGTCAGTTCGGACACCCCCGTGTACCGAACGATCTGTTCGTGAAACAGGGCGAGACCAACCGTCACGACGGCGATGGCACCACCGGTCAGCAACAGTCCCGCCCCGAGGTACGACCCCTTCTGGTCGGACTCGCTGAGACGCTTCGTGATCCCTCCCGAGATCGCGTTCGACGGAATCGACAGCCAGTACACCAGCGACAGGACGACGATGTACGTGCCGTATTGCTCCGCTCCGAGCGTCCGGGTCAGATAGAGCGTCCCGAAGAACCCGACCACAGAGACGCCGACGCGGGAGAGAAAGTGGACGACGCTGGACTTCGCCGGCCTCATTCGACGACGGGTTGGTCGGGGACGTTATTAGTGTCTACTGGAACCGAGACCGTCCCGGAGAACGTCTCTCGGCATGTCGCTCGAAGAGAGCCACTGTTCGGATACGACGTCGGCCGGTTCACATCACACAACCGTCGGCGACTGCACAACACTCTTCATATTGAGCGCCGGAGTCGATGCCGATGGCAGACCAGGGGACCACTCGACCGTTGCGTATCTCTGTCGGAATCCCAACGATGAACAACGAGGATTCCATCGAGCGGATGCTGCGACAACTCGACGAGCAGACGCGTCCCCCCGACCGGGTCATCGTCGTCGACAACAGCACCGATGCGACGCCCGACATCGTCACCGAGGTCGGAGACGACGTCGAGTTCGAGGTCGACCTCTACGAGCAGTCAGACAGGGGCCGAGGGGTCGGTGCCGCGCGTGCTGACATCTACGACCGCTTCGACGAGGACGTCCTCGCGTGTCTCGACACCGAACACGCCGTCGACGCCGACTGGCTGGAGATTCACGAGGAGTTCCATCAGTCCAACCCGGGGTACGGAATCCTCTCGAACTCCGGCCACCCCGGGTTCGACGGGCCGGTCGACGACCCGCTTCAGTCGCACTTCTTCGGACAGAGTAACTGCTCGCTGAAGCGAGAGGCGCTCGACGCGACCGGCGGGTGGGACCCGTGGATGCAGCGGGGCGAGGACTGGGACCTCCGGATCAGGCTGTGGACCGCGGGCGTGAAGTCGTGGGCGAAACACGAGATCGCCGCCACGCCGTTCGGGCAGGACCTCGCCTCGAACACGATGACGTGGTTCCGAAAGAAGGTGTACCACGACCCCAGTTCGGTCACCTACCTTCGCAAGTACGGGCCGTGGTACCTGCGGTTCTATCCGCTCCACGTCGCCGCGGACCTCCTGTCACTGGTCGCCGTCGTCTCACTCGCCGTCGTACCGTTCGGTCTCCTGGTCGCACCCCTCTCGCTCGTGTTCCTGCTCGGACTCCCGCTCGCGTCCGCCGCCGCGTTCACGTACTACAAGGGCCCACGGAAGCGGTCGTCGCTCCTGCCGCGGCGGGGTGAGCTCTCGTCGTTCCTCGTGTTCTTCGCCCTGGGGTTGAGCGTGCTCCAGAACCTGAAACGCGTCGGCGGGGACGAGACGTGGAACTACCAGGGGTTCGACGAGGCCGTCCGACGATAACCGGTCGAACGCCGACCGGGGCGGGTGTCGGCGCTTCCCGTGGCCGCCCCGGTCCGGTTCACATGTATCCCAGGTCTTCTAACTGCTCGCGGACGCGGTCGGACTGTTCTCCGTCGGTGGTCGTGTCCGCTGTGGACTCGACGACGTCGTGTGCTCCCGTTTCGAGTTCGCGCTCGATGGCCGCTCGAACGTCGAGTACGCTCTCGATGTCGTCGATCAACTCCTCGCTGGTCGCAGCCACCATCGCCTCCTCGGTGTGTAAGCCGTCCTGCAACCCGTGGTCGCTGACGAGGAGCAGTTCGTCGTCGTCGCCGAGGTCGTCGACGAGTTCGCCGACGAACTCGTCGAGTTCCGCGTACGCCCGCTGTCGGAGTTCGGGTCGGTCGTAGCTCACGTGGCCGATGAGGTCGAGGCCGCTCGTGTAGCCGAAGACGAGTTCGTTCCGCCGGCCCCGAAGGGCACGGCGGACCCGGGCGATTCGGATCATCGACATCTCCAGACAGCGCTCGTAGAACTCGACCGGGTCCGACGAGGAGTGTCCGCCGGGTTCGCTCGCGTCTCGTTCGAAGAGCGAACCCATGTGTTTTCGGAGTTGGTGCTCCCGGTCGGGAATCTCCTCGTCGACGACGTAGTTCGGGATACCGATCGCAGCCGCCTTCCTCCCGTCGAACACCGTCGAAATCCCGTTCGCGGCGTAGTACGATGCCGGTTTTCGGAAGGCGTCGGCGTCCGTGTTCGTCAGGAGCCACGCCCCGAGTCGCGTCCGAACCGTCTCGGGGAGGACGACGTTCGCGATTCGGCTCCCGACGCTGAGCAACGGGTTCTCCCACGCGACACCGTCGTCGAGGACGATTCCGTGTTCTTCCGGTCTGAGCCCCGTGATGATCGTGGGCCAGAGCTCGTGTGTGCTTGGCTCACCGCTCGAACTCACGATAGTCTCGATAGCGCGATGCGACGAGAGGGTGAGTGAGGGGTGTGTGGACACGTCGACGAGGTCGGGGTCGAGCGCGTCTATACCGAGGACCACGAGCGTCATGATGCTGAGGATGCCATCCGCTCGGATAAACAGTTCTGTTCGTGGAGGGGCCATCCACCGAAACGGCGCCCCTCGGGCTACTGCCGCGACCCGACCTGCCGTGCGGGGTTCCCGGCGACGACGCTGTAGGGGTCGACGTCCTCCACGACGACTGCCCCTGCGCCGACGACCGCACCCTCCCCGATCTCGACGTCCTTGAGGATCGATACGTCACAGCCGATCCAGACGTCGTCGTGGATGACGATCTCGCCGTGGTCGAGTTCCTGTGAACGTATCGGTCGGCTCGGATCGGTTCGGTGGTTGAACGAGTGCATACTCACCTTCTGCGCGATTCGAACACCGTCCCCGATGGTGATGTTACCGGCGAGGAAACCGAACTCGTGGAGCGTGCAGTGGCTGCCGAACTGGATACCGTGTGGCTCCATCGCCTTCAGCACGGTGTGGGGGGAGATGCGAGTGTGCGCTCCGAACACCGTCCGCTCGGGCTCTGTGACCTTCGAGCGTGGCGAGACGCGTCCGTCGACGCCGAACTCGTATCTCGCCCGTGCACGCCCGAGAGACGAGTCGAACAGGAGGCCGACGAGGGACGGATACCGTATCGCCCGCTGAATTTTCGACCACATCTCCGTCCCCGACTCGCGCGTAGCAGTTGACTGTGTCGGTGGTACGGAGTTACGACGGCGTAACGGTCGCACCGGTCTTAGCCGTGTGTTCACTCGGACGGTAACGTCCGTCTCTCGTACCAGTGGAGCGTCGTCGACCGGGCGACTCGCAGTCGACGACGGTTCGCTGCGATCGATTCGACCGCGACTACGCGAACTTCATCCGACGATCCGATACGTCCCGGTCGCGGACGTACTCTACGATACGCTCCGTCGATCCGCCGAGGTCGACCAGACCGTCGATGTGTGCGCGAGGAGAGTCCGTCTCCATCGCCGTCCGGAGGTCCGCGGGGATATCTTCCAGTGCGGAAACGTGGAGTCCGGATCGGTCCTGCAAGTGACCCAGTCCGACGCCGAACAGGTCGGTGACGACGACCGGTCGCCCGAGGGCACAGCTCTCGATGAACGCGGACGACCCGTTCGTCACCGTTAGCTTGCTCGCCAGGATGCCGTCGGTGATGTCTTCGAAGGGAACGACGAACGAACCCCACCCCCGCGAATCGTACCACTCGGTCGCTTCGTCCGGGTGGAGCTTCACCGCGAGGGACCACCCGTTGGCCTCGCACGTTTCGACGACGTGGCGCACGAACCGCTCGTACAGGTCGTGGTCTTCGGGAGTTGCGCACCGACGCGCGTTGCTGACCAGCAACACGTCGTACTCCGGTTCGGCGCTGTCGGCCGACCGCTCTGCTAGGTGATCCAGCCACGGGCTGCCGACCGCTTCGATCGGCGCCTCGGGGTGTGCGTACGCTTCGTAGGACGTCTTCCACGCGGGCCCCCAGACGAGGTACGTCAGCGGTCGAAAGAACGGGATGGCCCACGCCAACTCCCACTGGTCCGGGAGGAGCATTCCGTGCTGGTAGACGAGCACGCGCTCTTCGGCTCTCGTGTTGGTGAGGTACGGCATCGGCGAGTACGTGTGGACGGTGCAGTGCTCGTCGGCGACTCGCCCGAGGTACGTCGTCTTCACCGCCTCGGTGAGCAGAACGTTCCGTGCGACCGTCGACTGGGGTCGAGAGACCTCGAACGAGCCGGATAGCTCTGTCTCCAGTGTCTTCATCCGCGCTCTGGTCCGCAGAAAGAGCCGCGGAAGCGCCCCGAGCGGCACGAGTCCGAACAGTTCCCGATGCGAGACGACACGGAAGCCGTCCGCGGACAGTTCCGCCCCGACGTCGCTCACCGAGGGGGACGTGAGATAGACGATGTCGGTTCCCTGCTCTCGTAGCTGCTGGCCCACCTGCCTGAAAGAGTACGTCCTGTAGCCCTGATCGGTCGACAGGGTGAAGAGGTGACTGTCGGCGGGAAACGGTTCGATCGCCGACCCGAGTCGACTCTGGACGAGATACCATATCCGCCGCAACGCGAGATACGAGAGCAAGAAGACCGGGAACAAGCGGCTGTCGTAGAACGGAATCTCATCCCGCTCGGCACCGGACACGGGCCTGTCCTCGTTGGCGTTGTAGATTATTCGAAAGCCTACGTACAGTATCTCGTCTCTCTCGAACAACTCCGAAAGCCGCTCGTACTCGGCGGAATCCATCGGGGTACGTGAGGAGACAGGACCTCCGTACTAATATCTTGTTGACGTGGGGGTGGTGCCCGAGAACTACGCCCGGAGGATCTCACGATATCGTTCGACCGCCGCCTCCCTCGTGTACTCCGCTAGTATCAGCTCACGTGCCTGTTCGGCGGACGCCGCGAGGTCGTCCCGACCCAGTAATCGGACGACGTCCTCGGTCACGGACCCGGCGCTCATCTCCTGCATCAAGAACCCTGTCTCCCCCTCCCGAACCACGTCCGGAACCCCCGACACCGGCGTCGCGTACACCGGCGTCCCACACGCCATCGCCTCCAGAATCGTCGTCGGCAGCCCCTCGGTCGGTTGCGAGGGCATCACGAGGAGGCGAAGCTCGTTCAGCTCGCGAGGCACGTCGCCGTGGTCGACCCACCCCGTCAGTTCGACCCGTCCCGCCCGGACCTCGTCCGCCAACTCGCGTTCGAGCCAGTCGAACAGGTCGCCGTCGCCGATAAAGCGGAACGTCACGTCGTCGGGTAGGCGTTTCGCCACCTCGGCGAGCGTCCGAATCCCCTTCTCCTCGTCCAGTCGTCCGAGGAACCCCACCACCATCTCGCGTTCGTCGTACGGTATCTCGACCGAGAACCGCTCGGTGTCGACGTACCGGGCACCGTCCGGATAGACGTCGGGCGCGTCGGGGTCGAGTCCCAGTTGTCGGGCCATGTTCGGGGTGTAGGTGACGACGCCGTCGGCGAGAGCGAAGCAGGTGCGTTCGAGCAGCCACACGGTGCCGGCGAGCGCCCGCGCCAGCGAGGCGGGCACGCGTTGTTCCCAGTGGAGTCGGAGCGTGAGCGGGACGTCGCCGCGCGGTTCGACGAGCACCCTCTTCCCGAGCAGTCGGGCGAAGCACACGGGGAGGAGATACGAGGTCGCGCCGAAGAAGAGCACCACCTCCTCGTCCCGCTCGGCGAGCACTCGACACATCCGGAGTTGGTTTATGACGAACCTGACCGCGGCGACGAGGATGCTCGCCCCCGCCCCTTTGTCGGTGAGTTCGACGACCTCGTGGTCGTCACGGACCGTCGAGTCCGCGGGGAGGTCCGCGGTGACGAGACAGACCGGTGCAATCGCAGAGAGGATGTCGAGGAGCGTCCGCGTCGCGTTCTCACCCGCGCCCGCGAGCGGGTGCGTGACGACACAGATCCCGTCCGCCGTGTCCATACGCCGAGTTCAGGTGGCCCGGATTTCAGCCTGTCCGTTCGCCTCGTCGCTCACAACCGTCGAGTGACGACCCCGTACACGTAGCCGAGGCCGACGACTGCGGTGAGCAGGCCCAGGGACAGCAGTTGTACGGCGTCCGTCGAGCGACGTTCACGGACCACGTCCCCGACTCGGTCGGGGACGAACTCGACCAGCAACTGCTTCAGGAAGTCCCCTTCCTCGCCCCCGTCCTCCTCAGGCAACACGTCCGCCATCACCCGCTTCGAGTACCCCTGCCAGAACGCGCGTTTTACCAACCACCCTGGTTTCGTCCGGTAGTCGAACACCTTGTGCTCGACCACCGCGTCGGGGTCGTACCACACGCCCTCGCCGTAGCGCTGGCGCACCCGCGCGGCGAACTCCGTCTCCTCGCCCTGGAGGTGCTTCTCGCCGAAGCGACCCAGGTTCGGCTCGAACCCGCCCAGTTCCTCGAACACCTCTCTTCGAAAGGAGATGTTCGACCCGAACGTGTTTCGGACCTCGCACTCCTCGGTCGGGAACCCTCTGTGCGTGACGCCCACCAGCCAGTAGAACTCCTCGGGGAGGAACGTGGGCTTCCCCGCGACCCACCGTCCGGTCATCCGGCCGCCGGCGGCGACAGCGTCGTGTCGTCGATAGAGAGAGACGAGCCGTTCGACCCACTCGGGATGGGCGACGGCGTCGTCGTCGAGGAAGGCGACGACGTCGCCGGCGGCGCGCTCTATCCCCTCGTTTCGGCTCGCCGACAGTCCCAGGTTCTCGTCGTTGCAGTGGAGCACGACGTCGTCGTGGCTCTCGTAGCGGTCGCGGATCCGCTCGCAGAGCGACTCGTCGCCGTCGACGACGACGACGACCTCGACGTCGTCGTACGTCCCCGCGAGGACGCTGTTGACGGCGTCGACGAGGTGGTCGAAGACGTCGGGCGAGTACGCGCAGATGACGACGCTTACCTTCACCGGCGGGGGTATTCGACCCGGGGAAATAGGTCTTCTCGTCTCGGAGTCGTCGAGCGGGACAGACCGTGGTGGCATTCCTCACACCGTCTTTTTGCCGCCGCCCGACATTCAGACAGTCATGGATATCAGCGTCATCGGGAGCGGCTACGTCGGTACGACGCTCGCGGCCTGTCTCGCGGAGTTGGGACACGACGTGGTGAACGTCGACATCAACGAGGAGATCGTCGCGACGCTCAATCGGGGCGAGCCCCCCATTCACGAGGAACGCCTCCCGGACCTCGTCTCGCGACACGTCCTGGAGACGGAGCGCCTGCGCGCGACGACGGACTACGCCGCCGTCTTGGAGACCGAGGCGACGTTCGTCGCGCTGCCGACCCCCTCCCGCGACGACGGGAGCATCGACCTCTCTATCATGGAGGCCGGCGCGGAGCAACTGGGCGAGACCCTGGCCGAGAAAGACGAGTGGCACACCGTCGTCGTCAAGAGTACGGTCGTCCCCGGTACGACCGCGGACCTCATCGCGCCCCTCGTCGCGGAGACGAGCGGGAAGGCCCTCGGCGACGAGGTCGGCGTCGGGATGAACCCCGAGTTCCTCCGCGAAGGGACTGCCGTACAGGACTTCCTCGAACCGGACAAGGTGGTGTTGGGCGCGGACGACGACCGGACGCTGGCCGTCCAGCGTCGCATCTACGACCCCCTGACCGAGCGATACGACACGAACGTCGTCGAAACCGGCACGAGGGAGGCGGAGATGATGAAGTACGCGAACAACGCCTTTCTCGCCGCGAAGGTGTCGCTCGTCAACGACCTCGGGAACATCTGCAAGGAGTTGGGAGTCGACACCTACGAAATCGCCGACGCGATGGGGCTCGACGACCGCATCCAGCGGTCGTTCCTCGACTCCGGGTTGGGGTGGGGCGGGTCGTGCTTCCCGAAGGACGTCGCCGCCATCATCGCCGCCGCCCGCGAGCACGGGTACGAACCGCCGATGCTGACCGCGGCCGTCGAGGTGAACGACATGATGCCCGAGCGCCTCCTCTCGCTCCTGGACGAGCACGTCGACGTCGGCGGCAAGCGCGTGGCTCTCCTGGGGTTGGCGTTCAAGCCCGGCACCGACGACGTCCGGGAGACGCGCTCGGCACCGCTCCTGCGCGGCCTCGCCGAGCGCGGTGCGGAGGTCGTCGCCCACGACCCCGCGGCCGTCGAGACGATGCGGAAGGCGTTCCCCGACCTCTCCTTTGCGGTCGCCGACTCGCCCGAAGAAGCGCTCGACGGCGCGCACGCGTGTCTCGTCGCGACCGACTGGCCCGAGTACTCGGACCTGGACGAGGAGTTCGACGCGATGGCGAACCCGCTCGTCCTCGACGGGAGACACTGCATCGAGCCGCGCGAGGGCATCGTCTACGAGGGGCTGACCTGGTAGGCGAGCCTCCGCGGCCGGGACTGGGGGCCGAGGCGAGCGGGGGAGGCGGTGACCCGGCTCGTCGGACGGCACGGGGTGTGAGGCTTCTCACACCCCTCGGGCTTCGTTTCACAAGGCTTATGCGCGCCATGGCGGTCCACACGAACAATGAGTCAGCGTAGCGAGCGTGCCGAGGACGACGGGCAGTCCGTCCTCGACATCTTCGAAGACTGGTTCCACGTCCCCGCGCTCCTGGTGGTGATGGTTCTCATGGTGGCGATTCGCCTCCAGGAACTCGACTCGTTCACACGCGATGGAACGGTCTACTTCTCCGGTAACGACGCATGGTATCACCTCCGCGAGGTGAACTACACGGTCCGTCACTGGCCGACGACGATGCCGTTCGACCCCTGGACGAACTTCCCGTACGGGACGAGCGTCGGGCAGTTCGGGACGCTGTACGACCAACTCGTCGCGACGGCCGCGCTCGTCGTCGGCCTCGGCGCGCCGAGCGAGTCGGTCGTCTCGATGACCCTCCTCGTCGCGCCGGCGGTGTTCGGCGCCCTCGCGGTCGTCCCCACCTACTATCTCGGCGAGCGCCTCGGCGGCCGCATCGGCGGGCTCTTCGGCGTGGTTGTCCTCGCGCTCCTCCCCGGGACGTTCCTCCAGCGGACGCTCGTCGGCTTCGCCGACCACAACGGTGCCGAGCCGTTCTTCCAGGCGCTCGCGGTGCTCGGCATCGTCGTCGCCCTCGCGGTCGCCGAGCGCGAGATGCCCGTCTGGGAACTCGTGACGACCCGCGACTGGGACGCGCTCCGACGCCCGACGCTGTACGCCGCCCTGGGTGGCGTCGCGCTCGCCGTCTACATGTGGGTGTGGCCGCCGGGCGTCCTGCTCGTCGGGGTCCTCGGCCTGTTCACGCTGGTCAAACTGACGAGCACCGTCGTCGCGGGGAAGACGCCCGACCCGGTCGCGTTCGCGGTGGCCGTCGTCGGCGCCGTGGCGGGCGTGTTGATGCTTCTTCAGCTCGACACCGGTGGACTGGCGACCACGCAGTTCTCGCTGCTCCAGCCGCTCGCGGCGTTCAGCGTCGCTCTCGCCGCCGTGTTCCTCGCGTTCTTGGCCCGACAGTGGGAGCACCGTGACCTCGACCTGTCGCTGTACCCCGTCGCCGTCCTCGGCATCGTCGTCGTCGGCGTCGGTGTCGCCGCGGTGGTGGCTCCGTCCGTGCTCGGCTTCGTCCAGACGCAACTCCTCCGTATCGTCGGGTTCTCACAGGGTGCGACGGCCCGAACCATCGGCGAGGCACAGCCGTTCTTGAGCCCGAACCTCCTCCAGCAACAGGGCGTCGACGCGACCGGCCGCATCCTCATCGAGTACGGCTTCACCCTCTTTACGGCCGTCGTGGCCACGGTCTGGCTGCTCGCGAAACCGCTGGTCGACGAGGGCGAGACGCGCGAACTCGCGTTCCTCGGCGGGTCGCTCGTCGTCGTCGCGCTGGTCTTCCTCGTTCCGAACCTCTTCGGCGCCATCGGCGGCGTCGTCGGGCTGAACGAACAGGTCACGAGCCTCCTCGTCGTGTCGGCGCTCATCGTCGGCGCGGCGCTGCTGGCCGACTACGACTCCGAACGCACGTTCATCGTCATCTGGGCCGCGTTCATCACGGCCGCCGCGTTCACCCAGATTCGCTTCAACTACTACCTCGCCGTTGTCGTCGCGGTGATGAACGCCTTCCTGGTCGGGGAACTCCTGCGGTACATCGACCTTCGGTCGGTTCCCGACTCGTTGTCGGACGTCAAGTCGTGGCAGGTCCTCACCGTCATCGTCGTCGTCATGCTGGTGCTCGCACCGGTGCTCGTCGTCCCGCTGAACGTGCGAAACACGGGGAACCCGTCGTTCGACAGCAGCGATACGGCCTGGCAGGCCGCGCAGTCGAACGGCCCCGGAAACGTCGTCCAGTGGGACGGCAGCCTCCAGTGGATGGAGCGCGAGACGCCCGCCGAAGGGACGTTCGGCGGCGCGTCCAACGAGATGGACTACTACGGGACGTACGAGCGAACCGACGACTTCTCCTACCCCGAGGGGAGCTACGGGGTCCAGTCGTGGTGGGACTACGGCCACTGGATCACGCTCCGCTCCGAGCGCATCCCGAACGCCAACCCGTTCCAGGAGGGCGCCACGGAGGCGGCGAACTACCTGCTCGCGCCGAGCGAGGAGCAGGCCGAGGAAGTGCTCGCCCGACAGAGCGAGGAGGGCAACGAGACGCGGTTCGTGATGGTCGACTGGCAGATGGCCTCGCCGAACTCGAAGTTCGGTGCGCCGATCGTCTTCTACGACGACAGCAACGTCTCCCGCGGGGACTTCTTCGAGCCGATGTACACGAGCAACTTCCAGGCGAGCGTCACCGTCCGTGACCAGCGGTACTACGAGAGTCAGATGGTCCGGCTGTACCACTATCACGGGAGCGCCGTCGAACCGCGGCCGGTCGTCGTCGACTGGGAGAACCGGCAGGCACAGACCACGGGCGGCGAGACGGTCAGCGTCCGAACGTTCCCGAGCAACCGGACGAACGCGGTCCGTGAGTTCCAGAACATGAGTACGGCGCGGGCGTACGTCGAGCAGGACGGCTCCGCACAGATCGGTGGCGTCGGCGCCATCCCCGAGGAACGGGTGCCCGCCCTCGAACATTACCGGCTGGTGCGGACGAGTAGTAGCTCGGCGTTCAGCGTTTCGTCGTACCAGCGCGAGTTCCTCATCGCCCAGCAGTTGACGGGCTTCCCGGCGACCCAGATGTTCGTCACGAACCCCTCGTGGCTGAAGACGTTCGAGCGGGTCCCCGGTGCGCGCGTCGAGGGCAGCGGCGCCCCGCCGAACACGACGGTGACCGCCGAGGTGGACATGCGCGCCCCGAACGGGAACTACACGTTCACCTACCGCCAGCAGGCACGGACGAACGCCGACGGCGAGTTCACGATGACCCTGCCGTACTCGACGACCGGTTACGACCAGTACGGTCCCGAGAACGGCTACACGAACGTGAGCGTCCGCGCGATGGGGCCGTACAACATCTCGACCGGCGGGACGCTCGTCGAGATAAACGGCTCGGCGGGCGTCGAGGAGTACCGCACGACCGCCGACGTCTCCGAGGGACGGGTCAACGGCGACCAGTCGGGTCCCATCGAGGTCACGCTCGAACGGCAGACCTCCGAGCTAACGTTCAGCGACACCGACAGCGAGGACGCGCCGACGGATGCCTCCGCGTCGGGCGACTCGGCGTCGGCGTCCTCGTCGGCAGACGACTCGGCGTCGGACGACACCGCCTCGACGGACGGGTCGGCCGACGTCGCGGTCCGGTCGTCCCGCCTCGACTCGACAGCGGCGGACAATGGCGTCGCCCGCGTGGGCGTGAGCTGACCAGATGGATCGACGAACCGCCGCGGTGGGCTGGCTCATCATCTACGCGAAAGGCGTCTGTATGGGAACCGCCGACGCGGTCCCCGGCGTCTCCGGCGGCACTATCGCGCTCATCACCGGCATCTACGAGCGGCTCATCGGCGCGATCACGGCGGTCTCGCCGGGTCGGCTCCGGTCGCTCCTGGGCTTCGTCGTCCCCGGTGAGGACCGTCACGAGGCCTGGCGGGTGGCCGCCGAGATGGACCTCGCGTTCCTCGTGGTACTGGGCACGGGCGTCGTGACCGCCATCATCACCGTGACGCGACTCGTCGACACGGCCATCGAAGTCGTGCCGGTCCTCACGTTCGGGTTCTTCTTCGGGCTCATCGCCGCCTCCGCGGTGGTGCTGTGGGACGACGTCCACCTCGACACCCGGGGGCGCGTGGCCGCGGCCATCGCGGGGTTCGTCTTCGCGTTCGTCGTCTCCGGACAGGCCGGGGCGGCGCTCGGCCACCAGACCGTCGTCGTCTTCTTCGCCGGGCTCATCGCCGTCAGCGCGCTCGTCCTCCCGGGCATCTCCGGCTCGCTCATCCTCATCCTCCTCGGACAGTACGAGTTCATGATCGGGACGCTCAGGGAGACGGTCGACGACCTCCTCGCCGCCGTACTCGGGGGAAGCGTTCCCGGTCTCACCCCCTCGGTCGTGACCGTCGTGACGTTCGTCTCCGGCGCGGTCGTGGGGCTGTTTACGACCTCACACGTCGTCCAGTGGGCGCTCAGCCGGCGTCGGGAGGCGACGCTCGCGTTCCTCGTCAGCCTCATCGTCGGCGCGCTCCGCGCGCCCGTCGCCGACGTCAGCCGTCGCCTCGCCGAGGCGAATCAGGGCTGGACGCCGGAGGTCGTCGGAAGCTTCCTCGCGGCGGCGGTCGTCGGCGGCGCAGTCGTCCTCGTCCTCGAACGGGGGTCGTCGCTGGGGGACGTCGGCAGCACCGGGTCGGTTTGAGATCGGTCGAGACGCGGTCACGCTGGACGGGGGTCGACGCGGACGGCGCGCTCCGCGGCGGCGAACGGTCGAGCGGATAGAACGGTTCAGTTCGCCGGTTCGCCGGCGTACCCTGCTCACTCGCGGGCGATGCTGATGTTGCGGACGTCGCCGCCGCAGTCGGCACAGCAACCGAGGCGGTCCTCGCTCGTCGCCCGGGCGCCGCACGAGAGACACTCGTAGTAGCCGTGTTCGCTTCGGTGTGGGTCGATAGCGGCGTTGTGTACAACCATGTGTCACCGTCGCACAACGCCGCGTTTAACGGTTCTCCTCATACATCATTTAACCATATAATCCCCTAGTCCACCTCAATATTCTCGGAACTGTGGATTAACAGTGGAGAAAATAGCGTTTATTGGAGCATTTAATTCTTTGATTGTCCATTTCTCTCGTAGGTCAGGGGTCACGCCGGACGACGGAGACGAACGTCTCCCGGCGCTCCGCGGCGTGGACGGTGGCGAAGCCGGCGTCGGCGAACGCCGTGACCGCCTCGCCCAGGTCGTAGCGCTCGTCCACTGGTGGCCCGTCCGCCGCGTCGCCGCGCGCCGACCAGTCGACGGTGACGACGTGGCCGCCGGGGCGGACCACGCGGGCGAGTTCCGCCAGCGACTCGGGCGTCGCGAACTCGTGGTAGGTCATCGTCGAGAACGCGGCGTCGAGCGCGTCGTCGTCGAAGGGGAGGTCGCCGACCTCGGCGGTCACGGGTTCGACGTTCGGGGGGAGGCCCTTCTCTCGATACAGGTCGTGCATCTCGCTCTGGACGTCGACGGCGTACAGCGTGTCGACGAACGGGGCCACCTCGTCGGTGTAGAAGCCGGTCCCGCTGCCGAGGTCGGCGACGACGTCACCGGGAGAGGGGTCGAGCAGGTCGAGGAGTTCCTCGCGCGACAGGAAGCGGTACCGGTCCGGCTTCTCCAGTTCGTCGGCGCGGTCGACGTCGAACGTGTGGAAGGCCATGCGGAGAGGAGGGACGTGGAGAACCTAACCCCACCGGAACGGGCAGGGAAGGGTTAAATCCCTCGCCGTCGCCACTGCACGTATGACTAGCGGCGAACTTCGACGGCCGACCGAGCGGACGTGCGAGCGATGCAGCCGAGAGGAGACGTGGGACGTGGACGTCGAGAGCTGGCGCATCGTCGTCGTCGACGGCGAGCGCCGGGTCGGGAACCCCTACTGCGTCCACGAATGGGACATCAACGGTCGGTTCGCCCCCTTCGACTCGTAATGCCGACGCTGTACGTCACTGCACCACCTGAGGTGGCCGAGGACCTCGCCCGGACCCTCGTCGAGGAACGCCTCGCGGCCTGCGTCAACCGGGTCCCCTGCACCTCGACCTACCGCTGGGAGGGAGAGGTGGTCGAGGACAGCGAGGAGATACTGCTCGTCAAGACGACCGAGGAACGGTGCGACGCCGCCGTGGCACGACTCGTCGAGGAGCACCCGTACGACGTGCCGTGCATCGAACGATTCGACGTCGAGTACGAGGACGAGTTCGGCGCGTGGGTCGCCGAGTCGACGGACGCCGACGACGGGCCGACGGACGCCGACGCCGACTGACGAGACGATCAGTCCCGCACCGCGTCGAGCGCCGCGAGCGTTCCGTCCATGTACCCCTCCGCCAGGACGACGTCGGCCGCGGCCTTCGCGATGTCGTCGGCGTTGGCCACGGCGAACGATCGGCCGGCGACGGCGAACGTGGAGGCGTCGTTCTCGCTGTCGCCGACGGCGACGAACTCGTCGGGGTCGTACCCGAGTTCTTCGGCGACGAGTTCCAGCCCCTCGCCCTTCTCGACGCCCGGCGTCTTCACGTGGTACGCGTAACCGGTGTCGACCACCTCCATGTCGAACTCGGCGGCGACTTCTCTGAGGAGCGTCTCGTTCGCGTCCATCGAGACGGCGAGTTCGGTCTCCCGCCAGCGGTTCACGAGGTCGGCGTCGCTCCAGCCGACGTTGCCGCCCCTCGATTCGAACGTCTCGATCACCCGCGTGGCGCGCTCGCGGTCGCCGGCGAACCGGACGGTGTCGGGGGTGCAGACGACGCCGCCGTTCTCCGCGACGACACGTTCGGGGAGGCCGGCGAAGTGACAGAGCGCGACCGGATACGGGAACGACTTGCCCGTGGCGACGACGACCGGCGCGTCCCACGCGGCGAGCGCGTCGAACAGTCGCGGGTCGAGACTACCGTCCGGCGTGGTCAGCGTACCGTCGATGTCGAGCGCGAGCGGAGGGGACATGGAGGGAGTCGAAGGAGGGCGAACAAAGAGCCGTCGTTTCCGCGGTTCCGCTCGGCGGGCGTTATCCGACCACTCAGGCGGTGACCGGTTTCAGGCATCGTGCGTGGCGAACACGTGTGTATTAGCGTTCATTCGTCTGTACTCTCATCGCCTTCCATCATGGACGAGACGATGAGTCGCTTGATTCCCCGTCGAAGGAGACCGCTGGCTGCAGGCTGAGAGATACCCAAATCGGCGGCGACTTCGCTGAGCGTTGCGTTCCGTGGTTCCTCGAAGTATCCCGTCTCGAACGCGACGAGGAGCGCTTCTCGTTGACTGTCCGTCAACCCGGCGTCCGTACTACCCAGGCTAGCGTATTCGTTCACGCGCAGTAACTCGATATCGATGCCGTTCTGTTCTGCATAGTCCCAGAGATGGGCCAGATCCGTTCGCTCGGGCATCCAGACCGTGATGATCCAAGCGCTTCCTTCGTTCTCCATGTCGAGTATGACACCGTTCGCGGTCGAAATGACGGGAGAGAGGATTTTCGCTTGGTCCGTGTACTCAAAGCTGTAGATCGCCTTCTCGTCTCTGGTTTCGATGACTCGCTCGAATTCGCCAACGGTGTTGTCCTTCCGTAACCCGTCTTCGAACCGGGAGAAATCGGACGACTCGATGTGATAGAAGAACTTCCCCGACGTCGGGTCGGTTCCCGCTTCCGACACCGATTTGACTCTCGAACCCCGGTCGTGAGCGACCGTCTTTGTGAGCACGATGTCGGGATGTTTGACTCGGACGACCGCTTTGATGTCGGCCATTACTCTGTAGAGTAGTAGTTTTCAGTGTTCAAACTTTGCAATCAACTGCCGTTCGAGATACGTGGTGCTGGACCGGGGCGGTCCGATCAGATATCGATACGGTCTCCCGACGGGTAGACCGTTTCAACGCGTTGGTTCGCGGCTATCTCGTCGTCTCGATGCCGTGGTTGAACAGCGTCTTCCAGACGCGCTCCAACCGACCGGCTACGAGCGACGTCGTGGCCCCGGCGGGAAGGTAGAACTTCGATTCGGTGGCTCTGACTCGGTCGTCGGCACGGATTCGCTGTGGCATACGGTCGAACAGAAGACCCGTGACCGCATTGGTTTGTAGCTTAACGGTATAATCCATTTATACCGTACTCTCTCAGCCACAGCGGTTTCGACAGAGGCGTTTGTCGCTGTCTCCGTGCCTCGGTGCTTCGGCGGCTAGTCGTCGATGTCGACCAGCCGCCGGAACACGCGGGTCGGAAACTGCGGTTCGAGTCGGCTCGGCGGCCGGCCTAGCCCCCGGTCGTCGTCGTCGTCGGTTTCGATGCGCTTGACCACGCCCGCCTCGGCGAGTTCGTAGAGCACGCGCTTGATGGTGGTCGCCGAGAGGTCGATGTGCGGGTCGGCGGTGAGCGCGTCGGTGGCGGCGGTCACCGACGAGACGGCGCTCGCGTCGAGTTCGAGGAGTCGCCGGAGGATGCGCCGGCGGTTCTCCGGGAGCGCGAGGACCCGCCCGAGCGACACGGAGGGCCACGGGACCGCGTCCATCCCGACCTCGATGTCGTCGGTCGTGATCCGGTCATCGCCGCGTTCGAGCGCGTGGTCGGCGGCGCCGAAGACAACCGCGAGCGCGTCGTGAGCGTCGCCGTCGGCCCACGATGCCACCTCGCGGATGTCTGTGTGGGAGACCGCGTTGCGCGCGAGGCCGAGCGACGCCCGCTGGGTGAGGATGTCGACCAGCGCGTGGCGCTCGTAGTGCGGGACCTCGATGGTCTCGTCGACCCGCGCCGCGACCGACTCGTCGCTCCCGGGCACGTCGGCGTCCGGCGGATCGCGGCCGACGACGAGGTACGCCATCGAGGGCATGTCGAGCAGCGAGTCGATCTGTGGTGTGGTGAGGGCGTTCGACTCGTTGACGTGGTCGACGGCGACGACCGCCTGGGTCGTACCGCTCAGTTCCTCGCCGAGACGGTCCCGAAGGTCGTCGGTCCCGACGCCGCCTTCGGGAACGGATTCGTCGACGACGCTGTCGAGGATGTCGTGATACAGCGCGAACTCGCTGGAGGCGTCCCGCGCGTCCACGTAGACGAACAGCGTCGCCGGCGGCGCGACCGCACGCGTCGTCGTGAGGATGGTCGACTGCCGCCGGGCGTTTCGCTCGGAGAGGTGGCCGAACAGCGCGCTGACGACGGCGGATTTTCCGGTTCCTTTCGGCCCCCAGACGTACGCGTCGTCCGGGAGGTCACCGCCGAACGTCGGGTCGAGCACGTCGAGCAGGCGTTCGAGGACGGGCCCTCGTCCGTTTGGCTCGGTCAGATGTGTCACGGGGCTCAGCACGTCGAAGTCGCGGACGAGTGCGCGTTCGCTCTCGCCGCGCCGACGTCGTTCGATTCGTTCGTCGAGGTCCATGCTGGGTCTGGCGTGAGGAGTCACGTGACGGTTCTCTGTCTCGTGTCGGTGGTGTGGGCGACACGTGTTGCTCGGGACGTCACGTCGAGTGGACGACCGGAGAACGGTGCCACGAGGGAGGTGGTCCCGACTACGGGAGCGGGATCCAGACGCTCGTGCTGAAGACGCCGACGATGGCGAGCACCGCGATGAAGAACGTGTTCACCACGATGGCCGATGCCGGCGGGTCCCAGTGCGTGTCGGCGTGCGCGTAGAAGACACGCTGGACGACCTCACCGGTGAGCGCACCGCTGACGCCGAAGACGCCCGCGACGACCATCGCCACGGTGGTGACCTCCGCGCTCCCACCGGTGACGGCCAGTGCGGCCGTCGACGCGGGGAGGGTCATGTGGTGGGTCACCGGGATGCGCTCGACGCCGAGGTTGAGGAACGTCAGCGACGCGGCGCTGATACCGAACGCCAGGAAGGCGCTTCCGGTCGTCAGCGCGGTGACGCCGCCGATGAGCCCCGCCACGAGACCGATCATCGCAACGTTGCCCCACTCGTACTGGTGGGGGAGCCACGGCTCGGTCGCGAGGCGCTGCTTGGTCTCGCCGCCGTCGGTCATCGCCCCGGCGTCGCTCTGTGCGGGGCGCATCTCCTCGCGCTCGAACGGCGTCATGTCGAGGATGCCGCCGCCACGGATGTCGCCGATGACGTCGTAGCCGAACACGAGTCGGTGCGCCAGTGCCGAGAGCACGACCGCGATGGCGATGGGGTCCCACGGCGCACCCAGGTTCGCGGAGATGGCCGTGATGATGAAGCCGAGGATGCCGAAGAGACCCCCGACGACGAGGACGTCAGGCTGCGTTCCCAACGCCGCCGGAATGTTCTTCGCCTCGTGGTAATCGAAGCCGAAGTCCATGTACCCCTTCTTCGCGGCGTAGGCCGCGGCGGCCGCACCGCCCGCGAAGGAGACGTGCGGACCGAAGACGGTTCCGAACGCGATGGAGCCGGTGATGCCGGGAGCGCCGAGAGCGGCCGCCTCGACCGCCTCGGCGACGCCGACGGAGTTGACCGCGAGGTTCGCCGCCTCGCCTGCGATGACCATGAAGCCGGTGAAACAGAACGCCGGCAGCGCCCCGAGCGCGGCGCCGAACGCCCCGCCCGCGAACGCCGCGAGCAGTAGCCCGGGGTTCGCGATGGCGTCGATGATCGCCGACACTTGCAGGAGGACGCTCATCGGTCAGTCACCACCGTCGCGAGCCCAGTCTTCGGCGCGGGCGACCGCCTCCTTCCAGCGACCGTAGTTGGATTCGTAGTCCGCGTCGGGGTCGACCTCGAACTCGCGGTCGACCTGCCAGTTGTCGCGGAGTTCGTCGAGCGTCTCCCAGTAACCGACGGCGAGGCCCGCCGCGTAGGCCGAACCGAGCGCGGTGGTCTCGTCGACGACCGGGCGGACGATGTCGGTGTCTATGATGTCTGCCTGCAGTTGGCAGAGGAAGTTGTTCTTCACGGCCCCGCCGTCGACACGGAGCGCGCCCATGTCGATGCCGGAGTCGGCCTCCATCGCCTCGGCGACGTCACGCGTCTGGTACGCGATGGATTCGAGCGTCGCGCGGACGACGTGTTCGCGCCGCGTGCCGCGCGTCATGCCGACGATGGTGCCGCGGGCGCGGCCGTCCCAGTGGGGGGCGCCCAGCCCGGTAAAGGCCGGGACGACGTAGACGTCGTCGGTGGAGTCGACCGACCGAGCCAGTTCCTCGGTCTCCGCGGCGTTCTCGATGAGCGTCATGTCTTCGAGCCACTCGATCGCCGCGCCGGTGATGAAGATGGCCCCTTCGAGGGCGTACTGGACCGGTTCGCCCGAGCGCTGGAAGCCGATGGTGGTCAGGAGACCGTGCTCGGAGGCGACGGCCTCTTCGCCGGTGTTCATCAGCATGAACGAGCCGGTGCCGTAGGTGTTCTTCGCGTCGCCCTCGTCGAAACAGGTCTGCCCGAACAGCGCGGCCTGCTGGTCGCCGAGCGCGCCGGCGACGGGGATGTCGGCGTCGAGGAAGCCGACGTCGGAGGTGGTCCCGTAGAACTCGTCGTCCGAGGAGGGTCGGACCTCCGGCAGCATCGCGGCCGGAACGTTGAACTCCTCTAAGAGTTCGTCGTCCCACTCGTTGTCGTGGATGTTGTACAGCATCGTCCGCGACGCGTTGGTGACGTCCGTGATGTGGTTGCCCGTGAGCTTGTAGATGAGCCACGAGTCGATGGTGCCCATCATCAGTTCGCCGCTCTCGGCGCGGTCACGGACGTCCTCGGGCCGCGACCGGGAGAGCTTGATGGGGTCCGCGTTGTCGAGTATCCACTCGGCCTTCGTCGCGGAGAAGTACGCGTCACACTCCAGCCCGGTCTTCTCGCGGATCCACTCGACCTTGTCCTCGGCCTGAATCTCCTCGACTCGATCGGTCGTGCGACGGTCCTGCCAGACGAGCGCGTTGTGGATGGGCTTGCCGGTCTCGGCGTCCCACACGACGGTCGTCTCGCGCTGGTTCGTGATGCCGATGGCCTCCAACTGGTCGGAACTCAGTCCGGCCTCGTCGAGCGCCGTGTTGATGACGTGCTTCGTGTTCCGCCAGATTTCGTTCGCGTCGTGTTCTACCCACCCCGGCTCCGGGTAGATCTGTTCGTGCTTCTCGTAGGCGTTCGCGACCACTTCGCCCGCGTGGTCGAACACCATGAAGCGCGTTCCTGTCGTCCCCTGGTCGATCGCACCGACGAATGTGTCCTGACTCATGTGTGTAGCTCCTTTGTGGGCCAGCCGCTGCCGGACGTCCGTTCTTTATCGTCGGTCCGGCGGTACCAGTAAACAGTGTGAAAGAGCGTGATAAACTTTGCTAATCCGTTGAGAGGTAGACACGTCTCCGATGGTTCTTCATGGTCTTTGCACACGCACACGCGTACAGTCCCACGACTGGTGCGTCTCCCCGACAATCACCCGCACGAGTGCGTTTCACGGCGATTTTACGGGGTGAAAAGTCCGGACACCGCTCACGCGCGGTCCCGACGCAGACACCGTCAGTGAGGGCGAACGCGATACGGTACCGAGTGACGTATCTAACGAGTCCCGAGGAGGGGTAAAGTAAAGTGGATACGGTCCTCAGCGTTACAAAGATTAATGACAGACACACCAGAGATCCTGGTCATCGGTGGGGGATCGACCGGGACAGGGATCGTGCGGGACCTGGCGATGCGTGGGATGGACGCCACGCTGGTCGAACAGGGGAACCTGACGCACGGGACGACGGGCCGGATGCACGGTCTGCTCCACAGCGGCGGGCGGTACGCGGTCACGGACCAGCCGAGCGCCAAGGAGTGTATCGAGGAGAACCGGGTGCTGCGAGAGATTGCGAGCCACTGCGTCGAGATGACCGGCGGACTGTTCGTCAAACGGCCCGAGGACACCGAGGAGTACTTCGAGAAGAAGCTCAAGGGCTGTAAGGAGTGTGACATCCCGACGGAGGTGCTGTCGAACGAGGAGGCCCGGCAACTAGAGCCGTACCTCGCGAAGGACATCGACAAGGCGATCCGGGTACCCGACGGGGCCATCGACCCGTTCCGACTCTGCGTCGCCAACGCCGCCAGCGCCGAGGAACACGGCGCGCGCATCGAGACGCACTCGAAGGTCGTCGACGTCCTCGTCGAGGCGGGCGAGGTCGTCGGCGTCGAGGTCGAACACGCCTCGGGCGAGGGGAAACGCGTCCACGGACGGGCCGGCGGTCGCGAGAAGATCTACGCGGACTACGTGGTGAATGCGACGGGCGCGTGGGCCGGTCGGGTGGGAGACATGGCCGGCGTCGACATCGAGGTCCGTCCCTCGAAGGGCGTCATGACCATCATGAACGTCCGGCAGGTCGACACGGTCATCAACCGCTGCCAGCCCAAAGGGAACGCCGACATCATCGTCCCGCACGAGACGACGGCCATTCTCGGCACCACCGACGAGGAGGTCGAAGACCCCGAGGACTACCCCGAGGAGCAGTGGGAGGTCGACCTGATGATCTCCGAGCTCTCGAAGCTCGTTCCCATGCTGAAGGAGGCGCGGACCATCCGCTCGTTCTGGGGCGTTCGCCCGCTGTACGAACCGCCGGGGACCGGGACGACGGACCCGACGGACATCACGCGCGACTTCTTCTTGCTCGATCACGGCGACCGCGACGACCTCCCGGGGATGACGAGCATCGTCGGCGGGAAGTTCACCACCTACCGCATGATGGCGGAGAAGATATCCGACCACGTCTGCGAGAAGTTCGGCGACCGGACCGACTGTCGGACCGCCGACGTGCCGCTCCCGGGCAGCGAGGACTTCTCGGTCCTGCGCGACTACATGGACGAGTTCGGCCTCCGCTCGCCCATCGGCCGCCGCTCCGTCCAGCGACTGGGCTCCCGCGCGGACGAGGTGCTGAAGACGGACGGACCGAACCCCACGGTCTGTGAGTGTGAGGGCGTCACCCGCGCCGAGGTCAGAGACGCCATCGACAAGGCGGGCTCCGACCTCAACGCCGTCCGACTTCGCACCAGGGCCTCGATGGGGAACTGTCAGGGCGCCTTCTGCTGTCACCGGATGGCGAACGCGCTCGCCGTGGAGTACCCCGAACCCGTCGCCCGCGAGGCGCTCGACGAACTGTACCAGGAGCGCTGGAAGGGTGAGAAGCACGCGCTGTGGGGCGAACAGCTCTCACAGGCGATGCTGAAGCACCTGCTGCACGCGACGACGATGAACCGCGACCGCGACCCCGTTCGTCGCGGGAACGAGATCGACTTCGGCGCGTTCGACGGCGGTCCGGCGGTCGGTGACGACTCGGGGGCCACGCGCGCCGCGGCGGACGGAGGACGGCGGGATGCCGATTAGCGAGGACGTCGTCGTCGTCGGCGGCGGAATCGCCGGCTCCGTGGCCGCGCTCTCCGCCGCCGAGACGGGCGCGAGCGTCCGCCTCGTCACCCACAAGAAGAGCACGCTCCGGCACGCGAGCGGTCTCGTCGACGTGCTCGGGTACACGTCCGACGGCGACGGGCCGCTCGTCGACCCGTTCGAGGGACTCGGCGACCTGCCCGAGGGCCACCCCTATCGCGTCGTCGGCGAGGAGGCCATCCGCGAGGGGCTCGCGACGTTCGACGAGGTCGTCGGCGACGAGTACCTCGGCGGGCACACGGACGCGAACGCGCTCGTCCCGACCCACGGCGGCGCGGTGAAGCCGACGGCGCGGTATCCGAGGGCGGCCGCCGCGGGAATCGCCTCGGACGACCGCGACATGCTGCTGGTGGGGTTCGAGTCGATGACCGACTTCGAGGCGTCGCTGGCGGCCGCTCACCTCGACGCGGCCGGCGTCCCCTTCGAGGCGTCGGGCGTCACGGTCGCGTTCCCGCGGAACTTCCGGGCGGACGCGAAGGTCACCCGGTTCGCGAAGGCGCTCGACACCGACGAGGACGTCGGCGGACGGGGGACGAGAGAGGCGCTCGCGGCGACGGTCGAGCCCCACCTGGACGGTGCGGAGCGCGTCGGGTTTCCCTCTCTCCTCGGCGACGACCGCCGCCACGAGGTGCGCGCCGACCTCGAAGCGTACCTGGACGCGGAGGTGTTCGAGGTCCCGATGGGACCGCCCTCGCTGCCCGGCCTCCGCCTCGAAGACCTCCTCTTCGCCGCGCTCGACGCGGCCGGGGTTCGCATCTCCTCGGGGAACAAGGCGGTCGGCTACGAGACCGACGACGGCGAGGTGTCGGCCGTCGTGGTCGACCGAAAGGGCCGAGAGATTCCCTACCACGCCAGCGCGGTCGTCCTCGCGACGGGGGGCCTCGTGGGGAAGGGAATCGCCTCCTCCCGGGAGGGCGTCCGCGAACCGCTGTTCGACTGTTACGTCCCCCACCCCGACGACCGCTACGACTGGTTCGTCGACGACGCCTTCGGCGACCACCCCTTTACTTCGTTCGGCGTGGTGCCCGACGACCGACTCCGTCCCACCCGTGCGGACGGACACGCAGAGTTCGAGAACCTCTTCGCCGCCGGCGGTGTCGTCGGCGGCGCGAACGTCGCGGCCGAGAAATCGGCCAGCGGCGTCTCCCTCGCGACCGGTGTGGTCGCGGGCCGCGAGGCTGGTGAATCCGCATGAGTGACGCACAATCCCCCGCAGACTTCGACTTCGAACCCGTTGACGAGTACGAACCCGTCGAGGTGTTCGACGACGGTATGGACCTCCGCCCCGGCGCGGACAACTGCTACAAGTGCACGGCGTGTGATACGTCGTGTCCGGTCGCCGAGGTCGACGACGAGTTCCCGGGACCGAAGTTCCAGGGGCCCGAGCAGTGGCGGCTCAAGCGCAAGGAGGACGTCGAAATCGACGACTCCATCATGTCCTGTTCGAACTGCATGCGCTGTGACAACGCCTGTCCCTCCAGCGTGCCCCTGAGCCAGATGCACAACGAAGCGAGGGGAGAGTACGTCGAGAACCAGATGGACCACCGCTCGCGAGAGTACATCAGAAACAGGATCCTCTCGAACTACCGGACGCTCGCCGAACTGGGGAGCAAGGTTCCGCGGCTCACCAACTTCGTGATGGGTAACTCTCTCGTCCAGAAGATCAACGAGAAGACGCTCGGCATCACGTCCGAGCGAGAGTTCCCCGAGTTCGCCTCCCAGACGTTCCGCGAGTGGTGGGCCGAGCGCGGCGGCGCGCAGATAGAGAGCGACGAGAAGCGCATCGCGTACTTCCACGGGTGTTACTCGAACTACAACACGCCGGAGGTCGGGAAGGCGCTCGTTCGCGTGTTCGAGGAGTTCGGCTACGAGGTCGCGGTCCCCCGCCAGCGCTGTTCGGGCACGCCGATGTTCGCCAACGGGATGCTGGACGACGCCGAGCGCGCCGCGAAGGTGAACGTCCCCGAGTTCAAGGACCTCATCGACGAGGGGTACGACGTCATCGCCTCCTGTACCTCCTGTTCGATGTCGCTGAAGCAGGAGTACCCCGAACTGTTCCAGATATCGGGGATAGACGAGGTGTCGAACCACACGTACGAGGCGCTGGAGTACCTCCGCATCTACGAGGACGTCGAGGGTGCCCTGGAGGGCAGGACGGTCGACTACCCGGACCTGGCGTACCACGCGCCGTGTCACGCCCGTAACCAGGGGCTCGACCGACAGGCGGTGGAACTCTTTCGGGAAGTCGACGGCTTCGAGATAGAGGACGTCGGTTCCTCCTGCTCCGGCATCTCGGGGACCTACGGCTGGAAGTCCGAGAAGTACGAGAAGTCGATGAAGATCGGCGAGGACATGTTCGACCACATGCGCCACGCCAAGGGCACCGTCGGGATGACGGAGTGTCCCACCTGCTCGATGCAGATGGCCCACGGCAGCGGCTACGAGATCCGTCACCCCCTCCAGTTGCTCGAAGAAGCGGTCGTCTGAGCGGGGTGAGCGGGGCGAGTCGCGAATCCGACGCTCACCACACGCGCACGCCGTCGTCGGAGTCGATTTCGACGTGAAGCCCGTCGTGCGACCACTCGATGCGGATCCGCTCGGTGCTGTTCGCGACCAGCGTGTCGACGGACTCCAGATCGACGAACGCCGTGAGCGGGTCGAGGTCGGTCGGGTCGACGCCCTTGGCGGCGGCGACTTCGTTCGCGACGCGAACGCTGAGGTCGGTCTCGTTCGAACCGGCGTCACTCATCACCGCACGATAGTCGCGGAATCGAATAATTCCCCGTCAGACTCACGGCAGACGTCGACGAGTCGTCGACGACTCGTCGGCGTCTGAAGCTCAGTCGTCCGCGACGACGTCCTCGTCGGTCGGGGAACGCGCGTCGTACGCCGAGACGAACTCGTTCAGCGTCGTGGGGTCGTCCGCGCCGGGGAGGGGCTCTTCGGCGGTTCGACACGGCTCGTCGACGTCGAGACGGTCGGCGACGAGGTCCGCCGTCTGCTCGGCCATCAGCCGGTAGGAGGTCAGCTTCCCGCCGACGACGCTCGCGAAGTTCTCTACCTCCTCGGCGTGGTCGAGGACGAAGAACCCGCGGGAGATACCGCGGTTCGCCCCCCGCCCGCCGCTTTGGCTCCTCCGGGAGTCCTCGTCGGGCGCGTACAGCGGCCGGACGCCCCACCACGCCCGGAGGGTCTCACAGTCGCGGACGGCGGGGAGCATGTCGCCGCACTCGTCGAACATCTTCTGGATTTCCCCCTCGTCCTGGGGGTAGTCGTCGGGGTCGTCGACGACGTTGCTCGTCGTCCCCAGGACGACCTGGTCGTCGTGCGGGATGACGATGTCGCCGTCGTCCGGTTCGCGACACCGGTTGAGGACCGGTCCCAGGTCGGCGTAGTCGACCGAGACCATCACGCCGCTCGTGGGGCGCATCTCGACGTCGACGCCGGCCTTCTCGGCGACCTGCCCCGCCCACGCGCCCGTCGAGTTCACCACGTACGTCGCCGCGACGTCGACGTTCGCGCTCCCCCCGAGTCGCGTCCCCACGATGCGGCCGTCTTCGACGGTAAACGACTCCAGCGGGGCGTCCCGCAGGACGGTTCCGCCGCGTTGCTCGACGTCGGCCGCGTTGGCCGCGACGAGCCGCGAGGGGTAGACGACGGCGTCAGGGACGATCATCGCCCGTTCGACCTCGGGGGCGAGGTCCGGGACGCGCTCGCGTGCCTCCTCGTCCGAGATAACCTCGGCGTCGATGCCGTACTCGCGACAGGCCGCGAGCTTCGCGTCGAAGTAGTCGGGGTCGTCCGCCGCGAGTTGGAGGAAGAGCCCGCCGGTGTCGCCGACGCAGTGCCCGGCGATGTCGCGGAGGATGCGGTTCTCCGCGATGCACTCGCGGGCGCCGACCTCGTCGGCCTCGGCGTACCGGGCGCCGCTGTGGAGGAGGCCGTGTGACCGCCCCGTCGTCCCCGAGGAGAGTCCCCCCCTCTCTGCGAGCGTCACGTCGACCCCGCGGAGGGCGAGGTCGCGGGCGACACCCGCACCGGTTGCGCCACCGCCGACCACCAGCACGTCCGTTCGGTGTGTCATCAAACGTCATTGGTCTGTGAAGACTTGACTCTTCGCCCGGTCCGCCCTCGGGGACGTGCGCGACGAGACAGAGCGGCACTGGAAGGACGGCGTTCGTCGTCGGCTTCACCCGCAGGACGGCGGGGACTCGACCCGGCGAGTGTGAGGACCGGCGACCGGGGCCGGAGGCGGGACCGAAGCGGCTAACACCCTCGGTCCGAACAGAGGAGGGTATGGAACGACTCGTCACCGTCGTCCCGGAGGCTGGCCTGCACGCCCGTCCCGCGTCGAAGTTCGTCGAGACCGCGAACGAGTACGACTGCGACATCCAGATCGGCCCCAAGGACGGCGACCTCGCCCCCGCTCGGAGCATGCTCGCCGTGACGGGTCTCGGCGTGAAGTCGGGCGAGACGGTGCGACTCGTCGCCGAAGGCGAAGACAGCGAGGCCGCGCTGGACGCGCTGGAAGCGGTGCTCTCGACCGAAGAGGTCGAAGGGTAGTTCAGCTCCGTTCGTTCGGGTCAGTTCAGCTTCCGGTAGTCGCGGGCTTCCTCGGCCGACGCCAGGACGGATTCGAGCGTCGCCTTCTTGCTCGTCGCCTCGACGGCGGCGTTGACGGCCGCTTCGAGGACGGGCGCGTCGGCGATGCGAACCTCGCTCTCCGACATCTCCACCGCGAGTTCGGCGTTCATCACCGCGCTCCCGAGGTCGACGAGGAGGACGACGCCGTCGCCGTCGTCGGCCGCTTCGATGGCCTCCTGAATGCGGTCGACGGACGTGCCGAGACTGCCGTCTTTCCCGCCGCCCGCCGGTTCGATACTCGCGCCCGACGCCATCTGTGCCGCCACCTCACAGATTCCCTCGGCCGCCTTCGCCGAGTGTGAGACGACGACGAGGCCGACCATCTACGACGCCTCCTCGCCCTCGCCGGCACCGTCGTCCGGAACCGTCGGCGACGTGGCGTCCTGTTCGACGTCGCCGTCGAGGTACTCCGTCGCCGTTTCGAGCAACTCTTCGAGGATGAACAGCGTCGACGTCGCGCCGGGGTCCTGGTGACCGACGGAGCGCCACCCCAGATACGAGGCCCGACCCTTCGTCGCCCGCAGCGGGACGGTGTAGTTCACCCCGCGCTCGGCGGCGTCGACGGCCTTCGCCAGCGCTTCGAGGGGCGAGAGGCCGTCCTCCTCGATGGACTTCTTGTACGTGTGGACGGCGGGCGTGACGGCGTCGACCATCGTCTTCTGACCCAACTGGGCGCCGCCGCGGTCCTGAAGTTTTTCGAGGTAGGCCTCGGCGAAGGCGACGCTCGTCTCCGCGGTGATTCCCCCTCCAGTTCCTGGCTCGCGGTCATGATGGAACCGCCGTAGAGAGGACCGGCGGCACCGCCGACTTCGCTCACGATGGCCATCCCGACGGTTTTGACGACCTCCGCGGGCTCGCCGTCCATCCCCTCGGTCTTCTCTAAGACCGTCTGGAACCCGCGGTTCATGTTCGCCCCGTGGTCGGCGTCGCCGATGGCCGAGTCGAGGTCCGTGAGGTACTTCTTCTCCTCGGCGAGTCGCTCGGCGATGTTCTCGAGTGCCGCGTGCAACGCCGCCACCTGGACGTCCGTGTCTGCCATGCCACCGAATCAGCCGGCAGGAAAATAAGGATACGGGCCGCGACCTACTCTCGAACGGTCAGGGCCGGCGTGTCACACGGTGCTCCGATGAGTTCTTTTAACTCGTCGTCGACGGCACAGACCGTAATCGAGCAGCCCATCATGTCGAGCGACGTCATGTAGTCGCCGACCCACGCGTCCCACGTCTCCAGGCCGTGCTCGCCGAGAACCTCCTGCAGCTTGCGGTTGACGATGAACAGTTCCGACAGCGGCGTCCCGCCCATCCCGTTGACGATGGTGACGACCTCCTGTCCCTCGTCGAGAGCGAGGTCCTCCAGCACGCGCTCGGTGAGGTGTTCGGTGACCTCGTCGGCGCTCATCACGTCCGTGCGCTCGGTTCCGGGTTCGCCGTGGATGCCGATACCGAGTTCGATCTCGTCCTCGCCCAGGTCGAACGTCGGTTCGCCCTTCTCGGGGGTGACACAGGAGGTGAGCGCCATCCCCATCGTCCCGACGTTGTCGATGACCTTCTCGGCGACCGCCTGTACTTCCTCCAGGCTCCCGCCCTGTGCCGCCTTCGCGCCGGCGGCCTTGTGGACGAGGATGGTCCCGCAGACGCCGCGCCGACCGGAGGTGTACAGCGAGTCCTCGACGGCGACGTCGTCGTTCACGACGACCTGTGCGACGTCGACGCCTTCCATCTCCGCGAGTTCGGCGGCGGTGTCGAAGTTCATCACGTCGCCCTCGTAGTTCTTCACCACGCAGAGGACGCCCTCGCCGCCGTCACACGCCTGGATCATCTCCTGGAGCTGGTCCGCCGTCGGGGAGGTGAACACCTCGCCCGCCGCGGCCCCATCGAGCATCCCCTCGCCGAGGTAGCCCGCGTGTGTCGGCTCGTGTCCCGACCCCCCGCCCGAGACGATGCCCACCTTCCCGTCGACGGGGGCGTCCTCTCTCACGAGGACTTCGATTCCGTCGAGCCGCCGTACCTGGTCGGGGTACGCCGCGACCATCCCGTCGAGCATCTCGTCCACCACGTCCGCCGGTTCGTTGATGAGTTTCTTCATGGCGCGTGCTACCAGACGGAGAACGAGGTGAAAAGTGTTTGTCGTGAATAATGAGTCGGGACGACCCTCTCGACGAACGACAGGTACGGCTCCGGCTTACGCGGCCGTCTCGGTCGCTTCGAGTCGGTCGATTCCGATGGTGACGGCGACGCCCTCGACGTCCCACTCCTCGACGAGGTCCATCCCTTCGGCCGAGTCGACGAACGTTTCGGTCCGCGTCTCCTCGGCGATGAGGTCGCGGTGGCGGTCGACGAGGTCGGCGACGCGGTCGTCCGCGACATCCACTGCCGTGTGAATCTCCTCTTCGACGGCCAGGTCGAGGCGCTTTCGCATCTCCTGGATCCGCCGAACGACGTCGCGGGCGTACCCCTCGGCCTCGATTTCCTCGGTGAGGCTGGTGTCGACGTACACCGTGCCCGACTCGAAGTCGGCTCCCGAGACGTGTTCGGGGGATCCGCGCGCCACTCGACCATCTCCGCGGTGAGTTCGTACTCGTCGCCGTCGACCATCACCGAGAGGGTGTCGCCGGCGAGTTCGTCGCGGCTGGCACCCTCGACGGCGTTCATCACCTTCTGGGCGTCGGCACCGAACTCGGGGCCGATGAGACCCATCTGCGGTTCGGCGTACTCGACGAGTTCGTCGAACGTCTCACACACCTCGATGGTGCGGGCGTTCACCCGTTCGGAGAGGAGGTCAGAGAGCGACTCGACCGCCGCGCGAACCTCCTCGTCCTCGGATTCGACGACGACCCGCGGGACGGGCCACCGGAGCTTTCGTCCCCCTTGCTGGCGGGCGTTCGCCGCCGCCTCCTCGACTCGCCTGAGGACGGCCATCTCCGCCTCCAGTTCCGGCCGGTGGAGCGTCTCGTCGACCTCGGGCGCGGCGAGGGCGTGGACGCTCGTCTCGGAGCCGTCGAGTCGCTGGTACATCCGCTCGGTGATGTACGGCGTAAAGGGCGCGAGGAGCCTGACCACCTCGTCGAGGACGACCGAGAGCGTGGCGTACGCTCCACGTTTGGAATCGGAGTCCTCGTCCTCCCACATGCGCTCGCGGATGGCCTTCACGTAAAAACGCGAGACGTCCGCGGTGACGAACTCCAACACCGAATTGAGCGCGTCGTGGACGCGGTACTCGGCCCAGGCGTCCTCCACGTCCGCTTTCACGCTCTGGAGCCGCGAGAGCACCCACTCGTCGACGACGGTGAGTTCGCCGTCAGCGAGGCTCGCTTCGGCGGGGTCGTAGCCGTCGAGTTCCATGTACGACAGCGGGAAGCGGAAGACGTTCCAGAAGATGTTGAGCTTCGACTGCATCTCCCCGAGGCCGTCCCACTCGAACGCGAGGTCCTCGCCGTGCTGGTTGTGCGAGAGCAGGTACGCGCGGAGCGGGTCGCGGCCGAACCGCTCGATGGCCTCCTCGGGTGTGACGATGTTGCCGAGCGACTTCGACATCTTGCGACCCTCGCTGTCGTTGGCGAAGCCGTGCATCAACACCTGCTCGTACGGAACCTCGCCGACGGCGGCCGTTCCCATCCCTAACTGGGACCAGAACCACCCGCGCGTCTGGTCGTGGGCCTCGATGATGAGGTCGGCGGGCCAGAGGTCGTCGAACTCTTCGGTCGAGGAGGGGTACCCGAGGGTTCCCCACGTCGCCACCGAGGAGTCGATCCAGACGTCGAAGACGTCCGGGACGCGCTCGTACGTCGTGCCCTCTTCGGTGATGGTCAGCGGGTCGACCGAGGGGCGGTGGAGGTCGATGTCGTCGGGGTCGACCTCCTGGTCGACTCGTTTCGCCAGTTCTTCGCGCGTCCCGACGACGAGGATGTCCTCCGTCGAGTACTCCTGGTCCTTCGGGACCCAGATGGGGAGGGGAATCCCCCAGTAGCGCTGCCGGGAGACGTTCCAGTCGGGGGCGTCGGCGACGAAGTTCCGGAAGCGGTTGTCGCGGGCCCAGTCGGGGAACCACTCCGACGCTTCGATGTTCTCCAGTAACTCCTCTTTGACGTCGGTGACCGTGATGAACCACTGGTCGGTCGCGAGGAAGATGATGTCCGTGTCACACCGCCAGCACTGGCCGTAGCGGTGGTGGTGCGTCCCCGAGTGGAGGAGGAGCGAGTGAGCGTCGAGGTCCGCGATGATGTCGTCGTTGGCGTCGCGGACGAACGTCCCCGCGTACGCCCCGCCGGCGTCGGTGAACGTACCGTTCCCTCGGACGGGCGAGAATATCTCCAAGCCGAGTTCGCGTCCGCGTTCGAAGTCCTCCTGACCGTGTCCGGGCGCCGAGTGAACCAGTCCAGTTCTGTCGGCCTCGACGTACTCGGCCGTGTACACCTCCCCTGCGCCCTCGAAGGTCGCGTGGTCCGGCACCTCCTCCGCGAGCGGGTGGTCGTACGCCCAGCCGACCATCTCCTCGCCGGTGAGTTCCTCGACGACTTCGTACTCCTCGTAGCGGCCCTTCTTCAGCACCTCCTCGACGCAGGGTTCGGCGAGATACAGCACCTCGCTTTCTCCGCCTTTCTCGGCGCGCACTGCTTGATACGTCATCTCCGCGTCCACGGCCACGAACGTGTTCGCGGGGATGGTCCACGGCGTCGTCGTCCAGATGACGAGGCTACCCTCTCTCCCCTTCAGCGGGAACTTCACGTAGATAGAGGGGGATTCGATCTCGTGGTACTCGACCTCGTTGTCGGCGATGGCCGTCTCACACCGGGGGCACTGGTTGATGGCGCGCTTGCCCCGCTCGACGAGGCCGTTCTCGTGGACGTTCGAGAACGCCCACCACGCCGCCTCCATGTACTCCGGCGAGATGGTTTTGTACGGGTCCGACCAGTCCATCCACGTCCCGATGGACTGGAAGTCCTCGTCCATGTTCTCCCGGTTGCGCTCGGCGAAGGACTTGCACTCCTCGATGAACGCCTCCATCCCGTACTCTTCGATGTCCTTCTTCGACTCGAAGCCGAGTTCCTCCTCGACCTTCACCTCGATGGGCAGGCCGTGCATGTCGTAGCCCGGCCGGTCGGTGACAGCGAAACCCTCCATGCGCTTGCGGCGGATGACGGCGTCCTTGAGGGTCTTGTTCCACGCCGTCCCGAGGTGCATCTGCCCGGAGGTGTACGGCGGGCCGTCGACGAAGAAGAAGGCCGGGTCGTCGGCGTGTGCCTCCTTCGTCGCCTCGTACGCGTCGTTGGCGTCCCAGTACGCCTCGACTCCGCTCTCGACGTCGGCGGGCGTGTACTGGTCGGAGACCTCGTCCGTGTCCATACTCATACTCGTTCCTACCCGTGGACGTATATCAAAACGGTGGTGTTCTCACGTGGGGGCTCAGGCGAGTTCGCGGCGGTCGTCGCGGTCGACACCGTCCGCGGTATCAGGTCCCTCTCCGTCCGGCGCGCCCGGGCGGTTCGCCGGCGACGACCCACCCCCCGACATCGGCTCTTCGCTCGACGAGGCCCGCCCCGCCGCTCCGTCGCCGCCGACGGTCGGGTCGTCTCCCACTGACGCCTCACCGGCGTCCTCGCGTGCGTGGCCCCCGAACCCCGCCGCCAACACGGCGTCGATACCTCCGGTGAACGCCCGGTACTCCGCAGTCGAGGGCGCTCCCACCCCGTCGACTTCCGTCGCCGCTCCGCGACGGTCGTGCGCGAACTTCCGGGCCCGCTTCGAGCCTTCCCACGCGCCCGCGGCGGCCGCGCCGGTGAAGACGACGCTCTCGACGACGCCGAACAGCGCTCTGCCCGCCCCCTCGAAGTCGCCCGCGCGCCACGCCGCGAGTGCGGCGGGAAGGCCGTTTCGGAGCCCCGACGTCGGGTCGATGCCGGAGAGGGTGTAGCCGGCGACGCCCAGCGCCTTCCCCAACACGCCATCGCCCGCGGCCCACGCGGCGCCCGCCCCCACAGCGGCGTCGCGGGCGAACTCCAGGGTGACGACGCTCACGACGCCGCGGGTGACGGAACCGACGAACTCCCGGCCGAACCCCCGTACCGCGTCGGTCAATTTCCCGCCACCGGAACCCGCAGAGCCGACGGCCGCGCCGCCCGCTTCGCGTCCGTCCGCTCCTCTCCCGTCTCCCGCGCCGTCGCTCTCGCTCCCGCCCTTGCTCGCCCCGGCGACGACTGCCGTGCCGACGAGACAGTGGACGGTCGTCGCGTCGCCCGTGACGACCACCCACGCGCGCTTCGGACCGGGCGCTGTGGGGGCGAACGAGACTCGGAGCGTCTCGTCCTCGCCCGTGGCCGTCTCGGTCGCCGTACGCGCACGGAACTGTCCGGCGTCCGGGCCGCCGACGGTGACGACCGAGTCCGCGTTCGAGCCACCGGCGTTCACGCCGCCCGCGGCCACCGTTTTCGTCCCCGTGCGGCCGACGACGACTTCGCCGAAGTCGTGGCGGTGGGTCGTGACGGTCGGGTCCGACCCCCCGTCGGCGAAACCGCACTGAGCGGCCGGTTGGACGGCCGATTCCGCCCCGGGCGCGGCACTGGACAGGCCGCTGACGAGCAGCGCCGCTACGAGAACGAGTGTCAATGCGCGAACCGCACGGGACGCGACACCACGCGACACGCCCTATGAAGGCGTGCAGAGGACTTAACCCTGCACCGCAGTCGCCGTCAGCCCTCGGCGCCGTCGCCGTCACCGGTCGCCTCGACGACGTCCCAGTGCTGTCGCAGCCGCGGCGTCAGGAGGTACACGGCCCCGTAGCGGTCCCCGCCTTTGGTCACCGCATCCGCCTCTTTCAGGACCGAGAGGTGGTGTCGGACGGTCTTGTAGTCGAGGCTCAGGTCGCCGGCGAGGCGGTTCGCGTTCCGCGGCCGTTCGGCGAGCGCGCGGACGATTCGCCGACGGTTGTCTCCACCACGCGCCCCCGCGAGAGCGGTTCGAAGTCGCTCTCTCGCCTGATCAGGGGTGGCTCGAACGCGGACCGCGTGTGTCGGTTGTGACATGGTCAGGTCAGTTGTTGGCGACGACGCCCAGGTCGAAGCTCGCGGACGTGGGCTCGTCGTCGGGCGTGAGGTAGCCCTGGGCGAACGCGGTGTACGCCGTCCCGCCCTCGACGGTCACGTCGAACGTCGTGACCACGTCGCCGTCGTTCGACTCCGTGTCGCCGCGCACTTCGAGCGTGTACGACCCCGCGGGCACCTCGACCGTCGCGGCGTCGCCGAACGCCGCCCCGTCGACGAGAACGTCGCCGGAGGACTCGACCGTGACGTCGACCGCGGGCGCGTCCGGCGAGGCGTGGACCAGCGTGATGCGGGACATGTCCGACCCGGGCGCGGAGGTGCCGTCGGAGAACAGCTGGACCATGAAGCCGTTCTCCGCGTCCGCTTCCAGTTCTCCGAGCGCTGCGGCGGTGTACGCTCCCGGTTCGAGGTCGAGCGACTGGTCGAACACGACGGTGCTCGAATCGCCCGCGGCCTGAATCGTCACCTGGTACGACCCCGCCGAGAGCGACAGATAGTCGCTGACGGCTCCGAAGGGGACGTCCTCCAAGACGGCCGAGCCGTCGACGAGAACGTCGACGTTCGGCGCGTCGGGCGAGAGGTGCGCCACGCGCAGCGAGACGTCGCTGCTCATGCCGCCGTCACCCATTCCCTGGACGATGCCGCCGCCGCCCGCCCCGGCGTCGACCGTCGCGATGGGCTGGAAGGCCGTGTCGGCGGGTTCGTCGTCCGGCGAGAGGTAGCCGGCGGCGAAGACGGTGTACACCGTCCCCCCGTTGAGTTCGACGTCGAACGACGCCACCGCGTCGCCGTCGTTCGACTCCGTGTCGCCGCGGACGTTCAGCGTGTACGTCCCCGCGGGGACTTCGGTGTAGCCCGACCCCTGGAAGGAGACGCCGTCGAACAGGGCGTTCCCGCCGGCCGTGATGTCGACCGCGGGCGCGTCCGGCGAGGCGTGGACGACGCGGACGCGCGCGGTGTCGTCGGCCGGGACCGTGTTCTCGTCCGAGAGGACGAGCGGCTGGAACGTCTCTTCGGTGAGTTCGCCGACGGCGGCGACCGTGAACGCCCCCTCCGTGACGTCGAGGTCGCCCTCGAACGCGACGGTCGAGGGGTCGCCCGCCGCGGTGATGGTTACCGTCCGGGTGCCGACGGGTACGTCGAGATAGCTACTGACGGCACCGAACGCGACGTCCTCTAGGACGACGGAGCCGTCCACGGAGACGTCGACGTTCGGCGCGTCGGGCGAGAGGTGCGCCACGCGGAGCATCGCCGTCGCCGACTCCTCCGTCGCGGTTTCCGTCTCGGCCTCGGTGTCCATCTCGGTCGCCGTCGACATCGGTGTCCCGGTCGCCGTCGACTCCCCGCCCGCTGAGCCTCCGGAACCACTCTGATTCGACGAGCATCCCGCGAGCCCGCCGACGACTGCAACTCCCCCGAGCGTGCGAAGCACGTCTCTGCGTGACTTGTCTGTCATAACCACATCCGCGTCGGAGGATGATGTAATAAAGAGGCTTTTCCCAAATTCCACCCACCTCTGACCACCATTGCAGCCCGCTGACGTCACGTGGTTCTCTGTGCACTACAGTCGCTCTTCAAAGAGTGTCCCGAACTCCGAGGTTCGGAGCCGCTACGGTGGATGCCACCGGCGCGTCTCGACCTCCTCGATGAGCGTGCCCATCCCCACCCCGTCGACCTCTTCGTGGACGGCGACGGTCCCCGTCGTGGGAGTGGTCCCGGCGGTGAAGTAGCCGAGGTAGGTGCTCACGACCCGGTCGGCGTCGGGCACGATGTCGGGGTCGAGGTCCCGCGTCACGAACTCGAACGGGAACTGTGCTCGACGCCAGCCAGTCCACGCCGGGTCGTCCGGGAAGGTCGGCTCGGCCTGGTGTGGGTTCGCGCGGGGGCTCCGCGACTGCATGAGGAGGGTAAAGCCCGCGTCGTAGTTCTCGCTGTGGACCTCGTCGTCCCACTCGCGCTGTTCTTCGGCCCCGCGGGCGTCGGTGAAGACGGTCTGGTCGTCGGGCGGTGCTTCGGGGAACAGCCACGCGCGGAACCGGTCGTCGGAGCCGGCGGTGAGCCCACCGCGGACGAAGCGTGTGCTGGCCGGGTGGACGGTGAGGCGGGCGTGTTCGTGGCGGATGTCCCCCGAGACGGTGTGACGGACGTCTCCGAGACAGCCGGTAGTCGCGGCGAGACCGAGGGCGGCGCTGGAGAGGAGGGCACGGCGGCGCATCGACCCGAGGTTCGACGAACCGAGGGAAAACGCTGGCGGTGGACGGCCTCGCGCCGGGCGACTATCCCCGCATCGGCCGCCCGAGCGCGGTGACGATGTCGTCGACGAGGTCGTCCGCGGCCTCGTAGGGGAACTGGAGGTATTCGCCGACGGTGAGCGCGAGTTCGAGCGCGGCGAACTCGCGGTCGTCGGCCACGAACACGTCCCGTCCGTCCACCATAACGGGGAGGAGTTCCACCGGTCGTTGCACGGGGAACGTCGCGGGGTCGAAGGTCTCGAAGAGTTGCGCTCGGAGGGGGGTTGTCGAGGCTGTGTCGGTCATCACCCGTCGGTGCAGCGAACGAGCGGATAAACACGACGCTCGAATTGTCAGGCTCGATATCCGTCTTGCGCCCGTCAGACGACTCGTTACGAGAAGTCGGGGAGGTCGTCGGGCGCCTCGTACTCGGACTCCCAATCGACGTACTCGTCTTTCAGGACGTCGCAGACGACCTGTCCCAGTTCGGTCAGGCCGGCGTTGATACCCGACACCTGGCCCCACGATGTCAGTTCGGGGTGGAGTTCCCGCTCCTTCCAGTCCTCTGGGAGACCGGGCGCGTGGTACCCCACCCTGTCCGCGAACGAGTCCCAGAAGAAGTCGAATCGGGAGACCAGATCGAGGTCCTCGGCGATGGCCCACTCGTCTTCCGACAGATCAGCGGTGGCGGCCCACTCCTCGAACGCCTCCTCCCACGCGCCCTCGTGGAGGAACCGTTCGAGGTCGTCGCGGTGGTAGTCGTCGCCGCCGACCTCGGCGTCCTCGTACTCGTTCGGGTCGACCTGTCTGAGCGTCGGTGGCTCCGGCGTGGGTACGTCGAGCATGGCTGGACGTGAGTGGTGGCGGGAGTAAAGGGTGTCTCTCGTGGGAGAGGACAACGTGGGGATGAGCGATTCACGAACTGTGGATCCCTGTGTGGTCGTGACGAGTGACGTCTACAGCACGAAGGCTCGGAGCGACTGTTCGCTCCGGTGGCCGCGGCCGGTCTCCGTCCCGGCCGCACCGGTTGGGGGGGCAAGAGGCTGTGGTCCGCCGCGTCCGCGTGTCGTGCGGTCGTCTCTGTTCTCACCGCACCCGTACCGACGACTCCACTCATCGCGATACCGACGACTCCGCTCGTAGCTCCCGAGGTGGATACTCACTGCACGACCCACCAGCCGCATCACAACCCAAGGCTCATCGCCGACGACCCCTTCCCCTCGAAGGAGATGGCCTCCGACCCGCCCGGTCCCTCTGCCTCCCGCCGAGAACTGCTCGCACTCGTCGCCGCCGGGGGCGCGAGCCTCGCGGGCTGCTCGGCACCGAGTCGAACGACCGAGACCACGACGCCCGGGGGGTCCGAGACCGACGCGCCCGGTACGCCCGCGCCGTCCCCGACCCCCGCGAGCGCCGCCCAGCGCGCACCGGTCGCCGAGGACACCTACACCGCCGTCTACGAGGAGACCATCCCCTCCGTGGTGCTCGTCCGCGTCTACGGCCCCGGTGGTCCGCTGGGACAGGGCTCGGGCTTCGTTTTTCCCGACGGCTCTCACGTCGTCACGAACCAGCACGTCGTCGACGGGGGCCGGACCGTTCGCGTGCGGTTTCACGACGGCACCTGGGCCGAAGCCGAACTCAGGGGCACGGACGTCTACAGCGACCTCGCGGTCCTCCGCGTCGACGCGCCGGAGACGGCTCCGCCGCTCGCGCTCGTCGACGAGGAGCCACCCATCGGGACGCAGGTGGTCGCGCTCGGCGCGCCCTTCAGCCTCGGCGGGTCGGTGTCGGCGGGGGTCGTAAGCGGCGTCGACCGCTCGCTTCCGAGCCAGAGCGGCTTCAGCATCCCCGACGCCGTCCAGACCGACGCGGCGGTGAACCCCGGCAACTCCGGCGGGCCGCTCGTCTCGCTGGGCGGGGAGGTCGTCGCCGTCATCAACTCCGGCCAGGGAGAGAACGTCAACTTCGGCGTCAGCGCGGCGCTGACCCGGCGGGTGGTCCCCGCGCTGATCGAGCGCGGCGCGTACGAACACGCGTACATGGGCGTCCGCCTGCTCGACGTCGTTCCGTCGGTCGCGCAGGCGAACGACCTCGACCGGGTTCAGGGCGTCCTCGTCGCGAGCGTGCTCCCCGACGGACCCGCTGCCGGAGTCCTGCAGGGAAGCCAGCGGGAGGCGACCGCGCTCGGCCAGCGCGTCCCCGTCGGCGGCGACGTGGTCCTCGCGCTCGACGGTCGCCCGACGCCGAGTCAGGGCGCGCTGGCCACTCACCTCGCTATTCGGACCGAGCCAGGTGACACGCTCGACGTCCGAGTTCTGCGCGATGGGGAAGAGCGGACGGTCTCGTTCGAACTCGGCGCGCGTCCGGCCCCCGAGTAATCACTCCTCCATCCGCTCGATGACGGCCTCCAGTTGTGCCCGCCGTTCGGAACGCGCGTCCTCGCGGAGTTCCGTCTCGGCCTCCGTCGGGCAGTCGAGACGGGGGACCTGGGTCGGCGTCCCCTCCTCGTCGAGAGCGACGAACGTGAAAAACGAGGTTGTCGTCTTCCGGGTGTCGTCGCTGCGGGGGTTCTCCGCGCGGACGTCGACCTTCACGTCGATGCTCGTCCGGCCGACGTCGAACACGTAGCCCTCGATGACGGCCACCTCGCCGAGGTCGATGGGCGAGATGAAGTCGACGTGGTCCATCGACGCCGTCACCACCTGTCTGTTCGAGAAACGCATCGCTGCGATGGCGCCGCAGATGTCCATCCAGTGGAGGACCGCCCCGCCCAGCGCCCGACCGAGGTCGTTCGTGTCGTTCGGGAGGAGGTACTCGGTCATCTCGGTGTGAGACTCCGCCAGCGTCGCGGTCTCGTCGCTCATGGATGGGGCGTTGGGCGGCCGGTACTCAAACGTGACCTTCGGGGCAGGATACGGCGTCCATCGCCCCTCGGACGCGCTCGCGGTCGAACGCTCGGAGCGTCTCCCCGGCCGTGGCGAGGGCGTCGAGCGTCCAGAACCGGGCATCGCGCGCGTCGCTGCCGGCGACCGGGTCGCCGGTCGTCCCGTCTCGGGAGACGGCGTAGGCGATGCTCACGAGGTGGCGGTCGCTCGGGTGGACGAGGTCGTCGACGTCGAACAGCGCGAGCGTGCCGGGGTCGACTCGGAGGCCCGTCTCCTCGCGGAGTTCGCGCGCGGCGGCATCGCGCGGGTGTTCGCCGTGCTCGACGAAGCCGGCCGGGAGACCCCACTCGCCCGCGTCGGGCGGCTGTGCTCGACGAACGAGAAGCACCGCCGGTGGGTTCTGACTCTCGTCGACGACGGCCGCGGCGGCGGTGGGGACGGGGTTTCGCCAGACGACCTCCGCACAGGTCGGACAGTACGCTCGGTCGCGTCCCTCGACCGGACGCGTTTCGAGGGTGATTCCACAGGCCGGGCAGAAGGAGGGGTCGACGGCGGTCACGGTTCGGGTTCGGGTTCGGGTTCGGGTTCGGGTTCGGTCTCGACGGGAGTTCAGCGGGCGAAGTCGTCCTCGTCGTCCTCGATGTCGAACTGCGAGGGGGGCTGGCCGGCCGCGTCGAGGACGCTGTCGGAGACCATGATGGGGCAGTCGACTCGCACCGAGAGCGCGATGGCGTCGGAGGGGCGGGCGTCGAAGACGAACTTGCGTGGCTCGCCGTCCTCGTACCGCTCGGCGTCGACCTTCGCGTAGAACGTGCCGTCCGCGAGGTCGTCGATGCGGACGGAGTCGATGGCGCCGCCGAACTCGGTGATCATGTCGACCAGCAGGTCGTGTGTGAGCGGTCGCTCGAACGGTTCGCCCGAGAGCGCGAGCTGGATTGCCTGTGCCTGGTCCGCCGTGATGACGATCGGAAGGAACTCGTCGCGCGCCGAGAGGATAACCGCGGGCACGTTCGACCCGTCGTCGCTCATGCCGACGCCGATACCCTTGACCTCGGCCTCGTGATTCATAGCGGTCCCTTTGGCGTGTAGGTATGAATAGCTACTCCCGCGCCCGATGTGGGTCGTTCGACGGGCGGACGTCGCAGTCGTGATCGTGGCGGACGAGAGGAGTTGTGAGGGTCCGGGACGACAGTACGGGACACGGGCGCGGTGACGAAGCCTCACTCCCCACCCGACTCGCTCACTCGTTTCGTCTGCGGCGCGGCCACGCCCGCGGCACATGGACAGCGAGACGCGACGCGTCCCGCGCTGTTCGCTCCGGTGGCCCCGGCAGTGCTTCGACCACGACGCAACGAGTCGTTCGCTCGGCGCGCGGATACCCTCTCACCGTCGCGTTCGGATCCACCAGACGACGAACGTCCCGAGGATGACGACCAGTCCGCCGAGGAAGAAGAGCAGCCCCGGCGGGAGGCCGGTCGCGGCGGCCGCGGTGGTGGTCTCGGCCGCGATTCGGGCGCCCTCGGCGCTGTCGGCGCTCATCGCCGCGCCCCCTGCGGATTCCCTCCCGAGGAGGAACTGGACGAGCAGGCTGACGAGGCCGAGCACCCCGACCGCGCCCAGAAGGCGCGTCAGGGCGTCGCGGAGGCCGCTGGTCTCCGATTCGCGCGCCGCCACGACGACGAGCGGCTTGTCGCTCGGCGTGTACACCTTCATCTCCCGGCCCTTCTCGGAGTACACCGTTTCGAGGACCTCGACGAGGCCGGCCTCTTCCATCCGGCCGAGGTGGTACTGGACGTTCTGGAGCGAACTGTCGACCTGGGCGGCGATTTCGGAGGCGGACGCGGGTTCCTCGTGGAGCGCGGCGAGGATTCGACGGGCGGTCCGCGAGGAGAGCGCACCGATGAGGTCGTCGGCGTCGGCCGAGTCGAGGCCGATGACGCGCGGCGAGGCGTCGTCGGATGCCGACGAGGAGAGGGAGGGCAGGAGGCGGGCCATACCCCCCGTACTACCGCGGAGGACACAATCTTGTTGGTCAGCGCGCCCGTCGTGGTCGGGTCACTCCCGTTCGAGGACGAGCACCCGCAGGTCGTTGACGTTCGTCCCCGTCGGTCCCGTCCGGATGACGCAGTCGCGGTCGTCGAGCGCCGGCAGGGCGTCGTTCCGGCCGAGCGCGTCGCGGGCCGCCTCTCTGTCCGCTCTCGCTTCGAGGGTCCGTTCGTCGACGATGGCGCCCGCAACCTCCGTCCCGCCGTCCTTGCCGTCGGTGTCGACAGCCGCGAGGACGGCGTGTCCCAGGTCACTCTCGGAGAGTTCCACCGCCGCCGAGAGGGCGTACTCCAGGTTCGGGCCCCCCTCGCCGTCGCCCCGAACCGTCACGGTGGTCTCGCCACCGGAGAGGACGACGGCGGGCGGGTCGAGCGGTTCTCCGGTCGCCAGCACCTCCTCGCCGACGGCGACGTGGGTCTTCGCCGCCTCCCGGGCCTCGCCGCGAACCCGCGAGGAGAGGACGAGCGACTCGAACCCCTGGGTCTCGGCCTCCTCGCGGGCGGCGGAGAGCGCCGTGAAGCCGTCGGCCAGGACGTGGTCGTCGACGCGGTCGAAGACCGGGTCGCCCGGCTTCGGCGTCTCCGCTATCTCTCCGTTTCTCCCCCGTTCGAGTCGTTCCCGCACCGACTCGGGGGCCGAAATGTCGTAGCGCTCGAGCACGGCGAGCGCGTCGTCGTACGTCGTCCCGTCGGGGACCGTCGGGCCGGAGGCGATGACGCTCAGGTCGTTACCGACCACGTCGGAGAAGACGAGCGACACCACGGCGGCGGGGGCGGCGAGGCGGGCCAGCCCACCCCCTTTGAGCGTCGAGAGGTGCTTGCGGACGGCGTTCATCTCGCCGATGTCGGCGCCGCTCTCCAGCAGTCGCTCGGTCGTCTCCTGCAGGGCCGAGAGCGTGATTCCCTCCGCCGGCGCGGGTAAGAGCGCGCTCGCGCCGCCGGTGACGACGCAGAGCACGAGCGTCTCCTCGTCGGCGTCTTCGAGCAGGTCGACGACCCGCCGGGTGCTCTCGACGCCCCGTTGGGAGGGGACCGGGTGGTCGCCGGGGAGGTGTTCGATTCTCTTCCCCGCCCCGGGGTCGTAGGTGACGACCGCCCCGCGTCGATGCGGTCGCCGAGGACCCGTTCGAGGGCCTCGGCGACGCCCGCGGCGGCCTTCCCGCCACCGACCACGACGCACCGCTCGAACCCCGAGAGGTCGTAGACGGCCTCCCCGACGGCGAGAGCGTCCCCGTCGAGACGGAGCGAGGACTCCAGGACGCGTTCGGGGTGGGCGGCCTCGATACCGGCCCGGAGACAGGCGAGTGCCACCTCGTGGCGCTCGGTCGGGGCGTGCGCTGTGAGGTTCATGCTATGCGGGCCACTCCCAGTCGATAATAAAGTACCGACAAGCGTATGAGTCGCCGACGGAAAAAGCGGGCAATGAGTCAGGACGCGGCCCCCTCTCCGCAGAACGGACGGGTGCAGGTCGTCGGGACCGCCCACGTCTCAAAAGAGAGCGTGGCCGAGGTCGAAGAGACGATTCGGGCCGAGCGTCCGGACGTCGTCGCCGTCGAACTCGACGAGGGGCGCTATCGGCAGATGAGAGGTGGTACCCCGGACGACATCGAGCCGAGCGACCTCCTCTCGGGCAACACCGTGTTTCAGTTCATCGCCTACTGGATGCTCTCATATGTTCAGGCCCAGTTGGGCGAGAAGTTCGACATCTCGCCGGGCGCCGACATGCTCGCCGCAGTCGACACCGCGGAGGAGGAGGGAATCGACGTCGCCCTGGTCGACCGAGACATCCAGACCACCATCCAGCGCTTCTGGGCGCGGATGTCCGTCGTCGAGAAGTTCCGCATGGCCGGCGGCCTCGCCTTCGGCGTCTCCGACGCCCGCGCCGTCGGCGTCGTGGTCGGTCTCCTGGCCGGGGTGCTCGTCGGACCGCTCGTCGGCCTCTTCGGGGGCTCGCTCGGTATCACCCCGTTCGTACTCGGTCGCGTGACCGGCGGGGTGATCCTCGCCGTCGCCGCTGGACTGGCGCTCCAGACGCTCGCGGAGGGCTTTACCGACGGCGACGACGCGCTGGTCGTCGGACTCGGTGGGGGCCTCGCCGTCGGCCTCGTCGGCGGCGTCGGCCTCGGCCTGGCGGCCCCGCTGGTCGACCGCCTGAGCCCCTTCCTCGTCAGCGCCGTCGGGAGCCTCGCCATCGGCATCGCCGTCGGCGTCACCGCTGGCGGCCTCTGTGGACTCGTCGCGTACCGTCTCGGCCTCGGCACGTACGAGGACGTCGAGGAGTTCGACGTCGAAGACCTCACCGACGCCGACGTGGTGAGCGTGATGATGGAGGAGTTCCGCGCCTTCTCGCCGGGCGGCGCGGAGGCGCTCATCGACGAGCGCGACGCGTACATCGCCCACCAGTTGGTGGCGCTCCGGCAGAACGGCGCACACGTCGTCGCCGTCGTCGGCGCGGGCCACCGCGCCGGCATCGAGTCGTATCTCGAACGCCCGGAGACGCTCCCGCCGATGGAGTCGCTCGTCGGCGTGCCGCAGAAGCGGGGAATCCCGTGGGGCAAGATTGTCGGCGTCGGCCTCTCGGTCGTCTTCGTCGGCTTCTTCGTCCTCCTGGCGATGGCCGGGGTGCGCAACGGCTTCCTCCTCCGGGTGTTCGCCGCGTGGTTCCTCATCAACGGCCTCTTCGCCGCCGCGGGGGCCAAACTGGCTGGCGCGCGGTGGCTTTCGGCGGCCGTCGGCGGTGCGGTCGCGTGGCTCACCTCCGTCAACCCGTTACTCGCGCCGGGATGGTTCACGGGGTACATGGAACTGCGACACGCTCCCGTGAACGTGGCCGACATCGGCCGACTCAACGAACTCCTCGCGGACGAGACGCGTTCGATTCGGGAGATAGTCTCCGACATGTTCGACGTCCCGCTGTTCCGACTCATCATGATCGTCGCCCTGACGAACATCGGCAGCATCGTCGCGAGCCTCCTGTTCGTCGCGTACGTCCTGCCGCTGTTCGCGGCCGACCTGGGAGGTGTCGACGCCGTCACCCGACTGATGCTCGACGGGGCGGCTAACAGCGCCGACCTCCTCTGGAGGGCCGTCTCGTGAGCGTGGGAGACGCCCTGACCTTCTCGGACCGCGAACTCCGTGACCTCGCGCTCGCGTGGGTCGCACTCGGCGTGGCGTTCGCCGTCTTCTTCGCCGGGGGCGGTGGCGGCCTCGTGGCGCTGCTCTCTCGGGGGGCTTCGCCGCCGCCGTCGTCGTGAGCCTCCTGACTGCGGGACTGGGATTCCTCCTCCACGAACTCGCTCACAAGGTGGTCGCCGTCCGCTTCGGTCAGGTCGCGGAGTTCCGCGCCGACTACGGCATGCTCTTTCTCGCCGTCGTGAGCGCGCTCGCCGGCTTCATCTTCGCCGCACCCGGCGCCGTCTACCACCGCGGCGTCTTATCAGACAAAGAACACGGCCTCATCGCGCTGGCCGGTCCCGCGGTGAACCTCGCGCTCGCCGTCGTGTTCGTCCCCGTCTTCCTCGCCGGAGCCCTCGCCGGCAGCGGCTTCCTCGAACTCGTCGGCTCCAGGGGCGTGGCGATAAACCTCTTCCTCGCGGCGTTCAACATGCTGCCGTTCGGCGCGCTCGACGGCCGGACCGTGCTGGACTGGAGTACGGTCGTGTTCGTCGCCGTGTTCGTGCCGAGCGTGCTCGTCACCGTCCTCGTCGTGTTCGTGTTCGGCGTGGGCTTCGGCGGCTGACCCGTCGCAGTGGGGGTGACGTGTTCGCCGTCATTCCCGTCGCGTCCGACGCCACCGCTCGGCGAGCACTCCGGCGCCAAGCGCCACGAGGAACCCGACGACGGTGAGGCCCGGCCTGTCACCCGCGAACGCGAGGGCCGTCGCGAAGAACGACTCCTGTCGGCCGTAGTAGACCAGTCCGCCGGTCGCCGCGTAGAAGCCGACCGTTCCGACCGCGGTGAAGACGCCGAATCGCGCCGGGCTCATCCCAGCGAACCCGGCCGGTATCGAGATGACGGAGCGGAGCACGGGGAAGAATCGCCCCCACAGCACCGACGATTGACCCCACCGACGGAACCACACGCGCGACCGCTCGACCCGCCCCTCGGAGACGTGGACGTACCGTTCCAGCCAGGTCCACTCGCCGACGTCCGCCCGGGAACTCACCGCGAACGGGACGAACGCGCCGACCGTACCGCCCACGCCGGCGGCGGCGACGAAGACGAGAAACGAGGCGAGGTCCGTGACGAGGAGCACCGCGGCGGCCGGGACGATGACCTCGCTCGGCAGGAACGGAAAGAGCATCGACGTCTCGCAGAAGACGAACAGACACAGCGCCAGCGGGCCGTACAGACGAATGATGTCGAGAGCGGTCGTCGTGAGGTCCATCGAGGGTCGGTGTCGGTGTAGCGCCTTCGACGCGGAGTGATAAACACCCGTTGCTCCGCTCGCGGCCACACCGTGCTTATATGTCCGCCCCCGACCCACGAGGAGCCATGACCGGCGACGCCGAAGACCCGAACGACGAAGTCCAGTACCACGTCGAACTCGCCCCCGGCGACACCGCCGGGCCCGTCCTCCTCCCGGGGAACCCAGAGCGCGTCGACGTCATCACCGACCTCTGGGACGACTTCGAAGAGCAGGCGTACCACCGCGAATACCGCACCGCCACCGGCACCTACGACGGTGCGCCCATCACGGTCACCTCGACGGGAATCGGCTCACCCTCCACCGCTATCGCCGTCGAGGAACTCGCTCGCGTCGGTGCGGACACGTTCATCCGCGTGGGCTCGTGCGGCGCGATTCAACCGGGCATGGACGTCGGTGACCTCGTCATCACGTCGGGGGCGGTCCGACAGGAGGGGACGAGCCACGAGTACGTCCGCGGTGACTACCCGGCCGTCGCGTCTCACGAGGTGGTCTCGGCGCTCGTCGCCGCCGCCGAACGCCTCGACTACGACTACCACGTCGGGCTGACGATGAGCGCCGACGCGTTCTACGCCGGCCAGGGCCGCGAAGGGTTCGAGGGGTTCGTCGCCGCGGGGTCGGAGACGCTCGTCGACGAGTTACAGGAGGCGAACGTCGCCAATATCGAGATGGAGGCCTCGGCGATTCTCACCCTCGCGAACCTCTACGGTCTCCGCGCGGGTGCGGTCTGTTCGGTGTTCGCCAACAGAGTGACCGGAGAGTTCCAGACCGAAGGGGAGTCGAAGGCGTCAGAGACGGCGAGTCTCGCCGTGTCGCTCCTCGCGCGGATGGACGAGGTAAAACGCGAGGCAGGTGTGAACGAGTGGCACGCTGGACTGTCGATATAGGCTCACTAACGGTCGTTCGTGAGGGATTTCGCCATCGTTTCAACATCCCTTTATCGGATGAATCCCCACCACGACACAGTCATGAGTACGCAGGTTATGGTCCTCGGTTCGGGCTACGCCGGGACAGGTGCGGTGCAGCGCCTCGAGAACGAACTCGACGGTGACGCGGACATCACGTGGGTGTCGGAACACGACTACCACCTCGTCCTCCACGAGGTCCACCGCTGCATCAGCACTCCGAGCGCCGAGTCGAAGGTCGCGATTCCCATCGACGAGGTGAAGTCGCCGTCGACGGAGTTCGTCAAGGGCCGCGTCACCGACGTCGACGTCGACGAACGAACCGTCGCGCTCGAAGACGGCACCGAACTCGGCTACGACTACCTCCTCGTCGCCCTCGGCAGCACGACCGCCTTCTACGGTATCGAGGGACTCGAAGAGTACTCGCTCGAACTGAAGGGCCTCGACGACGCCCGCGAGATCAACCAGCAGGTGACGGAGGCCGCCGAGGCCGCGACGCCGACCGAGCCTGCGAGCGTCGTCGTCGGCGGTGCGGGGCTCTCCGGCATCCAGTCAGCCGGCGAAATCGCGGAGTTCCGCGACGAACACGACGCCCCCCTCGACCTCCACCTCGTGGAGGGTCTCGACCAGGTGCTCCCGAACATGGACCCCGAACTCCAGGGCGCGCTGCGTCGCCGTCTCGAAGAGCGCGGTATCAACATCATGTGCGGCGAGTTCGTCTCGAAGGTCGACGAGGAGACCATCTACATCGGCGGCGGCGAGGACACCGAGCCCGAGGAGCTCCCCTACGACGTCTTCATCTGGACCGGGGGTATCACGGGCCAGCCCGAGATGGCCGCCTGCGAGGTCGACAAGGACGAGCGATCGAACCGCGTCCACGCCGGCTCCGACTTCCAGACGTCGGACGACCGTGTGTTCGCCGTCGGTGACTCGGCACTCGTCGAGCAGGGTCCCGACGCCATCGCGCCGCCGACGGCACAGGCCGCCTGGCAGGCTGCCGATGTCGCCGGCGAGAACGTCGCCCGCGCCGTCCGCGGTCAGCCGCTGAAGACGTGGACCCACGACGACAAGGGGACCGTCGTCTCCGTCGGCGAGGACGCTGTCGCCCACGACGTCGATGGCGTGCCCATCAACGTGTTCGGTGGGGCGCCCGCCCGCGTGCTGAAGAAAGCCATCGCCGCCCGCTGGATCGCCGACGTGTCCAGCGTCTCCCGTGCGATCGACTCGTGGAGCGACATGTGACGGTCGCTCGGCAACGACCGCAGACACGTCCGAACCGGTGACGACCGGCCGGCTCGGCGGCCGCTGATCTCCCTCCCCCCAACCGCTCTCTCCAATCGTCGACTACTCCTCCTTCCCGCGACACGTCAGCGACGGCGGCCGATTCTCAAACTTGGGGCCAGCACGGTAACGTTCTTCCGCACACACCTCGCTCAGTCAACAAACGGTGATGAGGCTCCGAACCAAGCTCATCGTGGTCCTCGTGATTCTGGCGCTGGTCCTTGGTACGAGCCTGTACGGTGGGCTCGAACTCTACAAGGAGCAAGCGACGGCGCGCGAGCACGACAGAGCAGAGGAGACGGCGGCTGTCGTCGCGGCGCAGATCGATGCGACCGTCGAGGAGCGACGCGACTTCGTCGGCTTCGCCGCCTCACGGCCCGACGCGTCGTCGTTCGACCGGGCCGACCGCTTCGCCCGGGGCTTCGTCAACGACTCTCGGTTCTACGCGGCGCAGGTCGTCGCGGCCAACGGGACCGTCGTCGCGTTCAGCGGCGACGTCACCGCGGAGTCCCGCGAGCGGACGATCGGATCGGACGTCGGTGACGAACCGTACGTGCGGGAGGCGCTCGCCGGGCGAATCTACGTTTCGGACCCCGAGTACGCCTCGACGGGAGAGTACGTCGCGGTCATCAGTGCACCGATCGTCGACGACGGGGAGACGGTCGGCGTGCTGGCGGCGGCGGTGTACATCGACACGAGCACGCTCCTCACGCCGCTTCAGCCGCTCCCCTCGGAGCATCGTGCGGTCACCGTGCTCGCGGGGAACGAGACCCTGTATCGGGCGGGCCCCACGTTCGAGCGGACCATCTCCGGAGCGGCGCGCGTCGAAGCCACCGGCTGGACGGTCCGAATCACGCGCGACCGGACGAGCCTCGACGCCCTACTCAACGAGGTCAGGGTGGCACAGACACTGGGGTTGATTCTCGTCCTCGGCATCGTGAGCGTGGTCGGCGGCTGGCAGTACCGGACGACTGTCACACAGATGAACCGGCTCAAGCGCGCGTTCGACGCCGCCGGCAGCGGTCGGTACGACCACGACCTCTCGCTGTCCGGCGGCGACGAGTGGCGTGACATCGCGGACGGCTTCGACGACCTGCTCCGTGAACTGTCCGAACGCGAACGCATCCTCGAACGACGGAGACAGCGACTCGACGTACTCAACCGCGTCCTCCGACACAATCTCCGCAACGACCTCGGCGTGGTCCTCGGATACGCGGACATGATCCGGAAGGGTGAGGCGAGTGACCCACGGAACCTCGCCGAGATCATCCACAAACGGGCTAGCACCCTCGTCGAACTCGGCCAGTCGGCCAGGGAGACCCAGGACCTGATGGCGGACGTCACCGAACCCGAACCCGTCAACGTGGGGCGGATACTCCTCGACACCGTCGACGGCCTCTCGACGGAGTTCCCCGCCGTTCGGTTCGAGACGGACGTGCCGATTCCGGCGTACGCGTCCGCGATTTCGGGCATCGACACCGCGCTCCGGAACGTCTGCGAGAACGCGTGTGAGTACAACGACGCCGAGACGGCGTGTGTCGACGTCTCGCTCACGTTCCTCGGCGACGACCGCCTCCGCATCACCGTCGCCGACAACGGCCCGGGAATCCCCTTGTACGAGATCGACGTGCTCAAGCGTGGGCACGAGACGGCGCTCGACCACGGCAGCGGTCTCGGTCTCTGGCTCGTCCAGTGGGTCGTCGACGGGTCCGACGGCCACCTCTCCGTCGAGCAGGCCGAGCCGCGAGGGACCGTCGTGACGATCGAACTCGATACGGCCTCGTCCCCGTACGACCACCCCGACCGCTGACCAGTCGGCCGTTTCTGAGGGAAACGCGCCGTATTCTCCGTGATCCACCGCCGAGGTCCACTTCGACGTCCACCGCCCTCTCACCGCTGCGACGACGAGACGGACGGCGGTCTGTCGGGGTGAGAAACGGAACCGAGGGGACGAAAACGAGGATGAAGAGTGGTCAGTCGGTGCGTCGACGGGCGACCGCGAGCAGGGAGACGATGAGGACAGCGACGAACGCGACGCCGGCAGCGGACAGGGGGACGCCCCCGGCACGGACGGTGTCGAGCGCGGTGAGCGACCCGGGCGTGCTGGTCGAGCGCTGGGTCGTCTCGTCCGCGTACGCCTCACGGTTGCTTTCGGCCTCGACGTTCTCGACCGTCACCTCACCCGCGACGAGACCGTTGACGCGGACCTCGTACGTTCCCGCCATGTCGAGCGCTCGCTCGAAGGTGAAACGGCGCTCCCCGCCTGCGGCGACGCTCACTTCCTGGCTGTCGACGATGATGTCGTCGAGGATGAGGTCAGCGTGGAAGCGCCCGCTCGCGCTCCCGAGGTTCGACACCGTGACGTACACGTCGATGGTGTCGCCCTCGGTGATCTTCTCGACGCTGACCGTCGCGCCGTCGAGCTTGAACTTCGGTCGCTTCGCCCCGGCGGCGAACTCCGACAGCCCCGGCGACAGCGCCTCGAAGACGACGCCCTCCGCCGTCACGTTCAGCACCTCGGTCGGAAGCTCGGTCCACTCGCCGTCGTGGTACCGGTAGAGCGCGACGTTCTCCGGGGCCGTCTCCATCTCCGCGAGTCGCTCCTGTGAGAGCCTGAACGTGAAGGAGACGTTCTCGATGTCGGCGTCGGAGACCGAGTGGTTCACGCGCAGGTGCGCCAGCGACTCCGTGCCGTTGACGCCCTCGAACGCGGGCGTCGTGTCGAGCGGGTCGGTTGCCGTCGTGACGTTCATCGTGAAGTCGGAGTCGTTGGTGACGGTGACGTCGAGTCGGTCGACCGACATCGACTGGTTCGACGCGGCGTCCTCCCCGTCAGTCCCGCTTGCGTTCCCAGTCGTCGGCTCCGACAACACGAGCGAGATGGGACGACCGGTCGTGACGTTGCTCACCGTGAAGTCGACCGACGGAGCGGCCTTCCCGTTCGACCCGGAGGCGTTCCCGGCGGTCCGCGAGATGACGGTGCCGTGCGTGGTTACGACGACGTCGCCGCCTTTGCCTCTGGCCTTGCCCTCGTTTCCGTTCTCGTCTTTCTCTTCGTCCTTGCCTTTCGCCTTACCTTCGTCCTTACCTTTGTTTTCCGTGTTCTCGTTCTTCCCCTTCGCTTTCCCCTTGCTTTCCGTGTCCTCGTCTTCGCTCTCGTTCTTCGCGTCGGAGTTGGAGTTAGAACTGCCGTTCCCGTTCGACTCGGAGCCGTCGTTCCCGTTCGAGTTCGAGTTGCTGCTTCCGTCCGACTCGGAGCCGTCGTTCCCGTCCGACTCGGAGCCGTCGTTCCCGTCCGACTCGGAGCCGTCGTTCCCGTCCGACTCGGAGTCGCTGCCCTCGTCCGACTCGGAGTCGCTGCCCCCGTCCGAATCGGAGTCGCTACCCCCGTCCGAATCGGAGTCGCTACCCCCGTCCGAATCGGAGTCGCTACCCCCGTCCGAATCGGAGTCGCTACCCCCGTCCGAGTCGGAGTTGGAGCTGTCGTCCTCATTCGAGCCCGAGTTTCCGTTCCCGTTCCCGTTGCTCTTCCCATCCCCGCGATCACTGTCCTCGTCATCGCTCTCTTCTCCTTGGTCTCGCAGGCCACTGTCGCCTGCGGGCTGAACGCCGACCGACTCGACGACGGACTGGTCGACCGCGAGCGAAGTCGTCTCCGCCGACACGTCACCCGACGCCGACGCGTGTGCCCCGACGGTCATCATCGTCGCGGCGGGTGCGAACGCGACGACCATCGTTATCATAACGGTTAATCTCAGATATGACATGAGATATCACCCCTCTCCCGACCGTATTCCCCCAATGTAGCGAACATACTCTTATATTGAATATTCTCTAAAGAGATAATAAACTTTCTCAATCGTGCTGACGTGTCCGGCGCTACGCGGGCGAGCGGCAGTGAGAAGAACGAGAAGAGTTGGCAGGACTCCCTGCGGTCGACAGCGACGACCAGGCGTCCTCAGTGGGACGGTTCGCCGACCGGTGCTTCCATCCCGTCGATCTGCAGGATGAGGATGTTGTTCGTGTCGTCCTTGCCGTCGACGGTCCCGCGGATGACGAGCTTCGACAGGGGCGTCGGACCGACTCGGATGCTGTCGCCCTCGTGGAAGTCACGGACCGAGCCCTGCACGTGAATCTCGGCGCGGCACAGTTCGGGGTGGTGAACGCTGGAGAGGTCGATTTCGTCGACGTTGACGCCTTCGACCTGCTCGTCGTTGTGGAACAGGGGAACCGACGCCGGCTCGTCCATCTGGTCGACGTCGAGCGCCTCGTACGCGTTCGCGGTCGGTTTGTAGCCACCTTTCGGCCCCGGTACGCCCTCGACCAACTGGAGCGCTTTCAGGCTCTGCATCTGGTTGCGGATCGTTCCCGGGTTACGGTTCACTTCCTCGGCGATGTCTTCGCCTTTCACCGCGCTCTCGGACTCCCGGTAGAGGTTGATGAGTGCAGTCAGAATGGTCTTCTGACTCGACGTAAGCTCGATTGATGACATAGTGAGTACTTCGTGGGTGGCCTCCTTAAATTCGATGGATAGACTAGCACGGACTCGGCTCGACACCGCTGCTGTGCCCTTTTTTCACATACCACATCCCTGGTTGCATCTCTCTCGGGTCGTCCACGACGCTCCGGCGACCGCAACGGCTTTTTGATGACTCGCTCACGGTTCGTGCATGCCACGTCGTGTCCGAATCCTCGGTGCGCCGACCGACTACGGGGCCAACCGTCGCGGGGTCGACATGGGACCGTCCGCCATCAGATACGCCGACCTCGCGTCCGAACTCGAAGTCGCCGGCGTCGTCCCTCTCGACGAGGGTGACCTCCCCGTCCCGCGGATGGAAGAGCGCGACCCCGACACCGAGGAGCCACCGGCGGGCACGGCGCAGTTCCTCCGCGAGACCCGAGAGGTGTGCACCGCCCTCGCCGACCGTGTCGCCGAGAGCATCGACGCGGGCGCGACCCCGCTCGCGCTCGGCGGCGACCACTCCATCGCCATCGGGTCGCTCGCCGGGTCGGCACGCGACGCGCGGATCGGCGCCATCTGGTTCGACGCGCACGGCGACATGAACACCCCGACCACCTCACCGAGCGGAAACGTCCACGGCATGCCGCTCGCGGCCGCGCTCGGCATCGGCGACTTCTCCGAGGGCGCGTACGACTGGGCGAACGCGCTCGGCCTCGACGACTCGAACGTCGCCATCGTCGGCCTCCGGTCGCTCGACGGCGACGAACGCGACGCCATCCGCGACTCGGATGTGACGGCGTTCACCATGTCCGCTATCGACGAACGCGGCATCGCGAGCGTGGTCGCGGACGCGCTCGACGTCGCCACCGACGGAACCGACGGCATCCACGTCTCGCTCGACCTCGACTGGCTCGACCCGACGGTCGCACCAGGGGTGGGAACGCCCGTCCGCGGCGGCGTCACCTACCGCGAGGCACACCTCGCGATGGAGGCCGTCGCACGGAGCGGCGACCTCCGGTCGATGGAACTCGTCGAGGTCAATCCCGTCCTCGACCAGCACAACGAGACGGCCGCTCTCGCGGTCGAACTCGCGGCGAGCGCGTTCGGAAAGCGGGTGCTGTGAGACGGGAGCCGCTGTCAACCATCCGGTCGGCTGTGAGTCGGTGAAAGCGTTCGGCACCCCGGGACGCCGGAACCCTCACACGGACGCGGTCGACAGTATCAGTTCGGTACCGACCGCACGAAGTCGTGCGGTCGGAGCGAGACCCGGACCGGTCACCTGTTGCGGGACGACGGGTCGAACACGCGGACCGCCTCGGTCGTGACGACCACCGGGTGCTCCCAGAGCACCATCGATATCCGGACGTTCCCGCCGGCCGTCCGCGCGCGACGTTTGCACTTCCGTGCCATCTCCTTTTCCGCCCTCCACCTGTACGAACCCTGTGCGTCTCATCCATCTGTTCGTTCCGGACGACCGGAGCCAAGCGGTGTACGACACGCTCGACGACCTCGGTATCGACTACGCGACGAGCGGTTCGAGCGCGGCACAGGCCGACCGCACGCTCGTCCAGTTCCCGCTGCCGACGAACGCCGTCGAACCCGTCCTCTCGGAACTCGACGCCGCCGGCGTCGACACCGACGCCTACACCGTCATCGACACCGCCGAGACCGCGATGACGCCCGGACTCGAAGGGCTCCGACGGGAGTACTCGCAGGATTACACCCCGCTCGCCCCGTTCTCGCTCCGGTCGAAGGCGCAGGACATGAGCCACGATACCCTCTCGTACGTCGTCCTCGTGCTCTTGAGCGCCGTCATCGCGGCGGCGGGCCTCCTCATCGACTCGCCCGCGGTCGTCGTCGGTTCGATGGTCATCGCGCCGCTCGTCGGTCCGATGCTCACCGCCGGTGTCGGAACCGTCACGGGCGATCGGGCGATGCTCACCGCGAGTCTCCGCCAGCAGGTCGTCGGCATCGCGGTGGGCATCGTCGGCGCCGCCGTCGTGACCGTCTCGTTCCGCGCACTCGGCATCGTCACCCCTCGCTCGACCCGATGTCGCTCGAACTCGTCACGCTCCGGATGGCGCCGGGGTTCGTCGCCCTGCTCATCGGTGTCGCGGGCGGCGCGGCGGCCGCGATCGGACTCACCACTAACGGACCGATCTCGATCATCGGCGTGATGATCGCCGCGGCGCTCGTTCCGGCGGCCGGCGTCGTCGGGATCGGCATCGCGTGGAGCGATCCCGTCCTCACGGTCGGTGCCCTCCTGCTCCTCGTCGCCACGCTCGTCGCCGTCAACGTGAGCATCGTGGCGACGCTTCTCCTCGTCGGTTACCGCTCCGACGCCTACTTCTTGATGCGGTCGCCGACCTGGGACCGCACGACCGTCGTCGCGGCGCTCCTTGTCGTCGCGGTACTCGTCGCGGCGGTCGCCGCGACCGGCGCGCAGATGCGGTACGAACGCGACGTGAACGCCGGCGTCGAGACGGTGCTCGACCGACCGGCCTACGACCGGGTCTTCCTCACAGGCGTCTCGACACCGTACACGAACCCGCTACTGTTCGACCGACCACACGAGGTGACGGTTACTGTCGAGCGCCCGGTCGGCCGGTCGTACCCGGAACTCTCCGACAGGCTGAAGACCGAACTCGAATCCCGAACCGGGTCGCCGGTCACGGTCCGCGTCAAACACGTCCCCTACACTAGCCCTGCCCGCGTGACCGACCCGTCGCGCGCAGTCGGTGTTCCGGTCGGCGCCGCGCGGGAGCGGGTCGTTCCGAGGTAGCCGGTCGATTCCCCGGTCAGAGCGGTGACGGGAAGAACAGCGGTGTGCGAACGCGGCCGGGAACACGGTCGAATCGCGTTCGATCCGAGGCCGAGAGTCGTCCCTCTCGTCTACTGTTCAGCGGCCGACTCGTCGCCATCTCCGTCCTTGTCCCCATCCCCGTCGTCGTCGCTCGCCTGCGCCACCGCGGCCGGGACGACCGAGACGGCGCCGACGGCGTCCCCGTCCTCGACGTCCATCACCGTCACGCCCTTGGTGTTTCGGCTGATGACGGAGAGGTCGTCGACGGCCGTCCGGATGATCTGGCCCTTCTCGCTCATCACGACGATGTGGTCGCCGCGACCGACGGTCTCGATGGTGCAGACGGGACCGTTTCTCCCCTCGGTCTTGATGTCGATGAGCCCCTTGCCGTTGCGTGACTGCTTGCGGTAGTCGGCGATCTTCGTCCGCTTGCCGTAGCCGTTCCGCGTGACGGTGAGCGTCCAGTCGTGGCGCCCCTCGTCGACGGCCGCGAGTCCGGCGACCCGGTCGCCCTCTCTGAGGTCGATACCGCCGACGCCGCGTGCGCTGCGTCCCATCGCGCGGACCTCCTCCTCGTCGAAGCGGATGCTCATCCCCCGTTCGGAAGAGACGATGAGGTCGTGTCTCCCGTCCGTTACCTCGACGTCGGCGAGTTCGTCGCCCTCTTCGAGGGTGATGGCTCGAATCCCGGTCGAGAGGATGTTCTGGAAGCGGTCGACGTTCGTCCGCTTGACTCTCCCGCCTCGGGTGACCATCGTCAGGAACTTCTCGTCACCCTCGTCATCGTCGTCGTTCACCTCCAGGTCGTCGCAGTTCACGACGGCCTGAATCTCCTCGCCCGCGTCGAGGTCGAGGTAGTTGACGAGCGCGCTCCCCCGGGTGTAGCGCGTCTCCGGCCGCGGGAGTTGGTACGTCTTCAGCTTGTACACCTGTCCGCGGTCGGTGAAGCAGAGCAGGTAGTCGTGGGTGTTGGCGACGAAGACGCTCGCGACCTTGTCACCCTGTTTCAGTTCGCTGCCGATGATACCCTTGCCGCCGCGGCGCTGGGCCCGGAACCACGACAGCGGCATCTGTTTCACGTAGTCGTCCTCGGTGACGACGACGACCACGTCCTCCTCGGGAACGAGGTCCTCTCGCGTTACTTCACCGTCGTTCTCGACGAAGTTCGTCCGGCGGTCGTCGCCGTACCGGTCCTTGATTTCGAGCAGTTCCTCCTCGATGACGCCGAGCAGTTCGGACTCGTCGCCCAGAATCGTCTCCAGGCGCTCGATGGTGGCTTGGACCTCCTCGTACTCGGTCTCGATGGCTTCCGTCTCCATCGACGTCAGCGAGCCGAGTTGCATCGAGACGATGTGGTCGACTTGCGCCTCGGAGAAGCCGTACGCTTCCCGAAGGGCCGCCTTCGCGCCGTCGCGGTCGTCGGCGTCGCGGATGATGTCGACCACGCTGTCGACGTGTTCGAGCGCCGTGAGCCGCCCTTCGAGGATGTGCGCGCGGTCTTCGGCCTCGGCGAGGTCGTACTCGGAGCGTCGGCGAACGACCTCCTTTCGGTGTTCGAGGTACTCGACGAGCGTCTGCTTGAGGTCCAACACCCTGGGCTCGCCGTCGACCAGGGCGAGGTTGATGACGCCGAACGTCGACTCCAGGTGCGAGGAGAGCAGGTGGTTCTTGACGAGTTGGGGGTCGGCGTTGCGCTTGAGTTCGATGACGACGCGGATGCCATCGCGGTCGGATTCGTCGCGGATGTCTCGAATCCCTTCGAGGGAGCCGTCGTTGACGTCGTCGGCGATGCGCTTGATGAGCCGCGCCTTGTTCTCCTGGTAGGGAAGTTCGTTGAGGACGATTCGCTCCTCGGTGACCTCGAAGTCCGCCCGAACGCGAATACGGCCGCGGCCCGTGGTGTACGCCTTGTGGACCGCGTTCTTGCCGACGATGTTCGCGCCCGTCGGGAAGTCCGGCCCCTTGACCGGGCCGTCGGAACCGTTGCCACGGCCGTCGCGGGTGTCGACGAGGTCCTCGACGCCGCAGTCGGGGTCGTCGATGAGTTTGACGGTGGCGTCGATGACTTCACCGAGGTTGTGTGGCGGGATGTTCGTCGACATCCCGACGGCGATACCCGACGAACCGTTGACGAGCAGGTTCGGGAACGCCGCCGGCAGGACGGTGGGTTCCTCCGTGCGGTCGTCGTAGTTCGACTGGAAGTCGACCGTGTCCTTCTCGATGTCCTCCAAGAGTTCCTCGGCGATAGACGACATCCGCGCCTCCGTGTATCGCATCGCCGCGGCGGGGTCGCCGTCGACGGAGCCGAAGTTCCCCTGCCCGTCCACGAGGGGATAGCGCATCGAGAAGTCCTGTGCCATCCTCGTCAAGGTGTCGTAGATGGCGGAGTCGCCGTGGGGGTGGTAGTCACCCATCGTCTCGCCGACGATGGAGGAGGACTTCCGGTGGGAGGAGCCCGAGGAGATGCCCGCCTGGTGCATCGCGTAGAGGATGCGCCGGTGGACCGGCTTCAGTCCGTCGCGGACGTCCGGCAGCGCCCTCCCCGCGATGACGGACATGGCGTAGTCGATGTACGACTGCTCCATCTCCTGCTCGATGCGAGCGTTCTCGACCTGTGCGGCGATCTTGGGATCGGAATCGGAACTCATCTCAGATGTCCACCCACTCGGCGTCCGTCGCGTGTTCCTTGATGAACTGCTTGCGCGGCTCGACCGCGTCGCCCATCAGCACGTTGAACATCCGGTCCGCGGCGGCGGCGTCGTCGACCGTGATCTGCTTCAGGACTCGGTTCTCGGGGTTCATCGTCGTCTCCCAGAGCTGGTCGGGGTTCATCTCGCCGAGGCCCTTGAAGCGCTGGACCTGCGTCGGGTTCCCGTTGCAGTTCTCCTCGACGATGCGGTCCCGTTCGGCCTCCGTCATCGCGTCGTACGTCTCTCCTCGGTACCGAACCCGATACAGCGGCGGTTTGGCGGCGTAGACGTACCCCGCCTCGATGAGCGGACGCATGTACCGGTAGAGGAGCGTCAGGAGGAGGGTCCGGATGTGCGCGCCGTCGACGTCGGCGTCCGTCATGATGATGACCCGGTGGTAGCGCGCGTCCTCGACGGAGAAGTCCTCGCCGACGCCCGCCCCGATGGCCGTGATGAGCGCGCGAATCTCCTCGTTCTCGAGGATGCGGTCGAGGCGGTGCTTCTCCACGTTCAGTATCTTCCCTCTGAGGGGGAGGATCGCCTGGAACGAGCGGTCACGTCCCTGTTTCGCGCTTCCCCCGGCGGAGTCGCCCTCGACGATGAACAGTTCCGATTCGCTCGGGTCGCGGTTCTGACAGTCGGCCAGTTTCCCCGGGAGCGCCGTCGATTCGAGCGCCGACTTCCGCCGGGTGAGTTCCTTGGCCTTCTTCGCGGCCATCCGTGCCTTCGCAGCCTCGACGGCCTTCATCACGATGGACTGGGCGACGTCGGGGTGTTCCTCGAAGTAGGTGCCGAGTTTGTCGTTCGTGACCGTCTCGGTGATGCCTCTGACTTCCGAGTTCCCGAGCTTCGTCTTCGTCTGCCCCTCGAACTGTGGGTCGGGATGTTTCACCGAGAGGACGGCCGTGAGTCCCTCGCGGACGTCCTCTCCCTTGAGGGTAGAGTCGAGGTCCGAGAGCATGTCGTGGCGCTCGGCGTAGTCGTTGACTGTCCGCGTGAGGGCCGTCTTGAACCCCGTCAGGTGGGTGCCGCCCTCGCGCGTGTTGATGTTGTTCGCGAAGGCGTGGATCGACGGCTGCACCTCGTCTGTCGCCTGGATCGCCACCTCGACGTGGATTCCCTCCTGTTCGTCCTCGTAGTAGATGATGTCGTCGTGGAGCGTCGTCTTGGTCTCGTTGATGTAGCCGACGAACGCCCTGATCCCGCCCTCGTACTCGAAGACGTCGGACTCGCCCGACGGTTCGTCCTCGATAGAGATGCGGACGCCGGAGTTGAGAAAGGCGAGTTCGCGGAGTCGGTTGGCGATGGTGTCGTAGTCGAAGTCGGTCGTCTCGAATATCTCGCCGTCGGGCCAGAAGCGGACCGTCGTGCCCGTCTCCTCGTCGGGCGCGAGGTCGCGGACCCGCTCGAAGGCCCCCTCCTCGGGGATGCCGTGGTCGAAGCGGTGTGTCCAGACGCCGCCGTCGCGTCTGACCTCCACTTCGAGCCACTTCGAGAGCGCGTTCACGACGGAGACGCCGACGCCGTGGAGCCCCCGGAGACGGAGTACGAGTCCTTGTTGAACTTCCCCCCGGCGTGGAGGACGGTCATCACGACCTCCACGGCCGGCCGGTCGTACTTCTTGTGGGTGTCGACCGGAATGCCGCGCCCGTTGTCCGTGACGCTCACCGAACCGTCATCGTGGAGGGTGACCTCGATGTCGTCACAGTAGCCCGCGAGCGCCTCGTCGATCGAGTTGTCGACGACCTCGTAGACCAGATGGTGGAGGCCCCGCGGCCCCGTCGAGCCGATGAACATCCCCGGTCGTTGTCGGACCGGTTCCAGATCCTCGAGAGCCTGGATCTGGTCGGCTCCGTATTCGGTTTCGCCTGACATAGAATCTGAACGTTGCTACGATTCGGTGTTGCTTAAACCCTCGCACGCGCGCGTGCGACTACATGAAGTAGCATTCGCAAGAACGAAAACGATGGCCGCGAACGGCCAAGATATCTTCGTCTTCTCCCGCTCGGGGTAACTCGGCGCGGCGGGATAACCCTGTCCCCGTGCGAGCCATCGGCTCCCCTGTACGCTACCCGGTACCACGTGCCAGGGTGCCGCGACGAACCGTCCGACGACTGGGCTCCGACGGTGTGTAACTCGCGATTTCACTTTCACCGTACCAGCGGAGAGTTCTTAACCGTCGGTACGGAACTGGTGGACAGACGATGACCTCGATACAGTCGACACTCGGCGAGGGAGACGAGGGTATCGCCGAGGAGCTGGCCAAGGGCCAGCGTGAGATCTCCATCGCCGAGTTCTTCGAGAAGAACAAGCACATGCTCGGGTTCGACTCGGGCGCCAGGGGGCTCGTCACCGCCGTCAAGGAGGCGGTCGACAACGCTCTCGACGCGACCGAGGAGGCCGGCATTCTGCCCGACATCTACGTCGAAATCAGGGAAGTGGACGACTACCTCCGGCTGGTGGTCGAGGACAACGGCCCCGGCATCACGAAAGAACAGGTCCCCAAGGTCTTCGGGAAGCTCCTCTACGGCTCTCGCTTCCACGCCCGCGAGCAGTCCCGCGGTCAGCAGGGGATCGGTATCTCCGCGGCGGTGCTGTACTCGCAGCTGACCTCGGGCAAACCCGCGAAGATCACCAGCCGAACGCAGGGCAAGCCGGAGGCACAGTACTTCGAACTCATCATCGATACGGACACGAACGAGCCCGAGATCAAAGAGTCCCGGGAGACCTCCTGGGACCGCTCGCACGGGACGCGCATCGAACTGGAGATGGAGGCGAACATGCGCGCCCGGGGGCAACTCCACGACTACATCCGCCACACGGCCGTCGTCAACCCCCACGCGCGCATCGAACTCCGCGAACCCGGGCTGGAAGAGCCGATGAAGTACGAGCGGGCGACCGATCAGCTCCCGGACCCGACCGAGGAGATTCGCCCCCATCCGCACGGTGTCGAACTCGGCACGCTGCGGAAGATGCTCGCCGCGACGGAGTCGTACTCCGCCTCGGGGTTCCTCCAGGAGGAGTTCACCCGGGTGGGCAAGAAGACCGCCGACAAGGTCATCGACAACTTCCGCGACCGTCACTTCGGGCGCGAACTGTCGTGGACGCCTCCCCAGGCTCACGACGGTGTCGACCTCACGAGCGTCGTCGAGGGGGCGGTCGCCAACAAGGGCGCCTCTGCGACGGCCGACTTCGCCCGCCGGGTCTCCGACGTGCTCTCGAACCGCGAGCGGGTCGCACACCACGAAGTGAGAGAGGTCGTCGCCACCTGTGCCGACGAGGTCGAGGCCGATTCCGGCACCCGGTTCGGGCCGACGGTGCGGGAGAACACGGTCGAGGCGCTCTGGGCGGCCGTGACCGGGCCCGGGGAGGAAGACGGTGACGACGTGGAGGACGACGCCGGATACGGGCGACTGACCGCGGACCTCTACGCCGTCGTCGACGGGGTCACTTCCACCCGGAAGGACGACGCGACGAAGCAGGGGATGGCCGAACGCCTCGCTCGAAACGTCTCGGGACTGGACGACGGTCGCCACCGTCTCACCCACCGCGCCCTCGCCGACCTGGTGAACGGTGCCGCGGACGACACCGTCGAGTACGACGAGGTCACGTTCGGCGAGACGGCCCGAGAGAACGTGATCGAGGCGCTCTGGTCGAGTGCTCGGACCGTCCCGGACGACCCCCCGAAGGTGAAGGAGATAGTCGACGACCGCGACTGCGCGCGGGCCCTGCTGGAGGCGATGCGGGAGACGGACATCCTCGCGCCCCCGACGACGTGCCTGTCGCCCATCTCAGCGGACCTCATCGAGGCCGGCCTCCGCGAGGTGTTCGACGCCGACTTCTACGCCGCCGCGACGAGGGACGCCGAGGTCCACGCCGGCGACCCGTTCGTCGTCGAGGCGGGCATCGCCTACGGGGGCGACCTCGCCTCCGAAGGCTCTGTCGACCTCCTGCGCTTCGCCAACCGCGTGCCCCTCGTCTACCAGCAGGGCGCCTGCGCCATCACGGGCGTCGTCAAGAACATCGGCTGGCGCAACTACGGCCTGGACCAGCCCGGCGGTTCCGGCATCCCGAACGGCCCCGCGGTCATCGCGGTCCACGTCGCCTCGACGAACGTCCCCTTCACCAGCGAGTCGAAGGACGCCGTCGCCAACGTCCCGGCCATCGAGGACGAGGTGGAACTGGCCATCCGAGAGGCCGCTCGCGAACTCAAATCGTACCTCAACCGCCGGCGGTCGATGCAGAAGCGCCGCAAGAAGCAGGAGGTCCTGGGGAAAATCCTCCCCGAGATGGCCGACAAGCTCTCGGAGGTGACTGGCCGAGAGCGCCCGAACATCGACGGTGCGCTCGCTCGGATCATGAACAACGTCAGCGTCGAGCGCGTGGTCGAGGGTGACACCGTGACCCTCGTCGTCGAGAACTACTCCGGGCGGAGCGAACAGCCCGAGATAACCGACATCCTCGCCGCCGAACCCTCGGGCGTCAACGGCGACGCCCAGGTGGTCGACCTCGACGGCGAGTGGTTCGTGAAGTGGTCCCCGTCGGTCCCGGCGGGCGAGACAGCGGAGTTGAGCTACACGCTCCCCGCAGACACCGACTTCGACATCGCCGTCGACGGCGTCGAGGCGGAGAAACTCACCATCAATACGTAAATGTCCCAGACGAAACTCAAAGACGACCTGGCGCGCGAGCGCCTCATCGACCTCGCGGCGGAGTTCTACGACCAGTTCGAGGGCGGGGAGGTCCCCGAGATGACGCTCCCCACCCGGACGAAGAGCAACATCGAGTACGACGAGGAGTCGAAGGTGTGGAAGTACGGCGACCGCACCTCGTCGCGCTCGGCGAACTCGGTGCGCGGCGCCCGAAAGCTGCTCAAAGCGGCGTACACCATCGAGTTCCTCGCCCGCCAACTCGACGAGGGACGCTCGTCGACCCTGCGTGAGCTGTACTACCTCTCCGAGTCGTGGGACTCCGAGGAGGCGCACTTCTCCGACCAGGACGAGTCCAACCAACTGGTCGAGGACCTCGAAATCGTCTCGCACGTCACCCGCGAGGACTTCCACATGCGGCCCGAGGAGTCGGGCGCGACGCTGATGGGGCCGCTGAAGCTCAGAGAACAGACCCGCCGCGGCGAGCGCGAGATCCACTGCCAGGAGGACGTCGGCGAGGGCGGGTATCAGATCCCGAACAACCCCGACACCATCGAGTTCCTCGAACACGACATCGACTTCGTCCTCTGCGTGGAGACCGGCGGGATGCGCGACCGACTGGTCGAGAACGGCTTCGACGATGCGTACAACGTGCTGGTCGTGCACCTCAAGGGTCAGCCCGCGCGGGCGACTCGCCGCATCACCAAGCGCCTTCACGACGAACTCGATGTCCCCGTGGTGGTCTTTACCGACGGCGACCCCTGGAGCTACCGCATCTTCGGTTCCGTCGCGTACGGGTCGATCAAGTCCGCGCACCTCTCGGAGTACCTCGCCACCCCCGAGGCCGAGTTCATCGGCATCCAGCCGCAGGACATCGTCGACTACGACCTCCCGACCGACCCGCTCTCGGACTCCGACATAAACGCCCTCCAGTCCGAACTCGACGACCCGCGGTTCATGACCGACTACTGGGAGGAACAGATCGAACTCCAACTCGACATCGGAAAGAAGGCCGAACAGCAGGCGCTCGCCTCCCGCGGGCTGGACTTCGTGACGGATACGTACCTCCCCGAACGGCTCGACGCGATGGGCGTCATCTGAAGCCGTCGCGTCTCCCGTGTGGTGGTTCGGCCGTCCGTTCGACGTCTCTATCGTCAGGGACTCGGACCGTCGACTCCCCGGGAGTCGGCACGACGACGCGCTGAACGGAGCGCGCGTGCGCACCGCGTCCGGAACCCCAGTCGTTATGCCGGACCACTGCACATCTCGACTCGACTGACATGTACCTCCCCCTGCAGTACCGGGCCGAAGGGGCTGGGAGCCTCGGTGAGTTCTTCGTGGTCCTCCTCTTCTGGGTCGGTCTCTTCGTCGGCGTCCTCGCTCTCGGCAGGTTGTTCGGGAGACTCGTCTGACGCCCTCCCACGTCGAAGTCCAGCCGAACCCGTGAGCCGATACTGTCGGCCCCCGAGCGCGCCCCCGACGGTCGGCACACCTCGACTCACAGACAGCTTAATCGTCTCGGGGCGCTTCTGTGTACCATGGTGCGTGGTAACGTCACACTCGAAACCGACCCGGGTCGGATCAAGGCGCTCCCGGACGTCGCAGAACAGATACTCCGAGTGTACTGGTGGCTTCGAAAGACCGTCTTCACCCACGAGAAGAGCGAGAACCCCTACCTCGTGGTCGAGATGACGAAGGGGGAGGCTCAGGAGTTCTTCGGCGGGCGCCACTTCGAGCCGGGGTGGGAGATGTCGTACAGCTTCCGCGGCGAGATTCTGAACCTCCGGCGCGTCGAGTGGGCGCACGTCCCGGAGTACCCCGACCTGCCCTGGTGGCAGGTCCACATCCGAGGATACCGCCACGACGACCCGCCGGGACTCGAACTGACCGCACACTTCGAGGCCGAACCCGCCGAGCATCCGAAGGAACATCTCGACCACCTGGGTATCGACGTCCCCCGGGGGAACGCGGTGATGCAGCGTATCCTCGACGAGGCCGGAATCGCGTACACGACCTCTCCCGACTGGCCGGACGAACCGCCGGTCGTTCCCGACGAGACATCGTGGGCGAGCGACGCCGAGGAAGACACCGATACGGGCGCTGACACTGACCCCGGAGGCGCCGAAGGGGTCGACGTCGAAGTCGAGTGAGGCTACTCGTCCAGCACGACGGGCACGCCGCGCTTGGCCACGTCGCTCGCGAACGCCCCCGAGTCGGCTTCGAGGAAGTCGCGCGTGTTGTAGTGGATGGGGAGGACGAGGTCAGGGTCGAGCGCCTCGGCGAGGTCGGCCGCGTCGTGGCGGTCCATGCAGACCGACCCCGAGATGTTGGCGAGGAAGAGCGAGACTTCGAGACGAGCGAAGGCGTCGTGGGCGTCCGAATCGCCGGGCCAGAACACCGTCGTGCCGTCGAGCGAGAGGAGGTACCCACAGCCCTCCCCTCGCGGGTGGAGGACGGAGCCGTCGTCCCGGGTGTAGGGGCCGTCCGGGTCGTTGTACGCCGCGACGGTCCAGACGTCGACTCCGTCCGAAACGGCCCGGTGGTCGTCGTCGGTGACGCGAACGACGTCGTACGGGAGGTCCTCGGGCGAGACGACGTCGCGGTCGATGTCCTCGGCGTCGACCGCTTCGTGGACGAGTACCGTCGCGTCCTCGCTCGCGACCCGTTCGACGCCGTCGGAGTCGTAGTGGTGGCCGTGGGTGACACACACGAGGTCCGCGTCGCGGGCGTGGTAGTCGGTCGGTTCTGGGTGGGCCGCCTCGGCTGCGGGCGAGTCGCCCGTCCACTCGCCGGTGAGGACGCCGTACCGGCCGGGGTCGAGGTAGACGACGAAGCCGTCGGGCGTCTCGATGCGAGCCGTCGCGTAGCCGAACCAGTCGATGGAGAGGCCGTCGTGGCGAACGGTCATGTGTGGTTCGAGGACGGGCGGCGTCTTAACCCACGGGGTCGCGTCCGACGGCGCGCGCGACTCGGGTCGACCTCACTCGCCGCGGCTCAGTTCCCGAATCCGAGCCAGCGTGTCGGCCTCCTCGGGCGGTTTCTCGCGGATAGCGACCAGTCGCGGAAAGCGGAGCGCCGCCCCCGAGTCGTAGTTCTGTGAGGTCTGTATCTCCTCGTACCCGACTTCGAGGACGAGGTCCGGGCGGAGGTCGACCGCCTTCCCCGACTCGCTCTCGACGAGCGGTTCGAGTCGCTCGGTGAGGTCGGCGAGCGTCTCGTCGGTGATGCCCGTCGCGACCTTTCCGACCGGAGCGAACCCTTCGTTCTCCCCTTCGACGCGCGCGGACACCTCGAACGTCCCGAGGAACGACGCGCGTCTCCCCTCGCCCCACTCCGCCCCCGTGACGACGAGGTCGAGCGTCTCCACGTCGGGCTTGCGCTTCAGCCAGTTCTTCCCGCGGCGACCGGGCGTGTACGTCGATTCGGGGTTCTTCAGCATGATGCCCTCGTGACCCGTCCGGAGCGCCCGTTCCTCGTGTGTCTCGACGGTTTCGAGGTCCGAGGCGAGCGTGAGTTCCGGGACGGTCTCGCCCTCGCCTTCGTCCTCGGCGTCGTCGACCACCGCCTCGAGGCGGGCGTGCCGTTCTGCGAAGGGAACGTCGAGCAGGTCCTCCCCGCTCGCGTGAAGACAGTCGAAGAGTCGAACGGCGACGGAGACCTCCTCCCGCGCCCGCTCGACGTCGTGCTTCCGTCTGAACCGACGGAGCACCTCCTGGAACGGCAGCGGCGCCCCGTCGTCGTCGACGGCGACCACCTCGCCGTCGAGGATGGCCGGTTCCGCGAGGGAGCGCTCCGCGAACTCCCCGACCTCGGGGAGGGCGTCGGTGACGTCGGCCATGTTTCGGGAGAACACCCACGTCTCCTCGCCGGAGTAGTGCAGTTGGATCCGCGCGCCGTCGAACTTGGTCTCGACGGCGACCGTCTCCCACGCGTCGAGCGCTTCTTCGGCCGTCCCCGCCTGCGCGAGCATCGCCTGGACGGGTCGACCGACTTCGAGCGACAGCCCCCGGAGCCCCGTCTCGCCCTCGTCGCGGGCGACCCGTGCCACGAGGCCGTAGTCGTTCGACACCTGCAGGGCGTGTTCGACCGCCTCCGGAGGGACCTCGAACGCGTCCGTCGTCGCGTCGCGGACGCTTCCGGCGCCGACGCCGACGCGCATCTCGCCGAGGACGAGACGGGCGAGGTAGCGCGCCTCGTCCGGCGTACACCGGTTGAACAGGCCGAAGAGGCGGTCCTCCTTCCGCGACTCGCTCCCGCCGCCGGCGGTGCCCGCGAGCGCGCGGAGTTCCTCGTCGACGACCGCGACCGTGAGTGCCGAGGCTGCGTCGTCGGTGAACGCGCCGAGCCCCTGTTGGCTCCCGAGGTCGAGTTCGGCCGCGACGTCGCCGACGTCGCCCGTCTCCGCCACCCGGCGCTCGACGTCGTCACCCGACACGTTCGGACCGGCCGCGCGAGCGAGGGCGGCGTAGCAGAGTCGCGGTCCGACGTCGAGCGTCGTCGCGTCCCACGCGGGGAAGACCCGCCCCTGCACGAACCGCGCGACGACCGGGAGGTCCGCGTCCGCGGCAGCGAACAGGTCGGCCACCGCGGCCACGATATCGGTGTCGGCCGACAGCGCTTCGACCCGGGTCAGCGCGTCGCAGAACGCGTCGAAGCGCATCGACTGGCTTGTCATCGGTCCACCCTCCGGGGAGCGACGGATAAACGCTTCCCCTTCGGGCTCAACCGAGCGATGCGGCGCGTTCAAGGGGTATGAGGAGAAACCGGGGGGTATGACCGCCGACCTCGCCGAGCGTGTCAAGGACGTCCTCGACGTCGACGCCGAGGCGTTCGAGGCACAGGCGCGGGCCGATGCCGAGGTAGTGAAGGAGGGACTGCGGGACGGGGTGTTCGACAACCATCAGGCCATCGTCGGCCTCGAGTACGAGTTCTACGCCGTCGCGGACGGCCGTTGGCGCGCCGACGACGAGGTGCACGCGCTCACGCGCGTCCCCCGGAGGCTCCTCGAACTCATCGGGTTCGAGAAGGAACTCGGCCTGCACAACGCCGAGATGACGACGTCGCCACAGCCGCTATCGGCGTACGGGCTACGGGCACAGGAGTCGGAGGTGAAAGCCCGCCTGGCCGCCGCGCTCGACTGCGCCCGGTCGGAGGGGATGCGCCTCGTGAGCGACGCGCTCTGGACCATCCCGCCCGCGGGCGAGACGGCGCGGGGGTACCTCACGGACGCCGTCGAAGTCGACGGGGTGCGCCTGGCGACGAACATGAGCGACGCCGTCCGCTACCACGCGATGGCTAACGGTCCCAACGCCCCCGAGTCGATGGGCGTCGACGCCCCGCACGTCTCCTTCGAGGCCCCGACGGTGATGCCCGAGAGCCTCATCACCTCCATCCAGCCCCACTATCAGGTCGCCCACGCCGCCGACCTCCCCACGTACTTCGGGTACGCGCTGCGGGTCGCGGGCCCGCTCCTCGCGCTCGGCGTCAACGCGCCGTTCTTCCCGCCGGACCTGTACGACGCGGGGACGAGCGCCGAGGAGGTTCTCGCCGACGGCTGGGACGAGGGGCGGATCACGGTGTTCGAGTCGGTGCTCAACGCCGAGGACTCCGAAAAAGTGCGGTTCCCCCGCGACGTCGACACCGTCGAGGAGGCGGTCGACCGCGTGGCGGGGGACCCGAGCGTCGTCCCGATGGCCGTCTCCGGCGGCGACCGCTACGACGACCGCTTCGCCACGCTCCGACGGAAACACGGTACCTACTGGCGGTGGGTCCGACCGGTGTTCGACGGCCCCACCCGTTCGGACGCGAACGCCCGAATCGAGTTCCGTCCCATCGGCGCACAGCCCACGGTACGGGACTCGGTCGCCTTCCAGGCGGCCTTCGCCGGGTTGATGGAGAGCCTCCCGCGGCGTGCGCATCCCGTGGAGGGACTCGACTGGGAGACGGCGCGGGAGAACTTCTACGCCGCCGCCCGCGACGGCATCGACGCGGACTTGACCTGGGTGACGAACGCCGGCGACACTACGACGAACGCCGCCGAACTGTACGACGACCTCCTCGACCACGCCGCCGACGGCCTCGAATCCGCCGGCTGTTCGGAGGCGGAGGCGGCGTACTACGTCGACCCGCTCCGGAGACGGGTGGAGACGGCCACGACACCCGCCGCGTGGAAGCGCAGCGAGGTTCGGACGCGACTCGACGACGGCGATGCGTTCGCTGACGCCGTTACGGGAATGCAGCGTTCGTACATCGGCCGCCAGAAAGAGACGCTGCTCGAAGGCTGTTTCACCGACTGGCTCTGACCCGTTCTCTTCCGTCCGGGTCGGGTCCGGCTATCGGTGTCGGCGGCGAACGCGGGACACGACCCGTGTATCGTCCCGCCTCGCCCGGTTGCACGTGCGCCCCTCATTTTTATTTGGATAGACAGCGATTGGAATATATTCGCGATGATGAGTCATTCAGTCGACAGTGTGAGGGTCGAAGCCCCGATCAGGCTGCTTCACGTCGACGACGACCAACTGCTCACGGGCCTGCTGAACGACCTCGTGGTCCAGAGCCACGACGACATCTCTCTACACTCGATGCACGACTGCGACGGCGTCCTCAGCTATCTCGAGACGAACGACGTGGACTGCGTGATCAGCGACTACGAGATGCCCGGGACGAACGGACTCGAACTGCTCGACGCGGTCCGCCAGCGGTGGCCGGATCTGCCGTTCATCCTCTTCACTGGGCAGGGCGACGAGGAGATAGCCGAAAAGGCGATCAACGCCGGCGTGACCGACTACGTCCAGAAGCGTTCCGGGGCGCTCCAGTTCGCGCTGCTGCTGAACCGGGTTCGGAAGGCGGTGGAACAGCGACGCGCCCGCGCCGCACTCGAGCGCGAACTCCGGATCGAGAAGGAACACTTCCGGATGGCGCTGGAGAACTCGCCGTTCGTCGCGTTCAGGCTGGACACGGACCTTCGATACACGTGGGTCGGTAACCCTCACGAGGACTTCGAGGTGGAGCAGGTCCTCGGCAAGCGCGACGACGAACTCCTCCCGCCGGAGGCCGCCGAGACGGTTATGGAGCCGAAGCGGCGGGCGCTGGAGACGGGCGAGCGCGTCCGCGAGGAGGTGACCTACGAGCTACCGAGCGGGGTCGTGACGTACGACCTCACCGTCGAACCGCTGCGCGACGAGTCGGGAGCGGTCGTGGGGCTGACCTGTGCCTCCCTGGACGTCACCGACCGCAAGGCGTACGAACGCCAACTCGAACGTGACTCTCAGCGCACCGAAGCCCAGTTCGAGCTGCTGGTCGACACCGTCGAGGACTACGCGATATTCCTCCTCGACCCGGACGGCCGCGTCCAGACGTGGAACCGGGGAGCCGAGAACATCAAGGGCTACGCGCGAGAGGAGGTCGTCGGCGAACACGTCTCGGTCTTCTACCCCGAGGACGACGTCGCGGCCGGCGTCCCCGAGCGCAACCTCCGCGAGGCGAAAGCCGAGGGGCACTTCCGAGGCGAGGGCTGGCGGGTACGAAAGGACGGTTCGACCTTCTGGGCGGACGTGCGACTCACGGCGATTCGGGAGGACGGAGAGTTCCTCGGCTACGCGAAAGTCACTCGCGACAGCACCGAGCAGAAGCGAGAACGCGACCTGCTCGAACGGAAAGAGCAGTTGGAGGACCTCATCTCGGCCATCTCCCACGACCTTCGGGGCCCCCTCTCCGTCGCCGCGGGAAACGTCGAGTTGGCCCGACGGACGGACGACCTCTCTCGACTCGACGCGACGAGCCAGGCGCTGGAGCGAGCGACAGAGCTACTCGACCACCTAGGGCGACTGGCGAAAGAGGGAACGCAGATTCTCACCCCGAAGCCGACCGACCTCTGCGAGGTGGCCGAGACGGCGTGGTCCCTCGTCGAGACGGGCGGCGCCGAACTCGTCGTCGAGGGGAGCCTGACCGTCGTCGCGGACCCCTCGCGCCTGCAGCAACTGTTCGAGAACCTGTTCGCGAACAGCGTCGCTCACGCCGGACCGGACGTGACTGTCTGGGTCGGTCCCCTCGACGAACGGGACGGGTTCTACGTCGAGGACGACGGCCCCGGCGTCCCCGAGACCGAACGGGCGAAGGTGTTCGAGATGGGCTACTCGACCGACACGGACGGCACGGGCTTCGGGCTCGCCATCTGCAATCAGATCGCCGACGCTCACGGGTGGGACATCGGCGTGACGGAGGGGCGACGGGGCGGGGCGCGCTTCGAGATGTCGAGCGTCGGCGTGGCGTGAGCGCGGTGGGAGCGGAGACGCTCCGCTGGCAGACGCTCGGTCTCTCGTGTCGCAGTGATGGTCAAGAAACCGCGGTTCGGTTCGACGGCGAGACGAGTCGCCGGCTCAGAGCAGTTCCGTGAACTCCTTGTACCGGTCTATCTCGACGCCGTCCTCCGTGACGACGGCGACGTTGATACCGTTACCCGAGGCGAGGTCGCGCTCGACGGCGCTCTTGATGGCACGGGCGGCGACGGTCTTCGCCTCCTCGATGGAGAGTCCCTCGTCGTACTCCTGTTCGAGCACACCCAACGCGTACTGGCTGCCCGACCCGGTGACGGTGTACTCCTCCTCGGTGGTGCCGCCGAGGGGGTCGATGCTGTAGATGTGGGGGCCCTCGTCGTCGACGCCTCCCAGAATCGGCTGGACGATGAGGAACGCGCCCGACCGGAGGAAGTTGGCCGTGAGCGTCGAGAGCGCCTGCATGCTCATGTTCTCGCCGCGACGGGACTCGTAGAGGCGCACTTCCGCCTTCAGCGAGCGGATGAGCGACTGGGCCGCCGAGACCGACCCGGCGATGGTGAGCGCACCGGTCGGGTGGATCTCCTCGACCTTCTGGACGTCCTTCGAGGCGACCATGTAGCCCGCGCTGGCGCGCATGTCCGTCGCGAGGACGACGCCTTCGTCGGTCTTGAGACCGACGGTCGTCGTCCCGGTCTTCATCTCCTTGGTGTCGCCTTCTCCCGCCGACTCTCGACGCTGGTCGGCGTTGGGGAACTCGCCGAGTTCCGGGCCGAACACCGGTCGAGAGCTGCTCGAGTCGAACCCGCCGGAGAAGTCGTCGTGGGTGGGGGTACGCATTGACGGACCTTGTCGTCCAGCGCTGATAAATGCAGTCCTTCCCCCGCCGTTGCCGCCTCGGCGAGAACGGGCAGGAGAGGTGTCGTCCCGCCGGTCGAGTGCCGTCTTTCGGGCGCCTCCCAGTCGTCGAACGGTTCGCTCGCGTCGCTCGGCGGTCGGGGTTCGTGTCTCGAAAACGAGCGGTCTCTCCTCAGCGCACGTCGGTTGCGTCGGCGGCTTCTGTGTACGCCTCGTCGAGCGTCTGTACGAGGCGACCGATCGGGAGCGTCACCCCGGCCCGACGTGCGAGCAGGGCGATGGGCATCAGGAGGATGCCGACGAAGACGGCGAACTGGTACGCGACCAGCAGGCCAGCGCGATACGTGGTTTCAATCATCTGCGTACTTCTCTGGCGGGGGGTTTGATACATAAGCTTTCTCCCTCGCCGGTCGAGGTGACCCCGCCGCTGTCATGCGATTCAACTGAACTTGCGGTAGAGACAACTCCGACTGAGTATCGAAAATGAATAAGGTACTGACGGGGTTACTCACGGCGAGTATTCCCATAAGTTATCGGCGTAATCGACAGGGGGTGCGCCTCTCTCACGGCCGCCCGGCGGCCAGTTGGACACGTGCGAGAGCGTGACCGCGGTCACGGCTGACATCCCCACGCACGGGGCGGTCGAACCGCAAGAGACGAAACCCTGAGCCTCGATTGACGGGTATGAGTAACTACCTCGTCGCGCTCGAAGCCGCGTGGCTCGTGCGGGACGTCGACGACGTCGACGACGCCATCGGCGTCGCCGTCAGTGAAGCCGGGAAACGACTGAACGATCAAAACAAGGAGTTCGTCGACGTGAACGTCGGCATCACCGGCTGTCCCTTCTGCGGGGAGGGGTTCGACTCGGCGTTCATCGCCGCCAACACGGCGCTGGTGGGGCTGGACCTCGAAATCGAGGTGTTCAACGCCGACAGCGAACAGCACGCCGCGCGCATCGCGAAGAGCGAGGTCGGCGGCGCCCTCCGGGACGTCCCGCTCTCGGTCATCGAGATCGTCGAGACCGAACCCGAGGACGAGTGAGCCCCACAACCTTTTTGTCATAACCTCTGGTTATACGGGCTATGGAACTCCCGACCCCGCAGGAACTGAAAGACCGCCGGGAGTCGCTCGAACTCACCCAGAGCGCGCTGGCGGAGATGGCCGACGTCTCCCAGCCGCTCATCGCCCGGATCGAGGGCGACGACGTCGACCCGCGGCTCTCGACGCTGCGACGCATCGTCAACGCGCTCAACGAGGCCGAGGGCGAGGTCGTCCGAGCCGCGGACGTGATGAACGAGAACGTCGTCTCCGTCTCGCCCGACGACTCGGTGCGCGAGGCACGCGACCGGATGCTCGAGGAGGGGTTCTCACAACTGCCGGTCATCCTCGACGGTCGCCCGCGTGGGTTCATCTCGAACAGCGACATCCGACACGTCCACGAGGACAACGTGACGGACCTCCCCGTGGCCGAGGTGATGCGCGAGTCGTTCACCACCGTCGAACCGGACGCGACGCTCGACGAGGTCGACAGCTACCTCGACCGCCACGACGCCGTCCTCGTCATGCAGGACGGGACGACCGTGGGAATCATCACCGATGCCGACATCGCGGCGCAGATGCCCTGAGTCCGCTCTTCTCTGGTGCTCGTCGCGGATGGGGCGCGTCTCGCCGGGTTCTTAGCGGTCGACGCGGCGTTCGATGCGGTCGACCATCGTGTCGGCGTACGCGCGGATAGCGTCCCCGTAACACAGCGGCTGGAGGAACTCGCGCTGCTCGGTCCACTCCTCGCCCTCGACGACGACGAGTCCCCGCCCGAACGCCTCGGTGAAATCGTCGGTCTTCTCGAACGCCTCCCGGTCGTCGACGAGCACCCGTTCGACGTACGCGGGGTGTGCGAGCACGTACGGACCGTCGGCTCCGAGGATATCAGGTCGACGACGTCGCCGTGTTCGGCGACGGACCGGTCGAGAAAGCCGAACGGGTCGCGGGCGAACGCGACCGTGTTCCCGAGGAGCGGGAGGCCCGCCGGCGACGGTGGCCGCTCGGTCATGGCTTGGTACCTGGCGGTTCGGTCGCCGTGAAGAACCTGTCCGTTCCCCCTCTCTGGCCGTTCGTGCGGTTCTCACCGTGTGCCGGTCGTCGTGGGGGCAGCGACAGCAGGCGGCGACCGACACCAGCCCTTCTCAGAGGTCGAGTCCGCGGACGGAGACGTTCGCCTCGTCCTCGCTCGCTTCGACGCGGCCGACCACGCGGCCCTCGGTCTCGGCAGCCAGTTTCTCGGCCGCTTCGGGCGGGAGGGTACAGACGAAGCCCGTTCCCATGTTGAACGTTCGGTGCATCTCCTCGTCTGAGACGTTTCCTTCCTCCTGGACGAACTCGAAGACGGAGTGGGGCTCGAACGGGTCGTCGACGACGTAGTCGAACTCGCCCATGCGTTTCAGGTTGGCCCAGCCGCCGCCGGTGACGTGTGCGGCGGCGTGGACGCCGTGTTCTCTCATGGGGTCGAGCAGGTGCGTGTAGATGCGGGTCGGTTCCAGGAGCGCCGCTCCGACGCTGTCGTAGTCGGGTTCGTCGTCCCCTCCTTCGATGGGATAGGGATCGGTGTACTCGTGGCGGCGGGTGGCCGCCGTCCGCGCCAGCGTGAGCCCGTTCGAGTGGATACCCGAGGAGCGAAAGCCCACGACGGCGTCCCCCTCTCTGGATTCGCCGTCGAACAGCGCCTCTTTCGCGGCGAGGCCCGCACAGGTGCCCGCGAGGTCGAGTCCTCTCACTACCTCGGGCATCACCGCCGTCTCGCCGCCGACGAGCGCGATGTCAGCCTCGTCGGCCCCGGCCTTGAGGCCCTCGCCGACCTGCGCCGAGAACGTCTCGTTCGGCTCGTCGACGGCGAGGTAGTCGACGAACGCGACGGGGCGAACCCCGGCGGCGACCATGTCGTTGACGTTCATCGCGATGCAGTCGATACCCACCGTCGAGTAGTCGCCCAGCGCCTCGGCGACGAGGAGCTTCGTCCCCACGCCGTCCGTCGCGAGCGCGAGGTAGCGGTCGCCGATGTCGAGCAGGCCGGCGTAGTCACCCGACCCGGCGTCGCCCGCGGCCGTGACGAGCGCCGCCGTCGCCGCCTCGCTCGCCTCGATGTCGACGCCGGTCTCGGCGTAGGTCAACCCCTCTCCCGAGTCGTCTGTCTCGTCCGCCTCGTCCGCGCCACCGTCCGTCCGCAGCGTCGGGCCGTCGGTCATGCCCGAACGCACCCACGGGTCGGGCAAGAAGCCCCCGGTTGTCGTCGCCGCGGCGGGCCGGACGCTTTGATACGACTTGAGCCGAGATAACGATTCAGCGGGCTCGATAAACTGTTTCGGGGACAGAGAAACCGTCGTGAAACGTTCGAAGGCACGAATAAACCGTCGTTTCCGGCGGTGAACGGTCCGGAATTCGAGCGAAACGGAGGCAACGCTCTCCCCCTTATATCGTGGTCCCGCTCCTACGGTGAACTGCCCATGTCCGGTGCCCACTCTCGAACGCAGTCCCCACGGTTCGGCTCCCTCCCGACCAGCGCGCTCGCGAACCTCTCCACGCTCGCCTCGAAGACGACTCGGGGCCTCGCGTTCTGGCTCGCCGTCGTCTTCCCGCTCGCGTACCTCCCCCTGCTGCCCGGTGGCATCGGAAGCGGCGAACTCCTCTCGTTCCTCGCGCTCCTCGCGGGGAACGTCCTCGCGCTGACCCTCGGACACGACCACGCCCGCTGACGCCTCGGCCCTCCGGTCCTCCACCCTGCCGTCCCCCCGGCCCTCCACCCTGCCCCTGCCCCGTCCCCTCCGCGCGACTCCGCCTCCATCCGCTCCCGACGGTCCTCCCACCGATTTCGCACCGCACGTGGTCCCCGACGCACTCACTCTCCCGACGACTTCCCGAGGTCCTCACTCGCCGTCGTCTGCTCCCGCTCGGTCCGCCGCGTCGAGCGTGTCGAGCGAGATGGTGTTCGGGAGGAGTTCACCCAGCGTGTACTCGCTCACCCGGTCGCCCTCGTCACAGATCACGACCAGGTCGTCGTCGCAGAACTCCGCGAGCGTCTGCCGACACATCCCGCACGGGGTGACGCCGTCGCGGACCCCCGAGGAGACGGCGACGCGCTCGAAGTCGGCGTGGCCGTTCTTGACCGCCGCCGCGATGGCGACCTCCTCGGCGTGCAGGCTGTTCGAGTAGTTGGCGTTCTCGATGTTACAGCCGGTGTAGACCGTCCCGTCGCTCGTGAGCAGCGCCGCCCCGACCCGGTACTCCGAGTACGGGACGTACGCGTCCGCGAGCGCCTCCCTGGCGGCGTCGACGAGGTCTGCGTCGGTCGGTCGCGTCGTGTCCGTCATGTGTGGGGGTTCGACGCTGCCGGTGAAATACCCCCGGATAGCGTCGACGGAGCGTGGTTCGTTTGACCCGTCGGCCACCGCGAACGAAACGGGCAGCGATAGTCGGATCGTGGGGGCCCTCTCGGTATTGCGTATCAGTGATGCGTGGCACAGTGGGGCCTTTCTGGGAGAGCGTGACGCTGAAAAGCGACGGAACGGCGACTGCGCGGTGCACGGACGCGGTGACCGCAACCACACCCTCTCCGGCCGATTCCTTCGGTCACTCCGCTCACTCAGCCATCCCCCGAAGCGGCTCTGCCGCTTCGAGCCGTTCACTCGGTTTCCTCACGTGACGTCACACGCTACCGATTTCTCTCTCTCATAGCTGTTGGCGCGCGATGAACGAGCGACCAGCGGGAGCGAGTGAACGCGCGAGGGTCCGCTCGCGGTTCCGTCCGCGAGCGACCGGTTGGGGAGGCACGAGGCTGCGGATCACCGCGCCCGTGTATCATGCACCATCCGGTTCTGTCCACCATCCGGTTCTGTCCACCATCCGGTTCTGTCCACCATCCGGTTCTCGCGGACACGGACGACCACGACTCCACCCGTCCGCCTTGCGATGTGCGTTCCCCGTACTCCTCACACGCCACCACTTCGGGCCTCGGCCGTTCGACACAGGAAGAAAGGGTCTATACGGTCGACTCCCAAGTTCCGCTGTGACTCCCGTGGCAGACGACAGCACCGACGGACGTCGGGTCTTCCTCGTGGTCGCCGTGACCGTGGTACTCATCGCGGGCGGCATCGGCTTCTTCGTCGGCGCGAACGGAGCCAGCGTCGCGCCGACGATCACTCTGTTCGGCGGACTCGTCCTGCCGACCACGCCGGTGACGATGGCCGTCTACGGGATGCTCCTGGCCGTCGTCTCGCTCGGCGTCCTCTTCGGTCTCGTCACGCTCGCGTCGCGGTTCGAGGACGTCGACGTCGACGCGGCCGAGGACCGGGAGTAGCCCCGCAGAAGCGGGCGGAACGGACCCCTTTTGTCCCTCCGATTCCGAGTACGAGTATGTCCAGCACGCTCGTCGAGGGGACGGGGAAGAACCGCAAGCGCGCCGCCCTGGCCGTGTTGCCGTTTCTCGGTATCGGGCTCGCGGACGTGGTGCTCCTCCTCTTCTGGGGTATCGAGCCGCTGTGGGGACTTGCTATCCTGCCACCGATCCTCTTCTGCTCGGTACTGGCGTGGATCGTCTTCAGCACGGACTTCCTCGAGGACCGGACCTGAGTTTTCCCGACGTTCCCCGACTCGCTGACTCGACGTCCGCTTACCGGCCGGTGTCGTACTTGTAGGTCGCGCTGTCGGGGTCGATGCCGAAGTCTTCCGGTTGTTCCTCGGGCGCGCTCTCTTCCGCCGCCGGGGCGGCGAGTTTGAACGCCTCGCGGAGGCGCTCGGGCATCTCGAACGCGTCGACCGCGAGCCGCATGGGAACGATGTCGCCGGCCATCGACTCACGCTTCGCCTCGAGTCGCTCCCGCAGCGGGTCGGGAAGGTCACCCTTTGGGACCGGTTCGAAGCCGAACTGTGCGAGGTAGGTCGGTTCGAGCGCGAACGAGTAGACCACGTCGAAGCCGGCGTCGCCGCTCTTCTCGACGAGACGCTCGACGACGTGCGCGCCGACGCCCTGTCCGCGCCACGCGTCGAGGACGCCCATGCCGGTGAGTTCGCAGTAGTCGTCCTCGTCGGTCTTGTGGACGCGAATCCGGCCGAAGCCGGCCTTCTCGTTCGACTCCTCGTCGAGCGCGACGACGTAGTCGCGAGAGCGGAACGCCGCGTCGTCCAGGCCCATCGCCTCGATGTGGTCGAGCAACCAGACCTCTTCCCTGTTTTTGGCATCCCGGACGTACATGCTCGGGAGTTAACGACGGTGTCGTAAAAGGGTTTGTCGGCGCCGGAGTCAGTACGGAATGACCGTCAGCGCGACCGCGAGGAACGGGATGAGGAGGATGAGCATCGTCACGGCGTATCCGAACATCTCACGGGCGCGGATGCCCGTGATACCGAGCAGCGGAAGCGCCCAGAACGGCTGGAAGAGGTTCGTGTGCGCGTCGCCGACGGCGTAGGCGATGGTCGCCTGTCCGGCGGGAACGCCGAGTTCGTTCGCCGCCGTGAGAATCGTGGTTCCGATGACGGTCCACTCGCCACCGCCGGAGGGAACGAAGACGTTGATGATGCCGGCCGTGACCCACGCGACCACGGGGAACGTCGCCGGCGTCGACAGCGAGACGAGCGCCTCTGCGAGCGTCTGAGAGAGCCCCGAGGCGTTCATCATCCCGATGATGCCGGCGTAGAACGGGAACTGCAGGATGATGCCGCTCGTGGCCGGCACCGCGTCCGAGAACGCCTCCTGGTACGCTGCCGGTCGGGTGAACAGCGCGAGACCGAGGAAGACGAAGAGGAAGTTGACCACGTTGAGGTTGAGCGCGCCCAGACCCTGCTGGACGAACGTCCACACCGAGAGCGCGACGCCGGTCAGCGCGATGACCGCCCCGAGCAGTCGGCTGTTGTCGATGCGGTCCCCTATCGTCTCGGACGCCTCGGCCGTGTCGGTCGCGCCGCCGTCGGCCGCCGCCGAACTGAGTTCCCGTTCCGGGACGTACTCCGTGATCGGCTCCGTCGCCTCCTCGGGCGGGGAGAGGAGGTACAGGACGATCGCGGTGTACACGATGCCGGTGACGACCAGTGCGAGCGTGTACGGGTGGAAGATGGTCTGTGAGGTGGAGATGAGTCCGCTGACGACTCCCTCTTGGATGAAGACGTTGTCGGGGGTGTTCATCAACAGCGGTGCGGACGCGGCGAGTCCCCAGTGCCACGTCAGCCCCATTCCCATGTAGCCGGCGACACAGAGGAGCGGGTAGTGAACGGAGAGTCCGCGCTCCCTCGCTTGTCGGCCCATCTCTCGGGCCATCACGGCCCCGACGATGAGACCGAGACCCCAGTGGACCCACGCGACGACCATCGAGATTACGCCCACGAGGACGACCGCCTGCTTGCCGTCGTTCGGCAGTCCCGTCAGCCACGCGATGCCGCTTTGGACCCACGGGTGGTACGCCAGCGCGTAGCCCGTCACGAGGATCAGCACCATCTGCATCGCGAACGTCAACAGCACCCAGAAGCCGTCCCGCCAGTACTGCGCCATGGCGACCGGTGACGCCCCTTCGACGACGACACCGGCGACGAACACGACGTACGTCAAGAGGACGGCGAAGAGGAACGGGCTCGGCATCCACCGCTCGACGCTGTCGGAGATTCGACTCCCGAACCGTTGTATCGCGGTCTCGTTGGTACTCGTCGACATACCGTTTCAACCGTCTCGAATTTCCCTCATAATCGTGCTGATTTGGACCCGTCCGAAAGATTAGGTAGATTCGCGGGACAGGTGCCGACATGGACCGCGTACCAGACCCCGACGAGGTCGTCCACGAACCGAGCGAGGAGTTCGTCGAGTCGACCAACGTCGCCGCGTTCATGCGCGAGTACGGTATCGACGACTACGACGAACTCATCGAGCGCACCACCTCCCGTGTCGAACACGTCGACGAGTCGGGCATCGAGTGGTTCTGGGACCTCCTTCCCGAGTATCTCGGTATCGACTTTGACACCCCCTACGACCAGGTCCGCGACGATACCGACGGCCCCCAGTTCTCGAAGTGGTATCCCGGCGGGGAGTTGAACCTCGCGCACAACGTGGTGGACCGACACGCCCACGTCGACTCTCAAACCAGAAACAAAATCGCGTGTCTCTGGGAAGGCGAACCCGGCGACGTCCGCGAGATTACCTACCACGAACTCGCCCGCCAGTCGAACAAAATCGCGAACTACCTCGAAGCGAGCGGCATCGACACCGGTGATACGGTCGGCCTGTACATGCCGATGGTCCCCGAGGTCATCTCCATCTTGTATGGGTGTTTCAAAGTCGGCGCCATCGCCGTCCCCATCTTTTCTGGATTCGGCGTCGAGGCCACCGCCACCCGAATCGAAGACTCCGAATGCTCGGTCCTCTTTACCGGTGATGGGTTCTATCGGAGAGGAAAGCCCCTGACGCTCAAAGAGAGCGCCGACGAGGCTATCGACGAGGCCGGCCACGTCGAACACACGGTCGTGTACGACCGGTTGGGCGACGACGCCGACGTCCCGATGCACGACCGAGACGAGTGGTGGTCAGAGGCCATCGAGACCCACTCGGACGCGTACGACACGAAATCGTTGCCCTCGAACCAGGAGTCGATGCTGCTGTACTCGTCGGGTACGACGGGCAAACCCAAGGGCATCGTCCACACCCACGCGGGGGTGCAGATGCAGTGTGCCAAAGAGATGTACTTCGGCTTCGACCACCAGCCCTCGGACCGGTTCTTCTGGGTGTCCGACATCGGCTGGATGATGGGCCCGTGGACGCTCATCGGCAACCACACGTTCGGGGCACCGTCTTCATGTACGAGGGCGCGCCCGACCATCCAGAGCCAGACCGGTTCTGGGAGATGATCGACCGCCACTCCCTGTCGACGTTCGGTATCTCGCCCACAGCAATCCGCGCCCTTCGCAAGCACGGCGACGAGTGGGTCGACGACCACGACCTCTCGTCGCTCCGACTCTTGGGGTCGACGGGCGAACCGTGGGACCCCGAGTCGTGGCAGTGGTTCTACGAGAACGTCGGTGGCGGGGACGCGCCCATCATCAACATCTCGGGGGGGACCGAAATCTGCGGGTGTTTCCTCATGCCGATGCCCACCCAGCCACTGAAACCCACCTCACTGGGCGGTCCAGGCCTGGGCATGGACATCGACATCGTGAACGACGCGGGTGACTCGATTGCGGACACGAACGAGCGGGGCTTTCTGGTCGCGCGCGACTCGTGTCCGTCGATGACCAAATCGCTCTGGGAGGGCGACGACCGATACCTCGAAGAGTACTGGTCGACGTGGGAGGACCTGTGGGACCACGGCGACTGGGCGCAAAAAGACGAAGACGGCTTCTGGTTTTTGCACGGACGGGCCGACGACGCGCTGAACGTCGCGGGACGCAAGGTGGGACCGGCCGAAATCGAAGGCGTGCTCACCGAACACGACTCGGTAAACCAGGCCGCGGCCGTGGGCGTCCCCGACGACACGACGGGGACCGCCGTCGTGGCCTATGTGGTGCTCGAAGACGGTTTCGAGGGAAGCGACGACCTCCGCGCGGAGCTATCGGCGCTGGTGGGCGAGGAACACGGCAAGCCGTTCCGCCCGCGCGAACTCCTGTTCGTCTCGGAGCTCCCCAAAACCCAGTCGGGCAAGATCATCCGCCGGGCCATCTCGTCGATCTACCAGGGCGAAGACCTCGGCGACATGTCGAGCATCGAGAACCCCGCCGCGCTCGACGAACTCCGAGACGCCGCCTGATGGGTGGGTAGTCGGGCCGAGAGTCAGAGCGGCACGTCGGCGGCGCGGCAGGCCCGCGGTTCGGGCGGGTTCTCGTCGTCGTCCCCGACGACGGCGACGTCGGCCGACGCTCCCTCGTCGGGGACGACGACCGTCCCCCCGGCCAGAATCGGCGCAACGAGACCGGCCGCGACCACGTGTGGCTGGACGAGCGGCCCGCGGACGGCGATTCGACTGGCCTCGCCGAGGTCGAACGCGTCGACGACGGCGCGGGCGGCGTCGAGGAGGTCCGCGTGGGTGTACGTCTCCTCACCTCCCGCGAGCAGCGGGTCGGCCGGGTCGACGTCGGTCGGGTGAACGGCAGGATTCTCGCTCCACAGTTCCTTCTCCCAGTGGAGCGTGGTCGCCTGCGCGGGCGCACCGCCGTAGGTGGCGAGTTTCGTGCTCGGACCGGGAGAGACGGTTTCCTCGTCCGCGACGGGGAGCAAGAGGACGCGCGGGTCGCCCGTCGCTGCCGCCTCACCGTCCACGAACCGGGTCGTCGCCCCGAGTTGACCGGCGCCGTAGAACGCCCAGAGCGGGTGGCGACCGACGCCGCCGCCGACGGCGACGGTCGCACCCTCGCGGACGCCGAGATACCGGAGGACGTTCCCCGCCTTGTACGCGGTCGTACAGAAGTCGTGATACGAGACGGAGCGGTTCGTCTCGGCGGCGTAAAACGCGGGGCGTTCGCTCCGCCGGTCGCGGGCGACGAGGTCTCCGAGAACGTCCATACCTGGGGTAAGCGAGTCGCTCCCAAAGGTCGAGCGGTTCGAGACGCACGCCGAACGGTCGACGTGGACGAACCCGGGACCGTCACGGCGGTGGATGAGTACGATGGTAGTGAACAGATATCGGCCAGTAAACATAATAATCATTGGCCCGACAAATGGCTGAGGTATCAGTACAATGTCCATGAGAGCTGTCGTGTACAAGGGACCGAAAGAGGTAGCCGTCGAAGAAGTAGACGAGCCAGAGCTCCAACATCCGAACGACGTCCTGATCGACATCACGACGTCGTGCATCTGTGGGTCGGACCTCCACATGTACGAGGGCCGAACCGCGGCCGAAGAGGGGATCGTCTTCGGCCACGAGAACATGGGAATCGTCACCGAGGTCGGTGACGGCGTCTCGACGCTGGAGGAGGGCGACCGGGTCGTCGCACCGTTCAACGTCGCGTGTGGCTTCTGTCAGAACTGTGAGAACGGCTACACCGGCTTCTGTACGAACGTCAACCCCGGCTTCGCCGGCGGGGCGTACGGCTACGTCGCGATGGGTCCGTACAAGGGCGGACAGGCCGAGAAGCTCCGCATCCCCTATGCGGACTTCAACGCGCTCAAACTCCCCGAGGGAGACGAACACGAGGACGCCTTCGCGCTACTGGCCGACATCTTCCCGACAGGGTGGCACGGGACGGAACTGGCGAACCTCCAGCCCGGCGAGTCGGTCGCCATCTTCGGTGCCGGCCCGGTCGGGCTGATGGCCGCCTACAGCGCGAAGATCAAGGGCGCGTCGAAGATTTACTCCGTCGACCGCGTTCCGAGTCGATTGGACCTGGCCGAAGAACACTGTGACGCCACGCCCATCAACTTCGAGGAGGGCGACCCCGTCGAGCAGATCATCGACGACCACGGGGGCGAAGTCGACAAGGGCGTCGACGCCGTCGGCTACCAGGCCATCGACCCCGAGACCGACCCCGGCTCCGACGCGTACGACCCGGCCCGCGAGAACCCGGCCGTGGTCCTGAATCAGCTCATCCAGGTCGTCCGACCCACGGGCGAACTCGGGATTCCGGGCCTGTACGTCCCCTCCGACCCCGGCGCACCCGACGAGATGGCCGCGCAAGGCCGGCTGGGAATCGACTTCGGTAAACTGTTCGAGAAGGGCCAGAAGCTCGGCACGGGCCAGTGCAACGTCAAGGAGTACAACCGCGAACTTCGTGACCTCATCATCGAGGGCCGCGCGGACCCCTCGTGGGTCGTCTCCCACCGGGTCAACCTCGACGAGGCGCCCGAGATGTACGAGGCGTTCGACAAGCGCGAAGAGGGCGTCACGAAGGTCCTGCTGGAACCCTAGCGCAGCAGCGCTCCACCGCTCGATTTCTTTTCCGACGTCACCCACGGAGCCACACCTGCGGGTGGGCGTCGCGCAGGTGGTCCTGATACCGCCGCACGAGTTCCGGATACCCCATCGCGACGGTCGACCACTCGCAGTGGTCACACCGCCCGGTCACCCGGTCGGCACCGTCGGTGGACCGTTCGAGCACCATGTCCGTCGATAGGAAACGGAGACGCGTGTACCTGTCGCCGGGACGGTGACCCGAGAGAGCGAGCGAGGCTGCGACGGGCCGGCCAGTCGGAAAATCTCAGACGCGGAGCCAGGCTTTCGGGTGAGAGGCGCGAAGGTGGTCCTGGTAGAACTTGACCATCTCCGGGTACGACGTCGTTATCGCCGTCCACTCGCAGTGGTCACACCGACCGGTGACCGCGGTTCGCCGTTGCCGTGAGGGTTTGTAGCACATACCACCCGTCGACTGGTATTTATTATGTATCTTCTGGCCTGGTTCTCAGCGCTGAGAGCGCTCACGCGCCGCGAGGCGTCCGGTGTCACTGTCGTCGTGTTCGACCGACATTCCTGCTGAACTGACAATTTGTTAAGTGTCATCGTTCCGAATCCCGTGTCATGACTTCTCGGGAGACGGTCCGGCGGCCCGGACGAACCGTTCGCTGTCGTGGGTGGTGGCGGGTCGCTGCCGTGGCCGTCGTGACGCTTCTCGTGTGTACGACGGCGGCCGTCGCCGCGCCATCTCTCCCCGCCGGCGACGTGTCGTCTCCGGCGGGGACGGCCGTCACCGGTTGTACCACCATCGACACCCCCGGACGATACGTCCTCACCACGGACCTTCGGGCGCCACCAGGGACCGACGTCTGCCTGTACGTCCGCGCGAGCGACGTGCGTCTCCGAGGTGGTGGTCACCGTATCGACGGACGCGGGAGCGGCACGGTCGGCGTGGGCGTCGGCTCCCGGGCCGGGGTTTCGAACGTGACCGTCTCGAACGTGACCGTCTCCGGGTGGCGCGTCGGCGTCGGGTTCGGGAACGTCGACGGCGGGTCGGTGACGGACGTCGAAGCGCGAGGGAACGGCGACGGGGTTCGACTCGCGCGGACACGTGAGATTCGGGTCAGAGACGCCGTCGCCGTCGACAACGACGGGGCGGGCGTCCGCGTCTCGGACGGGAGTGCGAACAGCGCCGTCGTCGGTCTCTCCGCGTTCGGAAACCAGCGGGGTGTCCTCGTGGAGCGATCAACGGACACTGCTATCGTCGACGGTCGGCTCATCGGCACCGAACGGAGCGGGGTTCACCTCCAGAACGCTAGGAACAGCACGCTCCGCGGGACTGTCGTCGTCGGGAGCGGGCAGTACGGCGTCGAGGTCGCCCAGTCGTCGGGGGTTCGACTCTCGAACGCCGCGGTCGACAGACCGGGACAGACCGGCATCGAAGTCACGAACAGTCGGGACGTCACGCTCGTCGAGAGCGAGGTGAGAGACAGCGAGGCCCACGGCGTCGAAATCTTCTCCACGAGCGGGTCGCTCCTCCGGGACGTTCGGGTCGAAGACAGTCGAGGCGTCGGGGTCCGTCTCGGCGGCGCGCCGAACAACGCGCTCCGGAACCTCACGGTCGAGGGCGGCGAGGTCGGCGTGTTCCTCTCCGGGAGTCGCTCGACGGACGTCCGGGGCATAACTGCGGTCGACGCCGACGTCGGCGTCCGGTTGCTGCGGACCGACGACAGTCGCCTCCGCGACGTTCGGGTCCGTGAGGTCGGGTCGGCGTCGTACAGCGAGACGCCCGTCGGCGTCCACCTCGACGACGCAGCGGGGAACGTCCTCGTGAACACGACGGTCAGCGGCGATCCCGGCACGGTAACGAGTACCGGCGTCCACGTCGAAGAGGGCGTCGGGAATCGGGTTTCGACGCTGACCGTCACCGAAACCGAACTCGCCGTGTGGATCCAGGACGGCCGGGATCACCTGATCGAGAACGCGACGGTCGAGCGGAACGAGGACCCCGTGGTCGGCAGGGGGACCGAGGGACTGTCGTTCGTCGGGGTCACTGCGAGAGACAACGACGCCGGGGTCGACCTCCGGGGCGCCCCCGGCGCACGCCTCGTCGGAGTGCGCGTGACCGAGAACGAGGTCGACTCCAACCGCGCGAGCCTCGAACTGTCGGGTGACGATGTTCAGGTCACGGAGAGCCTCGTCCGCGACAACAACGGGGCCGGTCTCGTGGTGTCGCGTTCGAGAGAGAGCGTCGTCTCGGACACCGTCGTGCGCGGCAACGCGGGGCACGGACTCCGACTGGCCGGCACCCGTGACACTCGGGCCACGAACGTCACCGTCTCGAACAACGAAGGCGACGGGGTCGTCATCGCTCCCGACTCGGGAGACTGGCGACAGGACCCGCTCGCGCCCGCGAACAACACGCTCTCGGCCAGCACCGTTACGGAGAACTTCGGCGACGGTCTCACTATCAGCGACGCCTCGAACACCACCCTCCGCGGCGTCACGGTGACGAACAACCGTGCGGGCATCGACCTCGACGCGAGTCCGGGGACGGCCGTCACCGACGCAGTCGTCCGAGCCAACGCCGGAAACGGCGTCAGTATCGCCGATGGCTCGAACGGGGCCACGGTCGCGGGAGTCGACGTCTCACGGAACGCGCAGGTCGGCCTCAGCGTGACCGAGAGCGACGGGGTCGGGGTCGTCGACGTGGCGGTGCACCGAAACTTCGACGACGGCATCGAGGTCAGGCGGTCGGACCGGTTCACGGTCGAGTCGGCCGACACGACCGACAACGGCTGGAGCGGGATATACATCGAGAGCAGTCGGGACGCACGCGTGAGGAACGTGACGGCCGACGGGAACCGGGCCGACGGTATCGACCTGTGGGGCGTCGAGGGCTGGTCCGTGGTCGACAGCGTCGCGACCGACAACCGCAACGCCGGCATCGGTCCGACCGGCAGCGACGACGGGAGGATAACCGAGAGCAGGGTCGTCGGGAACGACCAGGGAATCTGGGCCAGCGGGGAGAACAACAGCTACACGGACAACGTCGCGGCGCGAAACGAGATGGGCTTCCTGGTGTCGTCGCCGGGTCGAACCCTCGTCCGGAACAACAGCGCCGTCGGGAACGCCGAACTGGGTATCAGAGCGAGCGGGCGGGCCGTCGTCGCGGACAACGAGGTCAGAGAGAACGGTGCGGGCGTCCGAGACGACGGCTTCAGCCACGGCGGGGTCGTCGTCTCGAACAACGTCCGGGTCGACCGAAACCGCGTGGTCGACAACGACGGCGTCGGCGTCCTGGTCAGAGAGTCGAACGTCGCCGTCCGCGACAACCGCATCGCGGGGAACGCCGACGCCGGCGTCGAACTCGTCGGGACGACGAACACGACCGTCGCGGGGAACGTCGTCTCGGACAACGAACACGGCGTCGTCGTCGACTTCGGTCGGCAGAGCGACCGGCAGGGGCGGAGTATCACGCCCTCCCTGGCGACGACCATCGAGGACAACGTCGTGGAGAGCAGGCGGGTGAACGTGCTGGTCCGGGGCGGGAACGACACCCGCGTCCTCGACAACCGACTCGTCGACGGCAGGGTCGGCGTCCGGGTCGAACCGATCACGTTCCTCGGACCCGGTCGAGAGCGGGAAGCGACCGGCGTCGAGGTGCACGACAACCTGCTCGCGGACAACCGGGCGTTCGGCGTCGAGAACGTCGGCAGGACGGTCGTAAACGCGACCGAAAACGGCTGGGGAGCGCCGGACGGCCCGTCGAGTCCCACTGACCCCGACGCGCCGTTCGCCGACCCCGTCACCGGCGCGCTCGCCGACGGCGGCGGCGACGCCGTGTCGGAGAACCGCACCGACTCCGGCGTCTCGAACGTCCGGTTCGACCCGTATCAGTCGACGAACGCTTCGGTCTCGACTTCGGACGCACGCGCGGAGCGCGACGACGGGGAGTGACCGACTCCCGTCCGCTTCCCGTCCGCTTCCCGCCCGCTCCCGTTCGCCGCGCGGAGAAGCCTCTTGACGGTGCCGCCCCTGAGTCGACCCATGTGCATGTACTGTACGTTCCGCGAGGACGGCTGGACGGCGCTTCTCGACTACGACGACGTCTATCAGGAGGCCATCGCGGCCCAGCGGGCGCGGGAGACGAACTACGGCTTCTACGAGGAGTGGGACGACCTCCGCGAGCAGGTCACGCCGGGAACGGGTCGGTGACGCTGTCGAGCGACTCCGACTCCCCGACGAGACAGGCGTCGAGTTCCCGTCTGATCTCTGCCTCGTCCATGTCCGTCCCGATGAACACCAGTCGCGTCCGGCGGTCGTCGCGCTCGTCCCACGCGCCGAGCGGACCGGCCTGTACCGAAGGGCCGGCCTGGCTCAACCCCATCACGGTGTCGGGCCGACCCGCGAGTTTGAAGAATCCCTTCGCCCGTACGACGTCGCCGCGCCACTCGTCGAGCCACGCGTCGAACCGCTCGGGGTGGAACGGTTCGTCCGTCTCGTAGGTGAACGTCGACACGGCGTGAGAGGCACCGGCGTGATGGTGTTCGGTATCTCCGTGGTGGTCTCCTCCTCCTTCGTCTCCGTGTTCGTGACCGTGCCCGCCCTCCCCGGCGAGGTGTCGTTTCCATCCCGCCGCGCGTCGGGCCTCGCTGAACTCGAATCGGCCGGTGCCGAGGACGGCGTCGGGGGGGATCTCCGAGTACTCCGTTCGGTACAGGACCGCTCGTGGCTGGAGTTCGCGCACCAGCGCCTCCACCTCGTCGAGCGCGTCGTCCGGGACGGTGTCGCACTTGTTCAGGAGGAGGACGTCACAGAACTCGATCTGGTCGACGAACACCTCCGAGAGCGACCGTCCCCCGCCCGCGGAGTCCTCCCGGTTCGTCGCGGGGTCGAACTCCTTCCAGAAGCCGTACGCGTCGACGACCGAGACCATCGTGTCGAGGCGGAACCGTTCGGTCGGGTCGATATCCGACTCCTCCGTCCCCAGCGTGAACGCCTGTGCGATGGGGACGGGTTCGGAGACGCCGGACGCCTCGACCACCAGGTAGTCGAACGTCCGTTCCTCGGCGAGACGCGACACCTCCGTCAGGAGGTCACCCTGCAGACCACAGCAGATGCACCCGTTCGAGAGGTCGACGACGCCCGTCTCCTCGTTCTCCTCCTCGATGAGTTCGGCGTCGACGTTCACGTCGCCGACGTCGTTGACGACGACGGCGATAGTCCGGTCGGCGGGGTTCGCGAGCAGTCGGTTGACGAGCGTCGTCTTCCCCGCGCCGAGCGCACCGCTGAGTACCGTCACGGGGATGCGGTCGTCGGAGCCGTCGGTCATAGGCGTCGTTCGGACCGAGCGGTAATAATGTCACCGCGGCAGCTAATCGTCAGGGCGCGCCGACGACCACGAGCGTGCTCTCTCGCGGTCCGTTCTCGAGTTGTCGGGACGACGCTGGCGCGACGCGGACGGCGTCGCCGGGGTCCAGTGGCACCTCGTCGCCGTCGACGTGGAGCGTCGCCTCGCCCGAGACGAGGTAGTACACCTCCTCGTGGTCGCCGTCGGCGTGGTCGTGTTCCTTTCCGGTCCAGTTCGGTTCACACTCGACGACGGAAAAGCCGAGGTTCTCACAGCCGAGGGCGTCGCGGAGGAAGTACATGCTGTCCGCGACCGGGTCGACGTCGCGGTGGTTGACCTTCGTGTAGGACATGCGCGAGAGAGAAGACGGGCCGCAGGTAAGTATGTGCGGGGCGACCGAGACGGGAACTTCGAACCGTACCAGACACTCCGCTCCGAGAGGACGTGGGGACACGACTAAACCACCGACTGACATCTACCGGGCATGCGCCGAGGAGAGACCCCCAATCGGGGGACGTTTCTCGTGGGAGTCGCCGCCGCGACGCTCGTGGGTGTCTCGGTCGCGACCGGTGTGAGCGCCACGGCCGTCGCCGCCCCTCCACTCGCCGAGACCACCTCGTCGGTCGAAACCGCCGATGCCACGCGACCGACGCCCGCCGACCAGACGAAGGGCGAGACGCCGCCGAACGTCAGTTCGACCCTCCATCGACTGGTCGACGCGGACGACCGCGAGGCGTTCGCGTCGGCACACGGCATCGACCTGCGGGACGGGCGGGTCGTCGTCGTCGTCGAACTCCGTGGCCGCTCGACGCTTCCCGACGGGTACGACGCCACGGTCCAACAGACCGCGACGGTGGGCGGCGAGACGTTCGTCCAGGCGTGGGTCCCCGTCGACCGTGTCGTCCCGCTCGCCGAAGAGCCAGGAGTGGCGTACGTCAGGCTTCCCGACCGGGCCGACGCGAGCGGGTCGGCGTCGGCCAGCGCTCCCTCGAAGGGTGAGCGGACGGCTGCGCCGGACGCTCGGTCGACTGCGCGGGAGACGGACGCGCGAGAGGCAGAGTCCCGACCGACGACGCGGAACACGGACGTCCTCGTCGTCGTCGTCGCCGTCGTGGTGGCGGTTGTCGCGGTCGGCCTCTACGGGAGGGTGCGTCGATGACGTCGCACTCGTCCCGGTTCGCCGTTTCGTGTCTGACACTCGTCGTCGTCTTCGCCGGCGTCATCGCCGCGGCGCCCGGACTCGGGGCGGCAGAGGCGGTTCAGGACGCGAAGACGCCGGTCGGCACGCCCGGTTCTGAAGACGGACCGGGCGGGAACGCGACTGTCGCCGAAGCGCCCGGACCGCCCTCGAAGTCGTCACAGTCGCTCCGTGACGAGCGCGTCACGGGGTCGGTCGCGTCCGCGGGAGCGTCGGCATCCGCACAAGCGTCGGCGCCCGCCGAGGAGCGAGTCCGGGTCGTCGTCGAACTGGACGGGGAGCACCCGACGGCGTACCGCGAACGGCTCCGCACGCACGGCGCCCGAATCGAGGTGGAACACGACACGCTCGTTCAGGTCAGACTCCCGACGGCGAACGTCACGACGGTCGAGGCGCTCCCGTGGGTCCAGCGGGTGCGGCGACCCGCCCAGCCGACACCGACCGTCGTCAGCGAGGGCGTCTCCGTCGTCGACGCCGACACGGTTCACGCCGCGGGCGTCTCCGGCGACGGGGTCCGGGTGGGCGTCGTCGACCTGGGCTTCGACCCGTCGGCCACCGAGATACGCGACAACGTCGTCGCCTCGCGGTCGTTCAGGGCGACCCAGCCCGGAGCGAACGACCGCTCTCACGGGACGGCCGTGTCCGAACTGGTCGTCGACACCGCACCGAACGCCAGCCTCTACCTCGCGACGGTCGACACCGACGTGGAGTTCGCCGCCGCCGTGTCGTGGCTCCGTGCGAACGACGTCGACGTCATCACCGCTTCGGTGAACTGGGTGAACCAGCCGTACGACGGGACCGGCTTCGTCTCGCAGGTCGCCGACGAAGCCGTCGCCGACGGAATCGTCTGGACGAACTCGGCGGGGAACTACGCGCGTCGCCACTGGGAATCCGAGTACAGAAACACGGACGGCGACCGATGGATCGAGTTCGCTCCGGGCGACGAGCGGAACTACCTGAACGACGGTCGACCGTTCGACGGGCGCGTCGGCGTGAGCCTCAGCTGGAACGACTGGCCGCAGTCGGACAACGACTACGACCTGTTCCTCTACCGCGACGTGCCGCCGTACGGTTCCCGCTCACAGGGCGAGGACGTTCTCGTCGCCCGGTCGACTCGCGCACAGACCGGCTTCCAGCGCCCGACGGAGTTCGTCGGCCCGACGGTCGAACGCGGCGTCTACTACGTGACGGTCGCGAACTACGACGCCGACGGGAGTCACGTCCTCGAACTGTACACCCGCGACGCGGCCGGGTCGCTCGAACACGAGACGCCCGAGAGCAGTCTGGCCGCGCCCGCAACCGCGCACGACGTCGTCGCCGTCGGCGCGTTCGACTGGCTCGGCGGCGGCGTCGAACCGTTCAGTTCCCGGGGGCCGACGAACGACGGTCGGCGAGGGATCGACGTCGTCGCGCCGGACCGGGTCTCGACGAGTCGGTACTTCTCGTTCGCCGGCACCTCCGCCGCCGCACCCCACGTCGCCGGCGTGAGCGCGCTCGTCCGCGAGCGGAAACCGGGCGCGTCGCCCCGGGAGGTGGAACGACGGCTCCAGGAGGGAGCCGTCGACGTCGGCCCCGTGGGGCCGGATACGACGAGCGGGTACGGTCGACTGAACGCGACCCGGGCGGTGTTCGGCCAGGGTGACCTCGGTGTCATCGGCGTCGGCGAGACGCGGCGGAGCGTCCTCGACCCGCAGGACCCGTTCGCACCCGCGTTCCGCGGCACCCACGAACGCGTCGCGCTGTCGGGCGTCGAGGGCGTCCGCGTCGACATCGAGATGCGGTCGACGGAGCGGGGAGGGGACCCGTACCTCTTCCTCCTCGCGCCGAACGGGAGCGTCGTCGCACAGGACGACGACGGCGGGGCCGGACTGAACGCGAGCCTCGTCCACACGTTCGCCCACACCGGCCGGTACACCGTCGTCGCGGCGGGATTCGGGGAACGGGACACGTTCCCGTACGAACTGTCGGTGGTCGAACGACCCGAGCCGACGGCCGTCTCGCTGGAACTCTCCGCGGAGACGACGACCGTCGAGACGGGAGAGCCCGTCACGTTCACCGTCGTCCGTGCGGACACCGGTGCGCCGGTGAACGCCACGCTCCTGCGCGACGGTGGACAGACCATCGCGGGAACGGACGGCACAGCCGTCGTCCGATTCGACCGACCGGGGACCTACCGGGTGACGGCGACGGCCCCGCCGACGGCGACCGAGCGGTTCATCGACAGCGAGGTGACGGTCACCGTCGAGGCCGCGGACCCCGACCCGCCACGGTTCGAGGTCGGCCCGCTGTCGACCCCCGAGACGGTCCAGCGGGGCGACCACGTCCGGGTGGCGGCGACGGTCACGAACACCGGTGAGCGCGCGGGCACACAGACGGTCTGGGCCGGCGTCGACCAAGACGGTGACGGGACCCTCGACCCGGTCGTCCACGAGACCGTCGAACTCGATTCCGAGGAAACGTACTCGGTCTCCCGTCCGGTGTTGATTCCGCGGTACCTCTCGCCGGGGACGTACACGGTCGGCGTGTGGACGGAGAACGAAACGGTGACGACGACGGTGCGAGTGGAAGAATAGCCGGTGCCGAACGGAGGGTCCGAGCGGCCGGTTAGAACGAGTTCTTGATGCGTTCGAAGAAGCCCTCCTTGACCTCGACTTCGTCGCCGCCGGCCTCGGCGAACTTCTCCAGCGCCCGGCGCTGCTCCTTGTTGAGGTCGTCGGGCGTGACGACCTGCACTTGGACGTAGAGGTCGCCGTACCGCTGGCGGCCGCGTCGACTCCGCTGGTCGAGTTTGGGCATCCCCTTCCGCTTCAGGCGGAACGTCTCGCCGCTTTGGGTCCCCTCGGGGACGTCCATCTCGACGCTGCCTTCGAGCGTGGGCACCTCGACGCTCGCTCCGAACACCGCCTGCGGGAACGAGATGGCGAACTGGTGGTAGAGGTCGTCGCCGTCGCGCTCGAAGTCGGGGTGGTCGCGGATGGCGACGTCGATGAGCAGGTCGCCGTTCGGCCCGCCGTTCTCCCCGGGCGCGCCCTCGCCGTTCATCCGGAGGGTCTGTCCCTCTCTGATGCCCGCGGGGATGTCGACCGTGAGTTCGGCCTCGCGGCGCACCTGCCCGACGCCGCCACACTCCGAGCACTCCTCGGAGTAGAGTTCGCCCTCGCCCCCACAGCGCCGACACGTCTGTGTCTGCTGGACCCTCCCGAAGGGGGTCTGGCTCACCTGTGTGGTCTGCCCCTGGCCGTTACACTCCGGACAGGTGTTCACGTCGGCGTCGGGGGGTGGCCCGCGCCGTCGCACACGTCACAGCGTTCGGGCCGGGTGATGGTGAACTGCTTGGAGACGCCCTCGTACGCCTCTTCGAGGTCGAGCGTGATGCTCGTCCGGATGTTCTTCCCCTGGCGGGGGCCGTTCTGTCGTCCACCGCCACCGCCGCCGAAGAACTGGTTGAAGATGTCCTCGAAGCCACCCATGCCACCGCCGCCGCCCATGCCGCCGAACGGGTCGCCGCCTCGTCCTCCACCGCCGCCCACGCCGCCTTGCTTCTGGGCCTGCTGGAAGCGCTCGTGGCCGAGTTGGTCGTACATCTGGCGCTTCTCCTCGTCGGTGAGGACCTCCTTCGCCTTCTGGACCTTCTTGAACTTCTCCTCGGCGTCTGGGTCGTCGCTCACGTCGGGGTGGTACTCCGAGGCCTTCTTCCGGTAGGCTTTCTTGATCTCGTCGTTCGAGGCGTCGCGCGACACCCCGAGTACGTCGTAGAAGTCCTCGCTCATCCGTTAGAAGGCCATTCACGACCGAACTACTTGAAAAACGCGCCTTCGCCGTGAGCAGGCGATTCGACGGATCGAACTTCGGGCATGGTGAGTGGAGTCGATCTACTGGTTGGACACTGTGTTCAGCATCTGTTCGACAGCGGAGGGGGAGGCGACGCAGACGACCGCCCGTGCCCCGATGCGGTTCACCTGTTCTCGCCGACGGACTCGACGACGCACCTCCAACACGCTTCGAGACGCACACTCGCTGTACGACACGACGTCTTGGCCCCGCACACCACTGTCTCACTCGTGACCGAGACACACGCTTTCTGTCACCACTCGTCTTCGTCTTTATCTACGTCTGAAAAATAAAAAATCAGAGATTTCCGATGGGCAGGCGAGAGCGACTACTCGTCTTCGTCGTCGTCGACGTCCTCGAAGTCGGCGTCGACGTACTCGTCGTCGTCGGCGTCGGGGCCGTCGCCGGCACCGCCCATGCCGCCGGGACCGGCGCCGCCCATGCCACCGGGACCGGCGCCGCCCATTCCGGCGCCGCCCGCGGCCTGCTGCTGGGCCTGCTGTTCGTACATCTGCTTGCCGATCTCTTGGAGCGCCTCGGCGAGGTCTTCCATGGCGTCTTCGATGTCGTCGGTGGCGGCTTCGAGGTCGTCGGCCTCCTCGTTCTCCGCTAGGACTTCCTCGAGGTTCTCGACCTCCTCCTCGATGTCCTCGCGGAGGTCGTCGGAGACGCTGTCCTCGTTCTCCTCCAACAACGTCTCGGCGCGCTGGACGGTGCTTTCGGCCTCGTTGCGGGTCTCGACGAACTCGCGGCGGATCTTGTCCTCCTCGGCGTGTTCTTCGGCCTCGCTCTGCATCTGCTCGATCTGTTCGTCGGAGAGGCCGGCGCCGCCCTCGATGGTGATGTCCTCCTTGTTGCCGGAGCCTTTGTCCTCGGCGGAGACGTTGACGATACCGTTCTCGTCGATGTTGAACGACACCTCGATCTGCGGCGTCCCCGCGGGTGCGGGCGGGATACCCGTCAACTGGAACTCTCCCAGGAGTTCGTTCTTCTCGGCGATTTCGCGCTCGCCCTGGAACACGCGGACCTGGACGCGAGTCTGACTATCCGCCGCCGTGGTGAATATCTTCGACTCCTCGGTGGGGATGGTGGTGTTCTTGTCGATGAGGCGCTCGAACAGCCCACCCTTCACCTCGATACCGAGCGACAGCGGCGTCACGTCGAGGAGGACGATGTCGTCGACGTCTCCGGACAGAACGCCGCCCTGGATGGCCGCGCCGAGCGCGACGGCCTCGTCGGGGTTGACGCTCTTCTTCGGTTCGACACCGAGTATCTCTTCGACCTGTTCTCTGACCTGGGGCATCCGGGTCGACCCCCCAACCAAGATGACCTCGTCGATGTCGTCTTTCGAGTAGCCGGCGTCCTCCAGCGCCTGCTTCGTCGGACCGACCGTGCGCTCGATGAGGTCCGAGGTGAGCGACTCGAACTTCGCCCGCGAGAGCTTCTGTTCGAGGTGGACCGGTCCCGAGTCGGTGGCCGTGATAAAGGGAAGGTTGATCGTCGTCTCCTTTCGGCTACTCAGCTCGATCTTCGCCTCCTCCGCGGCGTCCTTCAGCCGCTGGAGCGCCTGACGGTCCTCGCGGAGGTCGATACCGTGGTCGTTCTTGAACTCGGTGGCGAGGTGGTCGATGACCGCCTCGTCCCAGTCGTCTCCTCCAAGAGCGTTGTCGCCGTTCGTGGCGACGACCTCGTAGACTCCCCCTCCTAAATCGAGGATAGAGACGTCGAACGTGCCGCCGCCGAGGTCGTACACCAACACGGTCTGGTCGGAGTCGTCGTCGAGGCCGTACGCCATCGACGCCGCGGTTGGCTCGTTGATGATACGCTCGACCTCGAATCCGGCAATCTCGCCGGCGTCCTTCGTCGCCTGGCGCTGGCGGTCGTTGAAGTACGCGGGAACCGTGATGACGGCCTTCTCGACGTCGTCGCCGAGATACTCCTCGGCGTCGCGCTTGATCTTCTGGAGGATCATCGCCGAGATCTGCTCGGGCGTGTACTCGTCGTCTCCGATCTCGACGGTGTAGTCCGTCTCCCCCATGTGCCGCTTGATCGAGCGGATCGTGCGGTCGGGGTTCTGGATGGCCTGGTTCTTGGCGGGTTTGCCGATGAGTCGTTCGCCGTCTTCGGAAAAGGCGACGACGGAGGGTGTCGTGCGGTCTCCTTCGGCGTTCACGATGATCTCGGGGTCGCCACCTTCCATCACCGCGAAGGCGCTGTTGGTGGTACCGAGGTCGATACCGAGAATCTTGTTGCTCGCCATCTTGGGTTCAACTATCGGCTTGCGTCGGTTAAAGGTTACTAGATTCGACTCCCTCTCGGAACAGATGAGGGCTCCGCTGTCATGCGATTTACTCGCGTGCCGACGGTCGAGAGCCGCGGGACTTATCACGAACCGCACGCCCAACGATGGGCGAGTCGACGACGGCCCTGCGAGCCCTCGCACGAACCCCTCTCGGCCGCGGCGTTCGTCGTCGGACGCACCGCGAGGGCGAACGGCGACTGAGGCATCCGGGGAGGGCCGATCAGGACGTGGAAAGATCGGTTGAGAGGTCGATCAGGGCCTGGGAAGGTTGGTAGGAGGACTGGCTGGGACCCGGGGAGGCGTGGTTGGCGGGGGCTGACCGGGACTCGGGGAAGGGTAGTCAGGGAGGGCTGGTCGGTGACCTACTCCGCGTCGCCCTCGCCGGCACTCACCGTCACCTGCGCGGGCCGAATGACCTTCTCGGCCATCTCGTACCCCGGCTGGTAGAGGTCGACGACGGTTCCTTCCGGCTGTTCGGAGTCGACGCGGAGCATCACCTCGTGGCGGTGCGGGTCGACTTCGTCGCCCGGTTGCGGCTCGATGGCGGTGACGTTCTCGGCGTCGAGCACGCGGTCGAGTTCGGCGAGCGTCGACTCCACTCCCGGTCGGATGTCCGCACCCTCCTCCTGGTCGAGCGCCCTGACGAGGTTGTCCCGGACGGGGACGAGGCGCTCGACGAGGTCCTCGGTCGCGCGGGCGGTGACCTGTTCTTGTTTCTTCTTCATCCGCTTCTTGTAGTTCTGGAAGTCCGCCTGCTTCCGGGTCAGCTTCGACCGGGCGTCGTCGAGCGCGTCCTCGAGTTCGGCGACCCGTGCCTCCAACTCGGCCACCTCCTCGGCGAGTTCGTCGTCCACTTCGGCCACCTCGCCGGCGAGTCCCGTCTCCGTCGACGCTTCCGTCTCGCCCGCTGTGGCGTCGCCGGTGGCCTCGGTCGCTCCGTCCGTCTCCGGCGGGACCGACTCGCCGTTGACCGCAGGACCCGATTCGACGTTCTCGGCGGCGTGTTCGGCGTCCACGTCGGCGTCGATGTCGGCGTCGTCGCTCATGTCTGCACGAAGTGACCGACGAGGCTTAAGGCTGTAGAAACGACCCGACAGTTCTCACCGCGGGCTCCCCTCCTTACTGGTACATCCCGAGCGGCCGCGCCTGACTGCTCTCCTCGCCCGCGTCCTGCATCCGCTTCGCGAGTCGTTCCTTCGCCGCTCTGATCTCCTCGGCCCGTTCGACGAGGCTGTCCGTCTCGACGTCGACGTCCGCCAGCGGCTCGATGCCGTCCCTGATGAGGACCTGCGCGGCCGCCGGGTCGGGGAAGCGCGGGTCAGACTCCACGACGAGTCCGACGGCGTCCCGGCCGTGTTCGACCGCGTCGTTCAACAGCGCACCCGTCGGTCCCGAGACGAGTCCCGTCTCGGAGGGCGTCTCGATACCAACCGCGTCGAGCCGTTCGATGCCGTCGCCGACGCCGACGCCGTACATCGCCGGTACCGTCTCGGACTTCTCCCGACCGATGCCCGAGAGGTAGATCGGGAACACCCGGTCGTCATCGAACCAGTCGCCGATACAGTCGGCGAACTCCTGGGCCGCCGCCGGCGAGATGGGAACGTCGCTCTGGAGGACGAGCAGGTTCGTCCCGGGGTCGGCGTACAGTCGGACGGGCGGGTGGAGCGTTGCATCCCCTTGCTGGTAGACGGCGACCTTCGGGAGCGTCTCGCAGTGGACGTTCGCGTAGTGGACCATCCCCAGTTCCTCGACGAGGTGGTCGGCCGCAATCTTCCCGACGAGTCCGACCCCGGGCAGCCCTTCGACCATCGCCGGCGCGTCGAGTTCGACGGACGCGAGGACGTCGACGTGTGCCATGAGTAGGTGTAAACGGGGGAGGCGGATAACGCTACGGGCGACGGGTGAGAGACGCGCGGCGAGTGTATCGGTGGTCGTCGGCGAGGGAGCCGGTGAACACGTCTCTCTGGGGTCGTCGGGGGAGTCGGTGAACGCAGGACTCCCGCGTGTGTCGCGCGCTCGCTGTCTCGTCGCTGAGTCTCCCGACGGTCCCGTGAACCGCTCCCAAACCGAGACGAGTCACCACACGCCGAACACGTTCGTCGGCCGCTCCTCCGCTGGCTCCTCACTCCGAAACCCACAAACGCGCACCCGTCGAAGCCGGCGTATGACTCCGCCCGTTCGACCCGCACTCGTCTCTCGACGCGGGAGGTCCCTCTCGTGACAGAGACCCAGAACCCTCTGGACAGATACGAACCGCTCGTCGACGACCGCGAGGCGTTTCGCGCGGCCTGCGAGCGGCCGCTCCCCTACGCCGTCCGGGTCAACACCATCAAAGCCGACCGCGAGCGGGTGTGCACCGCCTTCGACGAGGAGGGCGTCCCCTACACCCCGACGGACTGGAACCCCGACCTCCTCACGCTGGAGGGGAAGGCCGGGCGGACCTGGCCGTACTTCCTCGGATGGGTCCACGGCCAGGAGGTCGTCTCCGCGCTCCCGGCGACGGTGCTCGACCCCCAGCCCGGCGAACGGGTGTGGGACGCCTGCGCCGCCCCGGGTTCGAAGACGACGCAACTCGCCGCGCTCATGCAGGACAGGGGAACGCTCGTCGGCAACGACAACAACCTCGGGCGGCTCTCAGCCCTCAGACACAACGCCGAACGCCTGGGCGTGACGAACCTCGTCGTCACGAACCAGGACGCGCGGAACTTCTCGCTCAAGCCCCTGGCGTTCGAGGCGTTCGACCGCGCTATCGTCGACGCGCCCTGCTCCTGCGAGGGGACGTGTCGGAAGAACCCCACGGCACTAGAGGACTGGACGCTCGACCACGTCCGGCAGGTCGCCGGAATTCAAAAGGGAATCCTCAAGCGCGCGGTGCAGGCCACGCGCGAAGGGGGCACGGTCGTCTACTCCACCTGCACGTTCGCGCCGGAGGAGAACGAGGCCGTCCTCGACCACGTCCTCGGCGAGGAACCGTGCCGACTCGTCGAATACGAGGTGGGGCTGGAGACGTCGCCGGGCGTCACCGAGTGGGAGGGCGAGGAGTTCCACCCGTCGGTCGAGAAGGCACACCGAGTCTACCCCCACCAGAACGACACGGGCGGCTTCTTCTGTGCGAAACTGGAGGTGACCGGATGAGCGAGAACGGGGCGGACAGAGAGAACGACGGTCAGCGGTTCGACCGCCTCCCCGAGACGCCCGCCGACCGCGTCGTTCCCGGACGGGCGTCCCGCGAGGAGGTGCTCGACTGGTGGGACGACCGATTCGGCGTCTCCCCGGAGACGTTCGACGAGTTCTCCTTCTGGGAGAAGGGTGCCGGAAAGCTCTGGGTGTTCGCGGGCGAGTCGCCGTCGACGACCGACGTCGAAGGACTCGGCATGACGTTCCTCCGGACGCGCCAGGAACACTGGAAGCCGACGACGGTCGCGGCTCAGCGGTTTGGTCACCGGGCAACGAAGAACGTCGTCGACCTCCGACCCACAGAAGCGGCGCGCTTTGCCGCCGGCGACGACCAGGAACTCGACTGGGACGGCGACTGGGGCTATCTCATCGCCACCCGGGAAGTCGCCGGGGAGCGCGCCCCGCTCGGCGTGGGGCTGTACCTCCACGGCGAACTCCGGTCGGTCGTTCCGAAGGGCACGCAGGAGGACCTGCCGGAGTAGCCCGACGCGGACTCCGCATCCCCTCACTCCTTCTTTCGAAGCACGCCGCCGCTCAGCCCCTCCCACTCGACGCGGTACCCCAGTCGCGAGAGGGTCGCGCTCGTGTCTTCGAGCCCCACGCCGCCGAGTACGGCCTCCGCGTCGGCGAGCGACATCCCCGCCTCGACGTCCTCCCGTACGCGGTCGAGCACCGCGGGACGGACGAGCGTCCGACCCACGCGCTCGTGGTCGGGGAACGTCACAGACGAGAGCGCCTCTTCGCTCACTCCTCGGTTCTCTGCGAGCGCCGCGAGCGACACCACGTCGTCCTCGGGAACCAGTTCCGCGGGGAGCGACGCTGCGGCCGCCGCCACCAGTTCCTGCTCGTACTCGCGGAGCACGTCGACGACGTCCTTCACCCGGACGTGGCCGGAGTACGGAACGACACGGTGGTCACGCGCCGTGACCTCCTCGCCGACGCCGAGCGACTCGTCGACCGCGACGAGGAGTTCGACGTCCTCGACCTCCGCTAGCTGTGTGAGCTTCTTCTCGACGTAGTCGGGCGTCCAGAATCCCATGATCTCGAAGTAAACGCGGAACCCCTCCGGGTTCGAATCGAACTCGGTCGCCTCGGCCGACCCTGCGGGCCGGTAGTCGAACGCGAAGTCCGGGATCATCACCCGATTCCCGGTCGCCAGCGCCTCCGGCTCTCTCGTGACCTCCCAGTCGAGTTCCAGACCCCGAAAGCGCGCGGCGAAGTCGGCTTCGACGCCGCTGTCGAACGTCGGTTCGGCGAGTGGTTCGTCGGCGGGGAGCGTGAGGTCGGAATCGGACAGCGAGAGCGTCCGCTCGGTGCCGCGGTCGTCGATGGTCGCGTCGAGTCGCCACTCGGGTGCCTTCACCAGCGTTCGGAGCAGGCGGGCGAACGCCGTCCCGTACCGCCGGGTCCGACGGAAGAGCGCGTCGGGGCCGGTGACGACGACTTCCCGCTCGCCGTCGACTCGTCTGATCTCGTACATCAGTCGGAGGCGCTTGACCGCCGAGACGAGCGCCCGCGGGTCCGACGACCTGACCCGTACTTCGGTCGCGTCGAACAGCGCGGTCTGTGCGAGCGAGAGGTTGTACCGGTCGAGGAGGTCGTCGGGGTCCCACGGGGAGTCGAACCGGGTCAGCACCTGGTTCACCTCGCGGTCGGCGTACAACGACGCTTCGACCGCTCCGACCGTCGACCCGAGCGAATCGGCGGCCCGCGCGAGCGCGCGCTGTCGCTCCTCCTCGCTCGCGACGCCGACGGCCTCGCTCGCCTCGAACGCCGCTCGGCGCGCGCGCTCGGGGGGCAGCGCCGAGCGCGTCTCGAACGTCGCCTCCCTGTCGAGGAGAGCCGCGAAGCCGCGGACGAGTTTGAAGTCCTCGACCTCCCGTTCTACCCCTTCGAGGGCTGTCTCCAGCGTCGTACGTGTTTCGCCGACGTGGTCGCGGTAGACGCCGAGCACGCGCGCGGCGAGCGGGCGCTCCTCCCGGTCGACGAACTCCGGGCGGTAGCCGCCACCTCGTCGGGAGACGCGGAGGAGGTCCTTCGTGAGCACGCGTCGTGAGAGGTGGCTGAGTGACAAAAGGGCGTGGGACCGCGTTCGGGTGCGATGGAGCGGTTACCGACGACCAGTCACGACCGACGTGAGCCGACGCCCCGTCAGCGCCGTGACACGGTCACTCGACCGACTCGACGCCGGTTATCTCGAACCGCACTCCGTCGTCGCTTCCGTCGGTGACGGCGACGTCCCACCCGTGCGCCTCGGCGATGTCGGCGACGATGCTCAGCCCGAGGCCGGTCCCCCGGTCGGCGGTCGAGTATCCGCGCTCGAACACCCGGTCGCGCTCCGTGGGAGGGATTCCGGGGCCGTCGTCCTCGACGTAGAAGCCGTCTGTGAGGTCGCCGACGGTGACGTGGATAACGTCCCCGTCGAAGACGCTGCGGTCGGACGCCGACTGACGCGCCGCAGGGTCGTGTCCGTGTCCCTGTCCGTGCTCACGGCCGTGTTCGACGGCGTTCGTCACGAGGTTCTCCAGCAGGTGGCGCACGCGGGTCTCGTCCGCCAGGACGACCCGGTCGGTCTCGACTGCGAGCGCACACCCGTCGGTCTCGATGTCTCGCCAGCACCGCTCGGTGAGGTCGGCGAGCGCGACGGGTTCGGCCTCGACGTCGGCCGTCTGCTCGCGCGCCAGTCGCAGGAGGTCTTCGACCAGCGTCTGCATCCGGTCGTGCGCGTCCGCGACGGTGTCGAGTCGGTCGCTGTCACACTCCTCGCGCGCCAGTTCGAGCGCACCCACTGCCACGCTCAGCGGGTTGCGGATGTCGTGAGAGGCGACGCTGACGAACTCGTCGAGTCGTTCGTTCCGGCGTTCGAGTTCGTGTTCGCGCCGCTTCAGGCGCGTGATGTCGGTCGCCAACCCGACGAGCTTCTGCGGGTCGCCGTTCGGACCCGCGTGGACGTACGCCTCGGAACGAATCCAGCGGACCGGGCCGGCGTCGGGGTGCGTCCGGTACTCGTATTCGACGCGGTCGTCCGGCGTGGTCCGAAACGTCTCCCGCGCGTGGACGATGTCGTCGCGGTCGTCGGGATGGATCGCCCGTTCGTAGAACGACTCGGTCGTCGGCACCTCGCTCGACGGGAAGCCGTACAACCGTGCGAACGGACCGTGTCTCGTCTGCCGCCCGGTCGCGATGTCGACCTCGTAGATGACCGAGTCGGTGGCGTCGAGCGCGAACTCCATCCGGTCGCGAACCGTCTCCAACTTCAGCTGGTACGCCTTCCGGTCCGTGACGTCGCGGACGGTCCCGACCGTGTGGACCCCGGCCTCGCTCGGAAAGACGGAGAACCGGAACTCACAGTGAATCGGGCCGTCATCGACTCGACGGAGCGGCGCCTCGACGGTCCCGACCGTGTCGCTGCCGGTGACGAGCGCCTCCCGAGCCTCCCGGCCCGCGGCCGTCGTCTCGGTGTCGACGACGCGCGACAGCGTCGACCCGACGAGTTCCTCGCGCGACCGCCCCGTCAGGTCGGCCATCGCCCGGTTGACGAAGACGAACCGCAGGTCGTCGTCGAGGACGTACACGCCCTCGTCGATGGTCTCGACGATTCGCTCGTAGCGGGCCAACTCCCGGTCGCTCTCGTAGCGGTGAACGGCGTTCTCGATCCGGTTCGCGAGGATGGTGTACTGCTCCCCGTTCCCTCGTTTCTGGAGGTAGTCGGTCACGCCGGCGGAGATGGCCTGGCTCGCGATTTCCTCGCTCCCCTTCGCCGTAAACAGGATGAACGGGAGTTCGGGGTGTCGCTTTCGGACCGCGTCGAGAAAGTCGAGGCCGGTCCAGTCGGGCATGTCGTAGTCGGAGACGACGCAGTCGATTCTCTCCTCGGGGTCGTCGACGAGTGCGAGTCCCCGCTCGGCGCTGGTGGTCGTGACGACATCGAACGACTCGCCCTCCCGGGTGAGAAACTCGGACGCCATCTCCACGAACGCCCGCTCGTCGTCCACGTGAAGCACGCGGATACGGTCCGGTCGCATACTCAGCCCTCCATCGGTCGATACGTCCCTCTCACCGACGACGGGTATAGCTGTTGCCACGTGACACGGGGAGCACCGGCGACTCCCGTCTCCCGCGGGCTACCCCCGCCGTCGTGCGGCGACGTTCTCCTCCGTCGTCTCCTCGGTGACGACCTCGTACAGGAGCGCCCGTCGGCCGTCGGATTTGGGGCGGAGTATTCGTCCGAGTCGCTGGGTGAACTCCCGTTCCGAACCCGACCCCGAGAGGACGACGGCGACGTTCGCGTCGGGGACGTCGACCCCCTCGTCGAGGACGTTCGCGGTCACCACCCGCGAGTAGGTGCCCTCCCGGAACCGCTCCAGTATCTGCCGGCGCTCCGCGGCCCCGGTCTCGTTCGTGACCGCCGGGAGGAGAAAGCGCTCGGAGAGGCGGTAGACCAGGTCGGTGTGGGCGGTGAAGACGATGACGCGGTCGTCGCGGTGGCGGTCGAGGATGGACGCGAGCGAGTCCACCTTCGCGTCGGCGTTCATCATCACCCGGCGGGCGCGCTGCTTCGCCAGGAGCGCCTCGCGGGCGCGGGGGTCGTTCCCCGACCGCATCACCAGTTTCTGGTAGTCCGCGCCCGAGCGCATGTCGAGGTTCGAAGTTCGAAGGTAGTCGACGAACGTCTCCTGCGCCGCGTCGTACCGGCGACGCTCCTCGTCCGAGAGAGCGACCTCGATTCGTTTGATGTCGTAGTCGGCCAGGTGCTCGCCGGCGAGGTCGTCGACGTCGAGCGCGTAGACGCGCGGGCCGACGAGTTCTTCGATCGCTCGGTGAGCGCCGTCGGGTCGCTCGAACGTCGCCGTGAGTCCGAGGCGGGCGGGGGCGGCGAGGAGGCGGGCGATGTCCTGGTAGCCCTCCCCTCCGAGGTGGTGGACCTCGTCGAAGACGACGAGGCCGAACTGGTCGCCGACGTCGTCGGCGCGGAGGTACGCCGAGTCGTACGTCGAGACCGTGACGCTTTCCTGACGTTGCTCGCCGCCGCCGAACTGCCCGACCTCGACGTCGAACTCGGCTTCGAGTTCGCGCCGCCACTGCTCTAGGAGGTCGATAGTCGGGACGACGACGAGCGTCGGTCGATCCAAAGAGACCATCGCGGCGATGGCGACGACAGTCTTGCCCGCACCGGTCGGGAGTTCGACGACGCCTCGCCTGTTCGCTCGCTGCCAGGCGTCGAGGGCGTCGCGCTGGTACTCGCGGAGGTCGTACGTCGTCGAGAGCGAGAGAGCGGGCCACGAGCCGACGCGGTCGTCGTAAGCGTCGTCTCGGCTGTCGAGGACGTCCCTCAGCGCGCTGTAGCGGAACGCGGGGGCGCGTCCGGTTCCCGAGCGGGGGTCTGTTTCGAGGAACGGGAGCGAGAGACCGGCGGGCGGGTCGTCGACGCGAATCGTCCCGTTCTCGAACGAGAGCGTGGTCACTGCGCGAGGGTAGTCGGGGGAGACCTAAAAGCGTCGTCGCTGTCGAACGAGAGCATCGTCGCTGCCGAACGAAGTGGTGTTCGGTAGCTGCGTGGTGGTGGGCGAACGAACGGGACGAGCGGTACGGAACGAGACTGCGCCCGTGCACTCACATCGTTCCGTTCACACATAGCCGCGGACACCAACTCCGATGACAACGACCGAAACGGACCACACCACACCCATAGCTATAGAAGGAAAGGACCAACACGACGGCCGTCGAGAGTGAGGGTATGACCGACGAACTCGAAGACGACACACCAGGAGACGACCAACCCTCGGACGAACCGCCCGAGGCGGTCAGGGAGTTCATCGACGCCGCCGAACAGATATACTACGAGTACAACGAGGGCTACCTCGACCCCGACGCCGCGCTCTCGCGTCTCGGCGACCACGTCGCCGAACTCCGAGACACCTACGAGGAGTAGTCGTCTCTCTCACGGAGTTCCGTCCGACGGATCTTCCCCGTCACGGTCTTCGGGAGGTCGTCGACGAACTCTATCTCCCGGGGGTACTCGTGGGCCGCCAGGTCCTCTTTGACCCGCGCCTGGATGTCCGCCTTCAGGTCCTCGCTCGGCTCGTGTCCCTCCGTGAGCACCACGTACGCCTTCACGATGTTCCCGCGCTCCTCGTCCGGTTTGGGGACGACAGCCGACTCGGCGACGGCGGGGTGTTCGCCGAGCGCGCTCTCGACCTCGAACGGACCGATGCGATAGCCGGAGGAGATGATGACGTCGTCGGCGCGTCCCTCGAACCAGAAGTAGCCGTCCTCGTCTCTGTACCCCAGGTCGCCCGAGAGATACCAGTCGTTGACGAAACACTCCGCGGTCTGCTCGGGCTTCTCCCAGTACTCCGCGAAGAAACACGGGAAGTCGCCGCGCTCGGCGATGACGCCCGTCTCGCCCGCGTCGAGCGGTTCGCCCGTCTCGGGGTCGACCACGTCGGCGGTCACGCCCGGGAGCGGCTTACCCATGCTTCCGGGACGGACCTCCATCGCGGGGTAGTTGTTGATGACCATGTTGCCCGTCTCGGTCTGCCCGTAGGTGTCGAGGACGGTCACGCCGAGTCGCTCGCGGCCCCACTCGACGACGCCCGCGCTGAGCGGTTCGCCGATGGAGAGCGCGTGGCGGAGGTCGAGCGACGCGCCCTTCAGGACTTCCTCGTTCGCGCGGAGCATCCGGAACACCGTCGGCACCGAGAAGAACACCGTGATCGGGTACTCGTCGAGCAGTGAGGCCCACGTCTCGGGGTCGAACTCGCCCTCGTAGGTGAAGAGCGTCGCCCCCCAGAACCACGCCCCGAGGGTGTTGATGGGGCCGGTGAGCCACCCCAGGTCGCCCGTGCTCCAGTAGAGGTCCCCCTCCTGGAGGTCGACGCTGTACTTCTGCGTCGCGGCGACGCCGGCCACCCAGCGGTGCTTGTGGAGGACCCCCTTCGCCAGGCCGGTCGTCCCGCTGGTGTAGTACAGGAGCGCGTCGTCCTCGCCGCCGGTCTCCGCGACGTCGTACTCCCGAGACGCGTCCTCGACGGCGGCGTGGTAACTGACGTCGCCCCGTCTGAGACCGGTCCCGTCGTCGCTGACGACGACCACGTGTTCGACCGAAGGTACGTCTTCGAGCGCCCGGGCGACCGTCTCGCGGTTTTCGGCGGTGGTGAACACCACCTTCGCGTCGCAGTCGTTCAGGCGGTACGAGATGCCGTCGGGGCCGAACCGCTCGTTCGCGCTCCCCCACACGGCCCCGCGTTTTAACGCCCCGACCATCGCCACGTAGTGTTCGGGAATCCGCGGCATGTACGAGAAGACGCGGTCGCCCCGCTCGACCAGGTCGTCGAGGACGTTCGCCACCCGGTTCGACCGCTCCGAGAGTTCCCAGTAGGTGAGCGTCTCCCGCTCGCCGTCGGTCCCGGCGTAGTACAGCGCCACCCGCGAGCGGTCGGTCGCGTGGCGGTCGACCGTCTCGTGGGCGATGTTCAGTCGTTCGGGCGCGTCCCAGTCCGCCGCCGCGTACACGTCGCCCCACTCGAACGACTCGTAGACGTCCTCGTAGTCCGAGAGGTTGTGCTGTGTGGACATCCCGCGCGTAGTTCTCGGCCCCGGAGTATTGTTGTTTCGGCGTCACGTCTGTCCCCCGCGCGTCCGGACAGTGACACGCCGACCCGGTTCACGTCTCGGCCGTCTCCGCCGTGTCCGGCAACGGCTCGACCCGGAAGACGTAGCCCGCGAAGGCGTCGTCGAGACGGGTCGGCCCCTCCTCGGCGGTGTGTTCCGGGCACAGGGCGGCCGTCGCCTCGACCGGACCGTGCCCGGTGTCTTCGAGGTACCGTTCGAGGACGAGGAACGCCGCGGGTTCGTCACAGCCGCGCCGGTGACAGCGCTGGGGAACCTCGGCGGCCCCCTCAGCCGCTTCGGCGTCCCCCTCGCTCGGCGGTTCGGGCTCGGGTTCGTCTCGGCGCTGTCGGGCCTGCTCTATCTCCCGCTCCCGCTGGCGGCGTGCCTCGTTTCGCGCCTGCTCCTCTCGTCCGCGCTTCGTGTCCGCCATACACTACCCCAGGCGTGTTACCACATAACACTAGGGTGTCGGGCGGTCCGAGAGATGGGGTCAGTCCCCGATGAGTCCGCGGATGCGCTCGACGTACTCGGCGAAGGCGGCGTCGGTCCGGTGTCTGGGACGAGCGAGGTCGACCGAGACGACGTCGCGGACGCGGCCGGGGTTCGCCTCCATCACGACGACGCGGTCCGCGAGCGTTACCGCCTCCTCGACGTCGTGGGTGACGAACAGCACCGTTTTCCGGGTTTCGGCCCACACCTCCAGCAACGCCTCGTGGAGCATGTCGCGCGTCTGTGCGTCGACGCTCCCGAACGGTTCGTCCATCAGGAGGAGTTCGGGGTCGACCGCGAGCGCCCGCGCGATGCCGACGCGCTGTTTCATCCCCCGGAGAGCTCCTTGGGGTAGGCGTCGGCGAAGCCCGAGAGGCCGACGAGGTCGATCATCTCCGCGACCCGCCGCTCGCGCTCTTTGCCCTCGACACCCTGCTCTTCGAGGCCGAACGCGACGTTCGCTCTCACGGTGCGCCACGGGAAGAGGCCGTACTCCTGGAACACCATTCCCCTGTCGGTCCCGGGCCCGGTGACCCGCTCGCCATCGAGGCGGACCTCCCCCGCGGTCGGCTCTTCGAGTCCGGCGATGAGTCGGAAGAGCGTGGTCTTTCCACAGCCCGAGGGGCCGACGATGCAGACGAACTCGCCGGTGCCGACCGAGAACTCTACTCCGGAAAGCGCCTGGACGGTCTGGCGGTCGGAGTCGTACCGTTTCCCCAGGCCGTCGACGACGACCTTCTCGCGCTCGCCCGACGGGCCGCCGCCGTCACGCGTCGTCGCCGCGTTCGAGCCCCCACCGGCCTCCGCATCCGCGTCCGCGCTCGCGTCCACGTCCGTGTCGCTCATCGAGTCCCCATCTAGGCGCGCCATTCGAGAACCCTCCGTTCCACGCGTCGGAAGAGCCCGTCGCTCGCGAGGAAGACGACGCTGATGACGAGCATGTACGCCACGGAGACGTCCATCTGGAGGTTCTGCGCCGCGTTGATGATCTGGAAACCGACGCCCGGCGCGCCGAACAGTTCGGCGGCGACGACGATCATCCAGCACTGCCCGATGCTCGTCCGGATACCGGTCATGATCGACGGCGACGCCGCCGGGACGACGACCTTCCGAACCATCCCCAGGTCGGAGTCGACACCGAGCGAACTGGCGACCTCCTTCAGGTGCCGTGGGACGCCCTCGACGCCGGAGTAGGCGTTGTAGAAGTTGATCCAGAACGCCCCGATGCCGACGATGAACGCCGCGCCGCTGTGGTTGATGCCGATCCAGACGATGGCGAACGCGATCCACGCCAACGGCGGGATCGGTCTGAGGACGCGGGTGACCGGCGTCAGCGCGTCGTCGAGCGTCTCGTTCCACCCCATCGCGATGCCGAGCGAGATGCCGAGCGTCGACCCGACGACGAGGCCCGGGAGGTAGTGAAAGAGGCTCTGGACGAGTTTCGCGACCATCCGCGTCGCGGGCAGTTCGACGCCGAAGCCGAGCGCCAGCGTCTCGGCGGCCGTCAACTCCCTCAGGAACGCGCTCGCGACGGCCAGCGGGGTGGGGAGGAGGTACGCCCGCCCGATGGCGAGCGCCGCCGCCTGCCACGCGAGGAGGAAGCCGGCCGTCCCGACGGCACCGAGGACGAACCGCCGCGCGTCGACGCTCTCCAGCAGGGGTGCGGACTCCGCCTCGCTCGTGGTTTCGACCGCCATCTCAGAGGCTGTCGTAGACGCCGTAGTCGAACATGTCCTCGACGCTCAGTTCCGACTCGGTCTTGCCGAGACGGGCGGCGTACCGCGCGAAGATTTCGGCACCGGATTCGATCTCGTGGGGGTTCGTGATGAACGCCGACGCACGCGAGTCCATCGCCTGCTGTGCCGTCTCCACCGGGAGCGCCTCCTCGCCGATGACGGTCGAGGCGTGCTGTGCGGCCCGGTCGGGGTTCGACAGCGCGAAGTCGGTCGCGCGCTGGTGCTGGCGGACGAACTCCGTGGCGACCTCGCGGTTCTCCGCTCGCAGGCGGTCGTGCATCAGCGTCACCGCCGCGGGCTGGCCCGGCATGAAGTCACCGGCCCACGCGATGGGCGAGAAGGGCGCGTCGTTCGCCTCGATGACGGTGGGGACCGGTTCCATGATGGACGTGCCGTCGATCTTCTCCGAGAGGAGCGCCTGTCGCACCGGTCCAGCACCGCCGAGTGCGGTGATCTCGACGTCCTCTTCGGGGTCGAGCCCGAGTTCCTCCTCGACCCAGTACCGAAGGAGGATGTCGGGCACCGACCCCGGCGGGAAGGTGCCGAACTTGAACTTGCGACCCTTCTCCTCCTCGAAGACGGAGAAGGCCTCCGTTCCGTGCTTTTCCCACAGTTCCGCGAACTCGTCGGTCGCGAGTATCTGCATCGCGTCCCTGATGTTCGCCGCGGTGATCTTCGAGGGGATTCCCCTGTCCATGACGATCATCGCGGGGACGATGCCGAACATCATCACGTCGAAGTCGCCCTTCGCCGAGGCCTGCACGATGGAGGGCCCGTCCGAGAACAGCTTCCCCGAGACGTCGACGGAGAGTTCGTCGAAATACCCCTCCTCCCGCATGACGAAGTACTGCATGTCGGGGTAGATGGGCATGTACGCGACGTCGAGTTCGGAGAGGCCGCTGCCCCCGCCACCCGTGACGGCTCCGGCACAGCCAGCGAGGGCGGCCGCGCCCGTCGCTCCGGCCGCACCGAGGAACCGTCTCCTCGACGTCCCAAACCCGTCACCGCGCGTGTGCTCTGACATGGGTCGAACTACGAGAGCGTCCTTTATGCCCCGCTCGCAGGCGGTAAGAGTCGTGTGCAGCCGTTTCGAAGGGTACATACGACTCAGGGTGGGAGACGCCCTGTACCCCGATTCCAGCGGCCTTTGCCGGAGAATCGTCCTGTGCCCTCGCGTCGTAGAAACCGGCAAGACCGTTGCGTACCCGCCGAGGTTCACGTCAGCGGCCGAGGGCGTTCGCGCCCGGCGGCTGTCGGTGTCTGCCAGCGGCGACGCACAACCGGTCGAGTCGGTAGACGGCGCGGTTTCGCAAAGAACTATCCGCTCCGCGGTGCGGGTGAGAGTATGACAGGCTTCTCAGACCGGGTCGAACGCATCTCCATCAGCGGCATCCGCGAAGTGTTCGAGGCCGCGGGCGAAGATGCGATCAACCTCGGCCTCGGCCAACCGGACTTCGCGGCGCCCGAGCACGCGCGGCGGGCGGCCGCCGACGCCATCATGGCCGGCGAGGCGGACGCGTACACCGAGAACAAGGGCATGCTGTCGCTCCGCGAGGCAATCGCCGAGAAACACGCCCGCGACCAGGGTATCGAGCGCTCGCCCGACGACATCGTCGTCACCGCCGGCGGGAGCGAGGCGCTCCACATCGCCCTCGAAGCCCACGTCGACAGCGGCGAGGAGGTCATCATCCCCGACCCCGGCTTCGTCTCGTACGACGCGCTCACGAAACTCGCCGACGGCGAACCCGTTCCCGTTCCCCTCAGGGAAGACCTCACCATCGACCCCGCTCGGGTGGAGGAGGCCATCACCGACGACACCGCCGCGTTCGTCGTCAACTCCCCCGGGAATCCGACGGGTGCCGTGTCGAGCGAGGCGGACGTCCGCGAGTTCGCCCGCATCGCCGACGCATACGACGTGCTCTGTATCTCCGACGAGGTGTACGAGTACACCGTCTTCGACGGCGAGCACGTCTCGCCCGTCGAGTACGCCGAGAGCGACAACGTCGTCGTCGTCAACTCCGCCTCGAAGCTGTTCTCGATGACCGGGTGGCGCGTCGGCTGGGTTCACGCGTCTTCTCCTCGAATCGAGCGGATGGTCCGCGTCCACCAGTACGTCCAGGCGTGTGCCTCCGCGCCCGCACAGTACGCCGCCGAGGCGGCGCTCACCGGCCCGCAGGAACTCGTCGACGAGATGACCGACTCGTTCAAACGGCGGCGCGACCTCCTCCTCGATGGGCTCGCGGAGATCGGTATCGAGTGCCCGACGCCGACCGGCGCGTTCTACGCGATGCCGAAGGTACCCGACGGCTTCGTCGAAGCCTGCATCGAGCGCGGCGTCATCCTCGTGCCCGGCGAGGCGTTCGGTTCGCACGGGGCGGGGTACGCCCGCATCTCCTACGCCACGAACGTCGAGGAACTGGAGGAGGCGCTCGACCGGATGGCGGCGGCGTACGACGCGGTCGCCTGAGGACGAACGCGCTCTCCAACGCGAAACAGTAACCATATTCGATTTCTTCGGTTCTGTGGGAGAACCGGCTTCGATTTCTCGTGAGAGTTTTATCTGTCGGGGATAACCCACCTACCGATGGGGAGAGTCGTCTCGTTTCGAGGGGTCTCCGACGTGGACCTCTCCTGGAACGAGGCGACGGGGGCGATAGGTGATTCGGTTACGGTGCTCCCGGTCGTCGTCGCCGTCACGGTCCTCACCGACCTGTCGCTGTCGACGATGCTCGTCTGGTTCGGCGTCTTCCAGCTCGTCTGGGGTCTCTACTACGGCGTTCCCGTCTCCGTCGAGCCGATGAAGGCAGTCGCCGCGCTCGTCATCGCCGGGTCGATCACGGCCGGCGAACTCCTCGTCGCCGGCTTACTACTCGGCGTCGTGCTGTGTCTCGCCGGAGCGACAGGGTCGCTCACGCGACTCGGGCGGGTCGTCGGGTCGCCGGTCGTCCGCGGCATCCAACTCGGGGTCGCGCTCGTCCTGGTGCGGACTGGTGTCGACCTGAGCGTCACGAACCCCACGCTGGCGGGTCTCGCCTGTCTGATCGCGGTCGTCCTCGTCGTCGGGGGGTACTGGCGAACGAGCGCGCTCGCCGTGTTGCTCGCCGGTGGCATGGTCGCGGCGAGCACCGTCGGACTGCCGTCGCCGACCGTCCCGTCGGTCGGGATGGCGGTGCCAGTGGGGATGAGCGACCTGACGGTCCCGGCGCTCGAAGCGACGCTCGCGCAACTGGGGATGACGCTCGGCAACGCCGCGCTGGCGACGGCCGTCCTCCTCGGTGACTACTTCGACCGGGACGTCTCGCCGGACGAACTCGCGACGAGCATGGGCGTGATGAACCTCGTCGCCGTCCCGCTCGGCGCGCTTCCGATGTGCCACGGGAGCGGCGGCGTCGCCGGCAAGTACGCCTTCGGCGCGCGGACCGCGGGGGCGAACCTCCTGCTCGGCGTCGGCTACCTCGCCGTGGCGGTCCTCGCGGTCGAACTCGTGGCCGCGTATCCGGTCTCGATGCTCGGCGTCGTCTTGGTCCTCGTGGCCCTCCAACTCGGTCGGACGAGCCTCGAAGCGGCGACCGACTACCCGCTGGTGGTCGCCGTCGGTCTCTGTGGGCTCTTCTTCGACCTCGGCCTCGCGTTCGTCTGTGGCATCGCCGCCTATCACCTGCTTCGGTGGCGGCGTGGCTGAACCGCCGGCCTGCTCTTCCGTGTCGCCCCGCCGCTCACGTCGCCGTACTGACGATCTTGATCACGTCGCCCTCTTCCAACTCGTAGGACTCGCTGATCCGCCGGTTCGACCGGGCGTCGACGGCGTGGAGGTAGCCGTCGCCGATGTCGGAGTGGACGGCGTACGCGAGGTCCTTCGGCGTCGACCCCCGCGGTACCAAGAAGGCGTCGGGGAGGGTCTCGCCCTGCCCGTCGGTCCACTTCGACTCGTTCTGCACGGGGTAGACGGTGATGTGGTCGAGCAGGTCGTAGACGGCGGTGTCGATGGCCTGCTGGACGCCCGTCCCGCCGTACTCGGCCATGACCTCACGTATCTGTTCGAGTCCGTTTCGCTGCCCGCCGGTGAGGTCGCCGACGATGGTGAACTCCTCGTCGCCGGGGTCGTACTCGACGATACCCGCCTCCGCGCCTCGCCTGAGCGCGAGTTCGCCGTCGGCGGTCGCCACGACCGAGAGCGTCTCGTGCTCGGCGATGCGCCGGAGGTTTTCGGACGGTGCGATGTCGGCCTTGTTCGCCACGAGGACGAGCGGCTTGGTCCGCTCGCGGATCTCTCGGGCGAGCGCCTCTCGCTCCGCGTCGGTCCACTGGATGGGGTCGGTCGGGTAATCGAGCGTCCGGAGCGCGGCGGCGACGTCGTACTCCGACGCGCCGAACCCGGTGAGGAGGTCGGCGAGCGCCTCGTCGATGTCGAAGTCGGGCGACCGGGACTTCCGCTCGACCCCCTCCCAGTTGCGGTCGATGATGCCGGCCAGCCACTGGTCCATCTCCTCCCTGATGAAGTCCACTTCCGCTATGGGGTCGTACGCCCCCACCTCGACGGGTTCGCCCTCCTCGTTCGTGCCGCCGGAGGCGTCGACGACGTTGAGGATGGCGTCGGCGTTCGTGAGTTCGTCGAGGAACTGATTACCCAGCCCTCGCCCCTCGTGCGCCCCGGGGACGAGCCCCGCGACGTCGACCAGTTCGACGGCCACGTACCGTTTGCCGTCCTCGCAGTTGCCACACCGCTCGTCGCGGTCGAGACACGGACAGCGCGCCCGGGCGTAGGTGATGCCCCGGTTCGCGTCGATGGTCGTGAAGGGGTAGTTGGCGACGTCGACGTCGGCCATCGTGGCCGCCGTGTAGAACGTGGACTTGCCCGCGTTGGGCTTCCCAGCGAGCGCGAGAGAGAGCATATCCCCTTCCTCGCACGTACCGAAAGAGTGCCTTTCGGTCGTCGTGGAGTGCGCGCGGTCGTGAGTGCCGGCCGTCGCCGGCCCGCGACCGTCACTCGTCGGGTCGGTCCCGCTCCCCGTCGGCGTCGTCAGCGGTCGACTCCGACTCCGGTTCCGATTCGGCCGTCGACGCCTCTGACTCCGACGCCTCGACGGGTTCGGCCGCCGGCGGCGCGTCCTCGACGACCTTCTCTTCCCGCCGGAAGGGCCACCACCCGCGCCGCCACGCGAGGGCACCGCCGACGAGGCCGATGGGCGTCGCGAGGACGATGAGGTACGGAAGGACGTACCCGAGGACGACGACGCCGGCACGCAGGGCGACGACGACACCGTTCACCGATTCGAGGAACGCGCCGACGAAGCCGATGTCGTACCACTTCTCGTCGACGCCGAGGCGGTCGGGCCGTTCCTCCCGGATGTCGACGGTGATGGTCGAGTACGCCACCCGGCGTTCGAGCGCCTGCTTCCGCGCCTCCAGTCGCTCGATTTCCGTCTGTACTTCCGAGAGTCGGCGCTCGACCTGGAGGATTGACTCGGTGTCGTTCGCCTGCTCGTACAGCGTCCGGAGGCGGTCGCGCTGGGCGCGGAGGTTGTTCAGTCGCGCCTCGATGTCGACCAACTGTTCGGTGACGTCCTCGGTCGAGGTCGACGACTCGATGACTTCACCCTCCTCTTGGACGTCGTTGAACGTCTCGCTGAACCGCTCGTTCGGGATCCGGAGGACGACGGTCCCCATCAGGTACGTCCGCTCGCCGACGCGGCGCTGTTGTTGTTGGGTGTCGGAGACGAAGCCGCCGCGCGACTCGACCAGTTGGGTGAGGTTCCGCTCGGCCCGCTCGAAGTCCGTCACTTCGAGAGTCACGTGTCCGGTCCGGATGAGCGCGCGCGAGTCGATGGACTGCATCGACGAGGCGTCGTCACCCGACCCGCCCGATTCGGCGGCCATCTCGGTGGCCTGCGCCGTCGCTTCCGCGTCGTACTCCGCACCGGTGCTGGCTGCGCCGCCGTCACCGCCACCAGACCCACCGCTCTGTGCTGCCCCGTTACAGCCCGCGAAGACGGCCATAAGCACCACGAGGACCGTCACGACCGTGTGTCGCCGGCGTCGGTTCATGTCCGTGCGAACGACAAGGAGCACAAAAACTCTTGGCTAGAGACAAAAGGGGGTTTCACTCATCGCCGCCTCACCGCTCCCGTTCGGCGGCCGCACCGTCCGCCGGCGCGACGTGGTCGACGCCACGCACCTCGAATCGAGCGCCGCCGCTCCTGCTCTCGCCGGCCGAGACGGTCCATCCGTGTGCCTCCGCGACCCCCTGAACGATGCCGAGGCCGAAGCCGACACCCCCCTCGTCCGTCGTGTATCCCCAGTCGAAGGCCCGGTCGCGCTCTTCGGGTGCGAGGCCCGGGCCGTCGTCGGAGACGGCGAACCCGGGGACGTCGCCGTCGAACCACTCGACGCGAACGGTCGCCTCGTCGCCCCTGTCCGTCTTCCCGTGCGTGACGGCGTTCGAGAGGAGGTTCTCGAGCAGTCTTCGGAGCGCGCTCTCGTCGGCGCGGACGGTGACGTCCTCGCCCGCGTCGACGACGAGGTCCGTCCCGCGGCTGTCGATGAGGGTCCACACACTCCGTACCGTCTCGACGAACGCGACGTCGGCGGGATCGTCGACCGCGTCCGGTTGCCGGGCCAGCGTCAGGACGTTGTCGATGATGTCGGTCATCTGCCGACACGCCCGCGAGATGCGCTCGGCGTTCTGGTCGACGGTCGCCTCGTCACCCTCGTGTGCGGCCTCGCGGAGCAACACGAGCGACCCCTCGACGACGTTCACCGGCGTCCGAAGGTCGTGACTCACGATGCTCGCGAAGCGGTCGAGCCGCCGGTTCTGCCGTTCGAGGCGGGCCCGCTGTGCGTGTTCGGTGGTGACGTCTTGGGTGAGCGCCATGCCGGCGACGACCGCGCCGGCCCGGTCGCGGACGGGAACCGTGTGACCGCGGAAGGTGCGACCCGCGTAGGTGAACTCGAAATCGGAGTGTTCGCCGTCGAGCGCCGCCCGGTACAGCGCGCCGTACCGTTCGACAAAGGCGGGCGAGTGTGCGTCTTCGAACCGCTCGCCCTCCAGGTGGTCCCGGTCGAGCGGGAGGTCGTCGAACACGGTCCCCCCGACGACGAGATACCGGAGTTCCCGGTCGTACAGCGCGACCGCGCCGTTCGGCAGGTTCTCCGCGAGCATTCGGTACCGGCGGTCGACGTCGTGCCCCTGTCCTCGGTCGGAATCGACCCGTTCGAGCGCCGTCCGGACTGCCTCCTCCAGTGACTCGTCCGCGGGACAGTAGCCGGTGATTCCGGCGGCGACGGCCCGGGCCGCCAGTCGCTCGCTCCCCTCGGTCCCGGGAGCGAAGACGGTCGCGACCCCGTGGGTGTGTTCGTCGACCCGCCGGAGGAAGCCGAGGCCGTCGTCGCCGGTATCGTCGCCATCGGCGTCTCCGTCGTCTCCCCGTCCCGACAGGACGCCGCCCACGACACAGTCGGGATACCACGAGTCGGCGAGAGTGTCGTCGAGGAGAGCGCACGCTTCCGCGGCCGTTGCGACGCGTCGAACATCGAATTCCCCCGGGCTCTCCCCGACATCGGCGTCGACCCCCACCCAGAGGACGCGCGTGTCTACCTCCCCCCGCACGTTCATACGCCCAAGAGTGAAACTATCGCAATAAAGTTTGTCTGACAAATGATAACTATCCGAGACGTTCGGTCGAGGGGCACAGCGCACGACCGGTTCGCTCCGTCGCGGTGTCTCACTCCGCGTCGCGGGAGGTGTCGTCGCGGCGGATGTGCATCTCGCCGCGGGCGCGGACGGTGCCGTCGACCGTCGCGCGCTCGTGGAGAGCGAGGTCGCCACAGGAGACGTCGCCGAGGACGCGCGCACCCTCTTCGATGGTCACGTGACCGCCGCGGGTCGTGACGTCGCCGTGGATCCGGGTCTCGGAGCCGACGGTGATGTCGCCCTTCGCGCGGAGGCTGCCGAACACGTTGTTGCCCGACCCCATCTCGATGCTCGCGGCGCGGATATTCCCATGTAAGCGGCAGTCGGAGCCGACGTGTGCGGGCGTGGAGACGCGCCAGGCGTCGTCGGAGACGTCGGCGCCGCGGGGGATGACCAGTGGGGTCTGGCCTCCATCGGACGAGAGCGCCTGCGCCATCTCGTCGGCGGCGTCCTTCTCGCCGATTCGAAGTAACTGCGAGAGGACGATGAAGTAGAAGACGAGCGTCGGCATGGGGTTCCGAATAACGATCCAGCCGCTCGCTTCGAACCCCTCGTCGATGTCGACGTCGTCGCCGATGTCCAGGTCGCCCGAGACCATCAGGCGGCCCTCGATGTGGACACGTTCTCCTAGATAGGCGTCCTCGCCGACGAGCACGTTTCCGGCCACCTGACACCAGACGTCGAGACGGCAGTCGCCGTCGGCCTCGATGTCGCCGCCGAAGCGGACGCGCTCGCCCGCCATCACGTTCCGGCCGCGGACCCCGAACTCCACGGAACTCTGCCCGCCGACGAGCACGTCACGGTCGGTGACGAGGTCGTGCTCCTCGACGGTCGTTCCGTCGGGGATCTCGAGGGCGTCGAGCGGGTCGGTTCCGAGTGACACGGGCACAGACGTTCATGGCACGTCACGAGTAATATACTCTCGTGCGACGCGCGTCAGACGGCTACGTGTCGACAGCGTTGAAACGGCCCACAGGACGGCCGTCCGAACACGAACGGTCGGGGCGTCTCACCGGGTGACGTTCAGTCCGCGCTCGATGTCCGTCGTGTAGTCGTCGTCCTCCTCGACGTGGGTTCCGTTGTCCCGCAGCGTGTTCGTGGCGACGACGCCGTCGGCACCCGAGCGCACCAGGATGCCGGTCCCCGTCTCGCTGACCGTGTTCCCCGTGACGGAGAAGCCGAACGGCCGCTTCGTCTCGCGTGCCCCCTGATTCCCCTCGTCGGCGGGGACCGTCCGCACGAGGACGCCCACCGGACAGTTGTCGACCTGGTTGCCGGAGACGGTGACGTCGTACGTGAGCGCCTCCTGCGTCCCTTTCACCTCGTCGCGGAGGTGGGTCTCCTTGTACTCGAGTTCGATACCCGCCTCGCCGCCGGGGTCGGGAGCGAACTCGTCGAGGTTCCGGCAGACGTTCCCGACGATAGCTCCCTTCTGTGACGGCGAGCACGCGATGAGGCTGTGTCCGCCGTCGAAGACGACGTTGCCGGTGACGAGGAAGCCGTTCGTGTTGTACGGGGCGATGTTGTTGAACTTCATCCCGGAGACCCGGTTCCGCGCGATGACGACGTTGCGCGACTGCCGCAGGTCCTTGTCGCTCCCGGCGGGCGCGCCGCGGGTGGTGATGCCGTACCAGTTCGGGTCGACGACTTCGTTGCCGACGACGCTCACGTTCGTACACCGGGTCACCGACAGCGCCATCTGGAACCCGTTGACGGTCCGGTTGTTGGCGATGAGGACGCCGCGACACCCGTCCGCCTGAACCGCCTGGTTGCCCCGCTGGGTCCCGCCGGCGTCGAACTCGACGTTCGTGACGGCCACGTTGTCGCCGCGGAGCCGGACGATATCGTGCCCCGCCGGGACCCGAGCGTCCTGCTCCTCGGTCGGGAGGACGGTTTCGACGGTCCCGGTCTGGGAGGCGACGAACCGGGTTCCCCCCACGCCCGTCAGGGTGGTGTCGCTTCCCATGGTCGCTGGCGCGCCGAACTGGAACGTGCTCGCGCCCGCGACGACGGTCCCGCCGCCGGTGAGGTCGTCGAAGGCGTACTGGAACGCCTCGTCGGCCGTCCCGTCGGTGCTGAACGCCACCTCACCGGCCCCCGCGTCGACGACGACGTACGTGTCGCCAGCGACCCCGCGCCCCTCGGCGGCCGTGCTGTTCCCCTGCGACTGCGTGGCTGCCGACCCGCCGCCCGCTCGTTTGAGGACGAAGTAGACGGACCCGCCCCCCGAGAGGACCGGAGGGGGACTGACCTGTGCGGCCCCGCCGAACCAGCCGAACCCGGCGGCCGCGCCGAGTCCCCCATGAACGACCGACGTGTCGATTCCCAGTTAGTGGCGCTTCCACCGGCGTCACCCGTACGTTCGTGCGACATCGGGCGTTTCTCTCGAAGGCGCTCACAAATCCGTTTATAATAGTCGAACATCGAACACATATCCGTCCGTATCGGTCATACCAGTCTCCGGGGGAACGTAGCGTCCCCGAGCGCCTCGTAGAAGGAACGTCGTGACGGGTGCCGTGCGTTTATATACTCCCGAGAGGTACCTCCCTCCATGACCGCCCTCTCGTTCGACGAACACGGTGTCGACGTCGTCTACCAGGGAACCGATTTTCGGCTCGAACGGGACCTCATCGAGGAGGCCATCGGCAAATCCTACCCGAACGTGACCGACCACGAGGTGCTGAAGATCGTCGAGAAGAACCCGCACCTGTCGGGCGAACCCCGCCGCATCCAGGACATCCTGCGGACGTAGTCGAATTCCGCCTCGAATTCGACGTCAGACCGACCGACCCGACGCCCGCGACACGCCCGAAGAGAGCTGTCGCAGGCGCTCCTCGGCGGCGACGCGGACGATAGAGCCCGCGATCTCCGCCCCACCCGAGAGCGGGTCGAGCGTGGTCTCGCCGCGGCGTTCGCGGTACTCGATTTTTATCTCTTTCACCCGGTAGCCGCGCATCACCGGTCTGAGGAGCAGTTCCGCGGAGAGCCCCGTGTTCTCCGTCCACGTCACCTCGTCGATGACCTCCTTTCGGTAGGCGCGCATGCCGGTCGTCGTGTCGCTGAGGCGACGCCCGGCCAGCAGCGACGCGCCGAGCGCGAACGCCTGGTTCCCCAGTCTGTTGAACCGCGGCATCGTCTCCGCGCCCCGCGAGAGTCGGTCGCCGGAGACGACGTCGTACCCCTCGTTGATGGCGTCGAGGAAGTCCGGCAGTCGCTCCATGGGATAGGTGTCGTCGCAGTCGGTGGTGACGACGACCGGTCGGTCCGGGGCCAAGACCGCCTCGCGGACCGCCACGCCGTACCCCTGTGGCTCCTGTTCGATGACGCGAGCGCCGTGCTCGCGGGCGACATCCGGCGTCCGGTCGGAAGAGCCGTCGACGCAGACGACCGCCGCCCGCCCGTCGGTCACCGCCTCGATGTCGGTGAGGACGTGTTCGATTGCCTCTGCTTCGTTGTAGGTGCCCATCACGACGGCGACGTCGTCGAAGGTGTAGGTCATTACCCCTCGGTTGCGTGGGGAGTGATTTGAAGGTTTAGGTTCGCCGAAACCAAGCCGGAACGCCTACTCCCCCCACTCAGGCCGACGTCTCCGTCCCGGCGGTGAGGTCGGTCGCCCGACGGAAACCGAGGTACAGGAGCACGCCCCCCGCGAGGCCCGTCGCCACGAAGTCGAGCGGCCAGTGCCACGGGAAACGCGGCGGCGGGTCGCGGACGCTCCCGGGGAGCGCCCACAGCACCGGGATGTACCAGTAGAGGTACGCCACGAGGTAGAACCCGCCGATGATGAGCCAGAGCCACTCGGTCCGTTCGAGCCACGCGCGAAACATATGAACGAGATGACACTGTGTCGTCGTAAGTCTACGTGTCGTCGAGTTCGACGTCGACGCCCGCTGGGGTCGACCCGTCCGGCGACCGCTGCTTCCCGACGAGATACCCCAACCCGAGGGCGACGGCTGCGACGAGGGCGGCAGTCCCGACGAGAGCGAGCAGGCGGGAAGACGGGCGGTGAGAGCGACGCCGATCCGCCGCGTCGCGCCACTCGACCGCCCGCGCGTCGACGTACGCGTCGACCGAGTCGTCGTCGACCACCTCGAAGGAGGCCGACCCGGCGAAGTCGAACGGCGCGAGGAGCGACTCCAGCACGTCGACGAACGCCTCCGCGTCCGCGCGCGACGCCCACTCGTACAGTTCGAGGAACTCGCCCGGGCGTTCGCCGGCCAGCCACAGCTTTCGTCTGAACCCGGGCATCCCCGCGAAGAAGGGCGTGGCGACGTTCGCGAGCGGGTCGAACAGGACGCCGCGGACCGTCTCGCCCGCCTCTCGTCCCCGCACCTGCATCGTGAAGACGAGCACGACACAGTCGGAAGACGCGTCGTGTCCCGCGAGCGCCGTCTCGCGGTAGACGATGAACGCGTCGCCGCTCGGGGATTCGAGGACGTCGCCGAGTCGCCCGCGCGGAAACCGGACGCTCCCATCGAGCAGAGACCGGGCGGAACGCAGCGCGGCGCGGGTGAGCGTGAGGGCGGTGTTCGGTGTCATGATGTGTCGCCGACCGAGCGCGGCGTCCGACGGCCCAGGGCTCGGAGTTCGGCCCTTGGTATTTGTCGACGACTGACATAACCGTTGGCCCGGGGACGCGCTGGACGAGGTTTCGCCCCCGACGCCGGGCGAGCGACAGATAGTATCAATATCACGTTCGTCGATTGACGTGTAGAGGAGAGTCGATGGTGCTACACGTGCGGCGGTGGCTGTCGGAGGTGTGGGAGCGGCTGGAGTCGCTTCTCACGGGAGAGAAACCCGACGAGTCGGACCTCGACCTGTACGTCGAGGTGACGCTTCGAGCGGTCGTCGACGCGGTCGTTCCCGAGACGCCCGAACTCGCCGACGAACTGGGTCCCGAACACGTCCCGGGAGGGCTCGCCGTCGGGATGGAGGAGTTCCTCGTCACCTTCGTCGACGACCTCTTCCAGTTCGGCTTCCCGCACGTCGGGACGCGGGGGAACCTCCCGCTGTCGGCGCCGCTGGTAGAGGTCCTCGACGCGGCGGCGGACGCGCTCGTCGCACACGGCGACAACGAGGCCGAACCCGATGTCGAGCGGGTCGTCGCGCTGCTCGGTCCCGGCGACCCGCCCGCCCGTCGCGTGAGACGGGTCGCGGGGACGTTCGCGAAGCTGTCGCGGCGCGACCGACTGCGCGCGCTCGGCATCCTCGACGAGTTCGAACTCCGGGTCGCACCGTTCGGGCACGGCCTGTTCGAGTTCGACGCCGGCCTCGTCGGCCAACTCGTCGTCGGCTTCGCGGAGATGATCTACTACAGCGAGTGGCAGGGGTACGACGACTTCTCGCTCCCCCCGAGCGAGCGCACCCACCCGAACGACCCCGCAGCGGTTCAGAGCTGGCGGCAGACCGGCTACCCGGGGGTCGCCGACGGCTACGCCGCCCTCCGCGGCTACGTCGGAACGGACGACAGCCCGCTCGGCGCGGGCGACACCTGGACGGATATCGACGGGCGAGTGAGCATCGTCCGCGAGTCGGGGAGCTTCCGCGAGAACGACTACGACACCACGGGGTACGAGGAACCCTACCCGGAGTGAGTGACGATGGTCGCCGCACACTACGACGTGGTCGTCGTCGGCGCCGGGGGAGACGGTCCCGTGGCCGCCTGGAAACTCGGCGAAGCCGGACTCTCGGTACTGGTTCTCGAGGCCGGGCCGTTCTACGGCAACGAGCAGTGGCCGAAGCCGAACGAACAGCCGGGAGCGGAGTCGTCGTCGAGCGTCGACGACCTGAGCGGGAGGCTGCTCGACGAACAGTTCACCACGCGGGAGTTGGAGATGATCCGGAAGCTCGTGTTCGGCCCCGCCGACCACGAGCGCGGGTTCTGGCTCCGGAAGTTCCCGGGCGACGGGGCTATCTTGCAGTGTGCGGGCGTCGGCGGGACGACGCTGCACTACACGGGCTGTCACCCGCGCGCGTACCCCGCCTCCATCGACGAACAGCCCCACTGGCCCGTCGACTACGCCGACCTCGTTCCCTACTACCGGGAGATAGAGGCCATGTGCGAGGTGACGCCCGCGCCCGTCACCGCGAAGGAGGAGCTGTTCTTCCGCGGCGCGGCCGCCGCCGGCTGGGACCTCATCGACGGGCTGAACGTCACCGAACCGGGCTACCGCCCCCAGCCCAACGCCATCCGCCAGCCCGACCCGCGGCTGCACGTCGACGCGGGGTACGACGGGGACTTCACCTATCCCGAGGTCGACGGCGACACGCTGGCGCTCGGGAGCATCGCCGGCCACCCGTTCCCGCGCGGCGCGCCCTACGAGGAGAAGGCCAAGCGCGCGAGCAACGTCAGCTTCGTCCCCGCGGCGCTCCGCACGGGCAACGTCACGGTTCGACCCAACGCCTTCGTGACCAGTATCGAAACCGAGACGGCCGGGAACGACCACCCCGAGGCGACGGGCGTCCGGTTCAGGGACACGTGGTCGGGGCGGGTCGAATCGGTGGACTGCGAGGTTCTCGTCCTCGCCGCGGGCGCCATCGAGACGCCGCGACTGTGGTTGAACGCCGACCTCCCGAAGAACGAGTGGGTCGGCCGCGGCATGACCATCCACTTCGGCGACAACGTGATGGGGCTGTGGGACGCCGCCGACCTCGAATCGAGCATCGGGCAGGACACCGTCGACCAGTTCCAGGGGCAGGACATCGCGGCCCGGTTCGACTACCCGGGGCTCGGGATGCTCCAGACCGTCGGCACCGCCCCGGGCATCGGGGCCATCCTGGGGTTCGGGTCGAGCGCCTCGGGTTTTGCTTTCGAGAACGACCCGGACGACGCGCCCTGGGACACTCTCGGGAGGCTGGCCGGGTCGGAACTCAAGCGGTTGCTCTCGGGCTACCGCCGGACCCTCCAGGTCCTCGTCGTGAGCGACGACCGGCCCCACCGACGGAACGGCGTCACCGTCGTTCCCGGCGTCGAGGACGAACACGGACCCATCCCGCTCGTGAACTACGAGCCGAGCACGGGCGACAGACAGCGGCGCGACCGACTCGCCGAGATAGCCGCGGAGATCCTTCGAGCGGCCGGCGCCTCACACGTCCATCGCTCTGACTCGCCGCCGACGGCGCTGCACGTCCACAGCACGATGGCGATGGGGAAGGTGGTCGACGAGGCGTGCGAGGCGTACGACGTCGGTCGGCTGTTCGTCGCCGACCACTCCGCGCTGGCGAACGGCGTCGGCGGCGCGAATCCGACGAACACGGGGCAGGCACTGGCCGCCCGGACCGCGGATAAAATCGTCGAGCGGTACTTCGCGGGCTAACTCAGCCCGCGGTCGTCGGGGGAGTCCTCCAGTTCCTTCGCGCGGTCGACGAGGTAGTCCATCATGTCGCGGGCGGCGTCGCCGACCGCGTCGAGGTCGTCCGTCGACTGGCCGCTGACGCGGACCGAGAGGTCGTAGAGGTCGAGTTCGACCGTCGGGACCGTCTCGTCGCCGTTGTCGCCCTCCCGTTCGGCCTCGTGTGCGGGGGGCGTCGTGTTCTCGATTTCCCCGTGGGGGTCGTCGTCCGCGTCGTCGACGCCGACCGACTCCGCGTCGACCGCGTCGGTGTCCTCGGCGTCCGTGTCGGAGTCAGTGCCGTCGTTCGCGTCGTCGGCGCGTTCGAGGGTCATACCGCTCTCCTCCGTCGGACGGCACAAAAATCACTCGCCCTCTCCCTCGCGCGAGCCGAACGCTCGCTCGTCGAGACGGGTCGTGACGTGGTCGGCGAGCGTCGACAGGTTCTCCGTGTCCTCGCGGTTGTACGAGACGAGCGTGTCCAGCGCCGCGCTGTCCCCGCGTTCGTACTGCCGCCAGAGCCTGACGGCGTCGCGCCCCGAGAGGTCCGGGCGGTCCCGGCCGATACCGACCTCCCGTTCGATGGATTTGAGCCCGCCCGCGAGCCCGACCGAGCGGCAGGCGTACATCAGGTCCAGGTGCGGGTAGTCGAGGTCGACGTCGAACGACGTCTCCAGGAAGGGGACGTCGAACCGGGCGCCGTTGAACGTCACGAGCAGGCCCGCGTCGGCGAACACGTCCGCCAGCGCGTCGGCGGTGAGGTCGTCGCCGTTGACGAGCGTCGTCGTCTCGCCGTCTCTGTGCACCGAGACGGTCGTCACCTCGTCTCGGTTGTGGTCGAGGCCGGTCGTCTCGATGTCGAAGAAGCAGGCGTCGTCGCGGAACGTCTCGTAGAGTCGCCACCGCTCGTTGCTCGGGAACGTCCGCGCGAAGTACGCCGTGTCGCGCGCGTCCAGTCGAGGGCGGGCCTCGTCGATGAACGTCTCGATGCGTTCGGCCGTCGTCGGGCCGACGCCTTTGATTTCCCGGTGAAAGTCGTCCCACTCGCGGACGCCGTTGTTCCACAGCCGCCGTTCCGTCGTCTCGCCCACCCCGCGGACCGGGATGAAGGAGTTCTCGACGCGCATGCGCGGAGGAGAGAGGCCGACGGGCCTAAAGCTCTCGCTCCCAGCCTCGTTCGCGGTCTGTTTCTCTCACACCGGCCCCGCTCACTCGAACGCGAGCACCAGCCCGAGTTCGTCGAGGAGGAGTTGCTGGCCGACTCCCTCGCGTTCGAGGCGGTTGAACGCCTGCTTGACGACGTGGGCCGGGTACCCCTCGGCCGTGAGCGCGTCGAGGCGGACGTTCAGTTCGCCCTCGTCGGCGCGTTCGCGGACGACCGCTACGCAGTCGTGGAGGCGCTCGGCGTCGACCCCGACGTCGAAGAGGCCGGCGTTGCCCGCGAGCAGGTCGTCGGACGCGTCGAACCGGAGTTCGCCGGTCTGGAGGTCCACCAAGTAGAGGTGGAGCCGCCGGTCGAAGCGGTTCCGCGCGAACGACTCGTCGAGCAGGCGGTCGGCGACGTCGTCGGTCCAGCCGGTCGGCGACGCGAGCGCGAGCACGGTGTGAGCGTCGTCGTCACCGATGGTCCGGACCGCGCGGGTGACGACGTCGAGGAGGTCGTCGACCGTCGCCGGCCGGGCGTCGAAGCCGTTGTGCGCGTAGGCTTCGAGGTGGCTCACCACGCTCGCTTCGAGGACGAGTTGTCGCTCCCGGCCGAGGCCGAGATAGCGCGACCGCCCGAGTTCGAAGCGGACGCTCCGGTTCGCGGGGAACGCGTCGAAGTCGCCGTCGGCTCCGAGGTAGTCGCGCAGTCGAGGCACCTCGTCGCGGCGGCTGACCGCGCCGTCCCACGCCGCCGGCGGTACCTCGACGGCCCCCTCGGGAGTGGTGAGACGCGCCGCCTCGTGGACGCTGATGTCGAACCGACCGAGGTAGTCGAGTTCGAACAGCCGCGCCATGGCCGTGGTGACGACGCCCTCGCCGGTTCGTTCGGTGGTCTCGGACAGAGCGGTCGACAGCGCCTCGACGCGCGCCGTCAGGTCGGCCTCGCGCTCGTCGAGGCGCGCCTCCGCGTCGGCGATGCGCTGGCGTTCCCGTCTGAGCGCGTCGATGCTCTCGGCCACCGCGTCGTGCTGTTCGCGGAGCGCGTCGAGTTCGTGTGAGACGAGCGCGACCGTCTCCTCGCCCAGGCGTCCGCCGTCGGCTAGCGCCCTCTCGTGAGCGGTTTCGAGTTCCCCGATGCGTTCGGTGAGCCGGCCGTCGAGCTGACTCGCGCGGTCGATTCTCTCCGAGAGGTCCGAAACGGCCCGCTCCTGTGTCCGCTGGAGTTCGGCCGTCTGCGCGCGGAGCGCGTCGAGTTCCTCCCGCACCCCGTCCGACAGCTCCCTGCCGTCGAGGCCGGCCTCGACCGTCCGGAGCCTGGCGTCGACGGCGGCCTCCCGCTCCGAAAGCGTCCGGTCGAGGTCGGCCGCCACCGACTGCACCTCCCGCTCGATGGCTTCCCGTATCGCCTCGCGTTCGTCCGCGGAGTCGGCGACGGCGGTGATGGCCCGCTCGATGGAGTCGACCAGTCCCGAAGGGTTGTGAATCTCGACGTACAGTTGGACGGCGCGCTTGATCTTGTCGAGCCGGGCGTCGTAGCGGTTCACGAGCTGTTTCAGCACGTCCCGCTGGACGGTCGGGTCGTCCAGCAGCGCGTCGAGGTCGTCGAGTTGAGTGGAGTGGTACTCCTTTGCGAGGGTGTACACCTCGCCGTCCATCCGCCGGATGCGCTCTTCGATTCCCTCCTCGCTGAGCGCGTCGAAGCTCTTGTACCGCTCGAAGTCGATGGCGGCCTGCACTTCCACGGGGGCGAAGTCGCCGTCCAGTTCCGTGGGAACGGGCTCGTTCCGGTTCTCGAAGCTCGCGTAGACGAACAGCCGGGCGAGGCGGAACCGGCTCCGCAGTTCCTCCCGCTCGGCGCTCGTAAGCTGGTCGGGACACGAGGCGGGGTAGTCGAAGACGAACTCCTCCTCCTCGCGAGCGAGCCGCCGGTACCGCTCGACCCGCGAGTCGGTCGGCATCCGCCCGAGCGACGCGAGGTCCTCGTCGATGACCGCCTCCTGGAGCTGGAGGAGTCCACGTAGTCTGTCCGCACAGTCGCCTGAATCGATGGAACTCATTGTACTCTTACACCTACCCGCACGTGCCTTCGTCCGCCGCCCGAACAGAAGCCGTGGCTATCCGTTAGATGATGTCACCCGAGTATAAGTACGGGATAGACGATTCGTCTGATTATCTCGTTAGATAGAATATCATTCGAGCCGGCGGGTCGGGATTCGGGAGCCGTGCACGTCTTCCCGAATACTGTCCCGGTTCTGTAACGTACGGTAACCCTGAGATACCGGTGGCCTGTCGTACGTCTTTATCCCCTTCTCTGTCGTATCGGTGTCGTTACACTAACAAGGTAGACAATGACTCTCGAACTCTGGCAACTCGGCGGTGTACTCCTGTTGAACGTCGTCCTCGGCGCGCTGTTGGTCGTCGGGGTGTTCGCGTTCATGGAGCGGCGGGTGACCCTCGGTGCTGCCGGTGGGATTCTCGTCGGCGCGGCGCTGATCTACGCGCAGGCGACGCTCGGCGAGACGTGGCTCAACGTCACGGTCGCCGAGATGAAACTGCTCGTCCTCGCGGCGGCGGTCGGTGCCGTCGTCGGCGTCGTCGGCGTCGTGTTGGCGGTCGAACCCGAACTCGACCCCAAGGAGCGGGCCGCGCGCAAGCGCCGCAAGGCCGCTGGTCGCTAACGGCGACCACGAAGGACGTGTACCGACAGCGAACAACGACCGGTAGCGACAACTGATACACATGAAACTCAGAGAATGGGTGTTCGGCGGCAAGGACTTCAAGACGATGCTCGACCCGACGGTGTACTCCGACGAGGAGATATCCCGGGACAAGCACAAGGCGAACATCCTGATGACGCAGTACGAACAGGAGATGAACAAGCACGCGGCGTCGTACAAACGTCTCATCAAGGAGGGTGCCGAAGCGGGCGAACTCCAGCGCAAGAACCTGGCGATGCGCGCGCGGATGGAGAAGCAGCGCTACAACCAGAAGAAACAGCTGTTCACGATGATGAGCACGAAACTCGCCGCCGTGATGAGCCTCGAGATGGCCCGCGAGATGGCCAGAGCGAAGTCACAGGACGGCGGGCTCGTCATCGACACCGTGTTCACCGCCGCGGAGGCCCAACAGATCCACTCGCAGGTGCTCGACAGCATGACCGACCTGGGCGTGCGCAACGAGGCGATGGAGAAGTTCGTCGACACGCTCAACATCCCCGTCGTCAGCGACGAGGTGACCGAGGACTCGGCCGAGATTACGGCGATGGAACGGATCGCCGCCGGCGACCGAGGCGCGGACGAACTCGACATCGAAGACGAGTTCGGCGCCGAGTTCGACCCCGCGGAGATGGATGTCTCCGACGTCGACTTCGACGAAGCCGCCGGGTGAGCCGAGTTCGAAGACTCACCGGTGACAGAGCGGCTGACAGCGCGTGCGAAGACACAACGGAGGGACAGCGATGTTCGACGAGAGTGCGTTCAAAGAGATAGTTACAGAACAGTACACGAAGGAGCGAAAACGCGCCGAGAAGCAGTACAAGAACGGCAATCGAGCGGCCGCCGCTCGTCACTACCGGGCGGCAGCGTCGCGGCTGACAGAACTCGCTGACCTCGAGCGGAACGGCGAACTGGAGAAGCGTCACCGGACGGACGCCGAGCGCTACCGCTCGTGGGCCGAGAAGTTGGAGCGCGAGCCACAGCCACAGCCGCGGCAAGCGGGGAGCGCGTCGAGCGAGGGAGAGGGGTCGGGGCGTGGCGCGCTCCGGACAAAGGGCGAGTCGGCGGAGCAGACCGAAGGTGACGAGACGCTGGAGGCGGCACGCCTGCTCGAAGCGCCGCCGGCTCTCACCTTCGACGACGTCGGCGGGATGCACGACCTCAAGCAGTTGCTCATCGAGCGCGTCGTCGACCCCCTCGAACGCAAGGAACTGTACGAGGAGTACGACCTCGGCGTGGTCAACGGCATCCTCCTCTATGGGCCCCCGGGGACGGGCAAGACGTTCATCGCGCGGGCGCTCGCGGGAAAACTCGGCTACAACTTCATGAACGTCACCACGGCCGACGTCGTCAGCAAGTACGTCGGCGAGGCCGCCCAGAACGTCCGCGACGTCTTCGCCGTCGCCAAGGCGAACCAGCCGTGTATGGTGTTCTTCGACGAGTTCGACGCCGTCGCCTCCGACCGCGGCGGGGACATGTCCAGTTCGGAGAAGCAGATGGTCAACCAGTTCCTGCAGTCGCTCACGGACGTCCAGGGCGAAGACGTCGTCGTGGTCGCGGCGACGAACTACCTCGACCTCCTCGACTCGGCGGTGAAGCGTTCGGGGCGGTTCGACGAGCGCATCGAGGTGCCGCCGCCGGACGCCGACGCCCGCGTCGAGATACTGAAGATCCACCTGCGGAACCGCCCAGTGTTGTTGAAGGAAGTCGACTGGGACCGCGTCGCCGCGCTCACCGAAGGGTACTCCGGGAGCGACATCGAACTGGTCGCGGAGAACGCTGCTCGACTGGCGCTCAAGGAGCGCCTCGAACGCGACGAGACGGTGTACATCTCACAGACGCACATCGAGGCGGCCATCGGCGAGACGCCGCCGACCATCGAGTACGACGCGAGCGACGGCGGTGGCGACGCGGGCGAAGGGGTCGCCTGATGCGCGCGTACCTCTCGCCCGTCACCGACAGCGACGAGGTCCGCCGGGTGGTCGTCGAGTCGTCCGTCGGTATCTACCGGCGAGCGGAGGACGCCGCAGTCGTCGTCTCGACGGGCGACGACGTGGTCGACCTCGGCGTCGCCGACCAGTCGGTCTCGCGTCTCCGCCCCGGCGGACCGCCGGTGGTGCTCGAACCGACGACGAACGGCGTCGCGGTCCGCAACGACGGCAGCACCAACCCGGTGTACGTCCGCACCGGCATCGGCGAGCACACGCTCGACCGCGGCGAGTCGACGCTCGTCGACAGCCACTGCACCATCACCGTCGGCGGACGGCGCGGGACCGCGCTGCATCTCACGCTGGAACGCGACGACCGCCTCACCCTCGGCGAGTACGTCGACCACGCTGGTCTCAACCTCGGGCGGTCGGGCGCGGTCCTCGGCGGGGTTCCGGTCTCGTCGTACGTCCCGGCGGTCGTCGAACTCCTGTTGAAGGCGCGCGAGGAGGGGACGAGCGAGTGTCTGAAGTACACGCACGAACTCCGGACGGTCCTCTCGGAACATCCCATCGAGAGCGGCGAGTACGACGACCTCTGCGACGAGGTCGACGACATCGAGGGACGGCTCGAACTCCGACTCGAACTGTCGATGGGCGACGAACTCGACCCCGAGTACCACGCGCGTATCGACCGCGCGGCCCACCGGGTCGTTCGGCTGTACACCAGAGAGGTGGCCGTCTGATGGTGGCCGACGTGACGGTCGGCGACCCGCTCCCGGGAACCGAAGGAGGGGTCACTCCGCCCGCGACCGAGAGCGAGGGCGACGGTGGAGAGCCGACCAAGCGGTGGTACTACCTCACGCTGCTGTTCCTCGTCGTGACGGTGGCGTACGGCCTCTCGGTGCTCGCACTCGACAGCGCGTACTTCCTCTTCCCGGGCGAACTCGGGATGCTGCTCTGGATCGGTGTCGTCGTCGCCAGCGGCCCCCTCGCCCTGTTCTTCTGGCTCGACACGCGGGCGGTGGCTCGTGCGAATCGGAATCCGGAGGTCGTGGACACTTCGCGGCTCCTGGGACCGTGGGTCACCGGAATCGGCGGCGGTCTCACGGGTCTCGTGGCGGTGTTCGTCGTCCCGGTGGGAATTTTGGCTGCCGTCTACTACCAGTTCCCGCTCCTGTTCGCCGTTCTGTGGTACCTGGGGTCGACGCGCCGGCGAGCGCTGCGCCTGGCGGAAAAATCACAGCCACCCATCGTCGACCCGCCGTTCGTCAGCCCACCGGAGAACGAGTCGCCCGACGAGGACCGCCCCGACTTGCCGCCGCGGCTGTATCGCAAGGCGAAGCGGCTGAGAGAGCGCGGCAGCGACCGGATGGCGGACGGCGAGACGGCACAGGGGAACGACGACCACGAGAACGCGGCGTCGGCGTACCGCGAGGCGGTCGATGCGTACACGAAGGCGGTCGAACTCGTCGACGGCTACGCGGTCGACGACTCCGCACTCCGCAGCGATCTTGAACGGGCGAAGGAGGAGTACCGGACGGTCACGCGCGTCCGCGAGAGTGCGACCGCGGACGAGTACCTCGCCAGCGCGCGAGACATCGCGCGCCGCGGTGACGAGCGGTACGCGGACGGTGACCGCGACGGTGCAATCGACCTGTGGACGGAGGCCGCGACAGTGTACGACCGGGCCATCGAAGTCGCCGCCGAGGAGGACGCGGGCGACCTCCGACGGCTCCGACAGGAACTCCGTGCGAAGGTCACCGAGACGGAACGCGAGCGCGCGACGGCCCGCCGCGTCCACGCGGAGGCGACCGCCGACGAGGCGCTCGCCCGCGGGCGCGCGGCGCTGGACGACGGCGACCACGACGGCGCGAAGGCGGCGTTTGCTGAGGCGGTCGAGGCGCTCGAAACCGCCCGTGCGGTCGCGCGCGAACACGACGAGGACGCGACCGACCTCGACGACGCACTGGGCCACGCGCGGCGCGGTGTCGTCGACGCCACCCTGGGGGCGCTCGAAGCGGAACTGGCCACACGCACTGGCGACGAAACGACCACGGGCCGCCGGGGGAGCCGCGGGCTTTTCGACCGTGTGCGCCGCGGACTCGACGACCTCGAAGCCGCGGAGAGCGAGGCGTTCACCGACGACCACCACGACCGGGTCGCGAGCCTCCGCGAGCGGGTCGCCATCGAGACGCTCCGCGAGGCGGTGGTCGGACAACTCGCCGAGATGGAGCGGGCGGAGCGACTGTACGCGGGCGAGAAGTTCTTCGAGGCGCGGGAAGTGTACCGCCGGGTCCGCGCGAGCGTCGAGGCGCTCGCGGCGACGGAGTCGGCGTCGCTCACCGAGGAGGTCGAGGACGAACTCTCGCGGGTCGTGCTCGCGTGCGAACTGAACGTCGAGGCCATCCGGAAAGCCATCTACGAGAGCGACTCGACCGAACCGCTCGTGACCACCGAGGAGATCGCCCACGGGGGCCCGCTCCGCGACGAGGACGACCTCATCGTCGACCGGGTGCTCGAATATCTCCCGGGATACACGCGCGTCAAGCAACTCGGCGGCGGCGGCTTCGCCGACATCTGGGTGGTCAACGGCGAGGCGGGACGGGCGGCGCTGAAAATCCCCCGGGTGTCGGACTACGAGACCATTCCGGAGTCGAAGATCCGGCGGTTCGTCGCGGAGGCGGAGAACTGGCAACTCGTCGCGAACCACCCGAACGTCGTCGACGTCCTGCAGTACGGCGAGAAGCCCGTCCCGTGGCTCCTCCTCGAACTGTGCGAGGGGACGCTCCGGGCGCGGCTCGACGCCGGCGCGGCGTTCGACGAGCGGGTCGTCGTCCTCGCGGCCGTCGGCGACGCGCTCGGGTACGCGAACGCGAAAGGCATCGCTCACCTCGACATCAAGCCGGAGAACGTCCTGTTCGACGGCGAGGGCGTCGCGAAACTCGGCGACTGGGGGCTGTCGAAGGTGATGACCGAGGGGACGATAACCGGCACCGGCCACAGTCTCCTGTACGCCGCGCCCGAGCAACTGGACCGGAGCCTCGGCGAGCGGGACATCCGCACCGACGTCTACCAGTACGGCGTCCTCGCGTACGAACTCCTGACGGGCGAGCACCCCTTCGAGGTCGGGTCACGCGAGGCCATCGTCCCCCCCAGTAAACGGAACCCGGACCTCCCGGGGTCGGTCGATACGACGCTCCTGAAGGCGCTGGCGTACGACCAGACCGAGCGGTACGAGCAGGTCGTGCAGGTGCGCGACGCGCTCACCAGAGCGCTCGGAGTCGAGGCGTGACGCGCGTCGAAACCGCCGTCGAGAGCGACGCCGGTCTCGTCCGCACGAACAACGAGGACAGCACCCTCCGCGTCGCGCTCGACGGCGACGAGGGTCGACAGTGGCTGCTCGCCGTGGCCGACGGGGTCGGCGGCGTCGACGGCGGCGAGGTAGCCAGCACTGCCGTCGTCTCCGAACTCGCCGCGTACGCGAAGCACTTGCGGGACGCCGGCGAACGCGACGCCGAGACGCTCCTCCGTGAGGGACTCGCCGCCGCCCGGGAGGAGTTCACCGCCTACGCCGCGGCCGAAGGGTTCGGCGGGGCGGGCACGACGCTGGTCGCGGCGGTGGTGGACGTCGACTCGGACTCCCTGCCGACCGTGACCGTTCTCAACGTGGGAGACAGTCGCGCGTACGTCTGCGGGTCGAGCGGCCTCCGGCAGGTAACCACCGACCACACCGTCGGCCGAGAACGGGACGCCGGCGGGCGGTACGGGCACGTCCTCTCGCGGTGGGTCGGTGTCGAGGCCCGGGTCGACCCCGACGTGTTCGTCGAACCGCTCGACGAAACGCTCCTGCTCTGCTCGGACGGTCTGACGAACGAACTGTCGGACGAGGAGATACGGGAGGTGCTCGAAGGCGGTGGCTCCGTCGCTGACCGCGCCGCGGCGCTCGTCGAGCGGGCACTCGCACACGGCGGGCGGGACAACGTGAGCGTGGTGTTGGCGGCGGTCCGCGACTGACCGACTGAAGGCAGGCGCGGCAAAACAATTGGTCGACTACAGAAGGAGACTCGACCTCTCAGTGAGCCGTCACACTTCGAGAGGCCCACCTGGGTCGTGCCAGAACAAAACGGCACCGGAGACCGCGACGACCAACCACGCGACTGTCATAAGCGGGTCGTTCTGCATGAACCCGGTGATTGCGAGAGCCAGACCGAGGAGAATCTGCACGCCGTAGATGAGATATCGGAGGTTCATACCGGAACGAGGACGGAACACCAGATAATTCTGTACACGTCGGTTCCTGCGAGGAACGCTCCCGCCCGACCGATTGTTCGGTCATCCCCCCGCCTTCGGGACCGACCGTTCGTATCGCGGCTGTGGGTTTACGAGTCGCACGAGCGACGGAACTCCTCGGACCGAACAACCCAACGCTTTTTCGCCGAACGCACGAGGCTCGATTCGTGTTCGCCTCCCGCCTCTCGGAGCGGGGAACCTGGCTCGTCGTCATCTGCTGGTTCGTCGCCGTCGACGCCGTCGGCCTCCAGCTCCGTGGTCCGCTGTTGGCCTCACTCGAAGCGGAGTTCGGTGCCTCTCCCGCGCTCCTCGGCCTCGTCGCACCCGCGGGAACCGTCGGGTTCGTCGCGACCCTGCTCGTCATGGGTAGCGTCGCCGGACGCCTCGACATCGGACGTGCGATGCGAGTCGGGGTGGTCGCCGTCGCCGTCTGCGTTGCCCTCCTCGCGTTCGTCCCCTCCTTCACCCTCTACCTCGGCGTGTTGGTGCTTCGCGGCGTCGCGACGGGCGTGTTCCGCGCGCTCGACCGTCCGGTGTTGAGCCACCTCTACGCCGACGCGCGCGGGCGCGTGTTCAACCTCTACGACTTCGCGTGGGCCGTCGGTGCGACGCTCGGCCCGGTGCTCGTCGTCGCCGCGCTCGCGGCTGGGTCCTGGCGGCTCGCGTACGGCGTCCTCGCGGTCGGGTTCGTCCCCGTCGCCGTGGCGCTCTGGCGGCTCGACTTCCCCGAACTCTCCGGCGTCGAGCGACCGCTCAGGCTCGCGGACGTCCGGCGGGTTCTCGGCCGGACCGAAGTCACGGGCGCGTCGGTCGCGCTGTTCGTCAGCGGCGGCGTCGAGGGGGGGCTGTTCACCTGGCTCCCGTACTACGCGCGGACCGTCCTCCCCTCCTCGACGGCGAGCCTCACGCTCTCGGTGCTCGTTCTCGGGTACATCCCCGGTCGGCTGGTCTACAGCCGTGTCGCCGAGCGCGTCGGCTACCTCCCGCTCGTCCTTGCGCTCACCGCCGGGGGAACGGTCGTCCTCGTGGGCGTGCTGACGCTCGCCGGGACGCCGCTTCTGGTCGCCGTCTTCGTCCTCGGCGTCCTCCTCTCCGGAGTGTCTCCGACGCTCACGGCGTACGCGATGTCGGCGGTCCCGTCCTACGGCGGGCCGGCCAACGCCGTGACGACGGGGTCGGTTTACTTCGGCCTCGCGGTCTTCCCACCGGTGATGGGCGTGATGCTCGAACGTCGCGGAATCGAGGCTGCGATCTCGCTCCTTCCGGTGCTGGCGACGCTCACGGGAGTCTGTCTCGTCGTCACGTTCGTCGCGGTGCGCCGACGGGGTCGCGTCGCCCCCATCTGAGCCCTCGAACCGGGGGGTTATGGTCCGAGAACGCCTCTCTCTCAGTATGTGTGGCCGATACACGCTGTTCACCACCCAGCCCCGGTTGGAAGAGCGGTTCGGTGCGTCGTTCCCCCGGGAGATCGAACCCCGGTACAACTGCGCGCCGGGACAGCACCTCCCCGTACTGACCGGCGACGCGCCCGAGGAGTTCTCGTTCAAGAAGTGGGGACTCGTCCCGTCGTGGGCCGACGACGGTTCGACGTCGTTCATCAACGCCCGTGCCGAGACGGTGAGAGAAAAGCGGAGTTTCGCCGAGCCGTTCGAATCCAGGCGCTGTCTGGTCCCGGCGGACGGCTTCTACGAGTGGGTCGAGCGAGGAGAGGGGAAACAACCCTATCGCGTCGCCTACGAGGACGACCGTCCCTTCGCGATGGCAGGGCTCTGGGAGCGGTGGACCCCGCCGACGCGACAGACCGGACTCGGCGAGTTCGGGGGCGAGGGGTCGGGAGACTCCGAGCCGGTCGAGACGTTCACCGTCGTGACGACCGAACCGAACGAGGTCGTTTCGGACCTCCACCACCGGATGGCCGTCGTGTTGAGTCCGGACGAGGAGGAGACGTGGCTCCGCGGCGACGCCGACGAGGCGTTCGAGCTCCTCGACCCCGCCCCCTCCGAGGGGTGGCACGCGTACCCCGTCTCGACACGGGTGAACAGTCCCGCGAACGACGGCCCCGACCTCGTCGAAGCGACCGAGTAACCGTTTCTCTGCGCTCCGCCGACCGCGGCGGTTCGGCGACCAGGAGAGACCAACTCGATCCCGAACTCGAACGCGATGTGATGGCGATTCCGGTCCAGACGCCGAAGAGCGGGGTCTTCGAGCCAACTGCCGGTGTTCCACTGCGTCACCGAAGATCGACATTTTGTATAGCGACATGTGATTTACGAGTCCGCAGCACGACAAGGACCACGAGTATCTATCGGATGTTCGAGGACAAATTCCGAGAACGATCCTCGAATTCGTGGGGACTCCAGGCCACCGCTCCAGACCGGGCGTCTCCGGGAAATCCGGGTACAAAACACGTGTCGGAGCGTCACGCACTGGCTGACGCTCCCCGGGCCGCGTCTGCGACGCGTTTCGCGGCGAGCAGTCCGAGCAGGAGCGCGCCCCAGACGCCCGGCTGGAAGACAGAGACGACGACATCAGCCACGGTGGCGTCGAGGCCGGGGACGGAAGCCGCGCGATACGGGAGGACGGGTGGCAGGAACTCGACGGCCAGTCTGAGCCCGAACGAGTGGACGTGAAAGCAAAACAGTGCCAGGAGCGGGAGCCACGGTTTTCCGTGGGCTGTGAGTTCGACCTGCAGCATCACCACGACGCTCGGCACGAGCGCCGTCAGGTAGTAGCTGTACGCCTGTGGTGCCAGGAGGGGCATCACCGCGACGCCCAGCGCGAACGTCTCGCGGTCCGCACCCCCTCTCGCTGCGAGCGCGAGTCCGACGACGGCGAGGCTGCCGAGGAGCCTGAGCGGGAGCGAAAGGGGGCGAGCGCGTACAGCGGTCTGAAGTACGGTGCCATCCAGAGGAGCGGGCTCCGGACCGGCTCGGATTTGCCCCATCGGATGACGTCGAGGTAGCTCACGTGTGCCTCGACGCCGAACGCGACGAGGGAGACGACGGTCAGGGCGACACCGGCTCCGACAGCACCGAGGAACCGACGGCGGTCGGTGAGGAGGTGCGCCCCGACGGGCGCGTAGACGAGTTTGACCACGCCCACGAACCCCGTGCACGCGCCGCTCGCGTATCCCACGGTAGACGCGCTCGGAGAGTCACGCTCGGCGACGAGCAAGCAGACCACGGAGAGCGTGAGGAAACCGGCCAGAAACGCCGATATCTGTCCCTGCTTCACCGAGAACAAGAGCGGGTGAAAGCCGACGAGCGCCCACAGGACGAGCCCACGCTCCCAGAGTCGGAGTCTGTGGCCGAGTTCACGCGTCAGCAGTTGGAGGCTCCCCCACAGGAACAGCACGGAGCAGAGCTCCCACAGCAACGCGCCGGTGTCGAACGAGAGCTGGTCGAAGGGCCAGACGACGAGGAGGAAGACGGGCGGGTAGAGGTAGCTCCCGCCGTACCCTCCCTCCTCGTTCCGCACGTAGAGGGGTTCGCCCGCTCGCCACCGGTCGAGTGCGCCCGTGTACGCGCCGAAGTCCCAGTACCTGAACGGCGCGGCGACGTCGGCGAGCCGCAGGGCGCTGTCGACGAACGGGTACAGGAGCAATACGACCGCGAGCGCGAGCGCGCCGATCACGAACCCCGGCCGCGTATCTACCCGTTCGCCGAGCCGCTGAATCAGTGACGGACCCGGGTTACGGAGTCGTCTCGGGAGCGGGGCGTCGACTGCTCGGGCCACTTCGAGGCCACCATCCACGAGGACGAGGAGTGCGACGATCCACCCGACGAGGACGACGAACATCCCACCGGACGATTCCGCTCCTCCCCGAGATTCTTGTGGAGGGGCAAACGCTCGTTTGACTCACGCGAGTGTGGCCGTTGGTGAGCCGATCAGTAATCACCGAACGAGACACCACAACCTCTTCCGATATATAACTGGATCTGACCCACAGATTCTAGTTATCGTCGAATAGAACATCAAATGGGCGGCTATTGTGGTACTAGAATGGGGGATAATATACTTTATCTCCGAATGAGGGTTAGATTGATGTACCGCCGCCGTGAGCGGAGAAGTGTGACCGACACGCCCGATTCCGAGCGCACGCGCGTACAGACGTACGTCCCGGCGTATCAAAAAGACGTCTGGCAGGAGCACGCCGATGAGTTGGGGATGACACAGAGCGAGTTCGTTCGAACGATGGTCCAGGCGGGTCGCCGTGGGTTTTTGTCGGGAAAACCGGGTCAGAAAGACGGCGATTCCGGAGGGGCGTCTTCGGCCTCCAACCCCCAGGGTACAGGCATCGAAAACACGGTCGTAGAGACCCTCTCGAACGAGGGTGCGCTCGACTGGGATCAACTCCTCGCGCGCCTCACCGCGGACGTCGAGGACCGACTCGACGAGGCGCTCTCAGAACTTCAGGGCGAGAACCGGGTCCAGTACAGCGGACGCGACGGGGGGTACGTGCTGACCGATGAGTGAGACGACGACGGACCCGATAGCGTACTTCCTGCAGGACATGGAGTACTACGGTCGGTCGGACCGAACGCGCGAGGCGTACCAGCGCGTTCTGGAGGATTTCGCGTCGTTTCTCGACGCGCAGTCGACGACGTTCGAGGCGGCGACGAACCGCGACTGCATGGCGTGGATCCACCGCCAACGGGGCCAGGCGGCCGAGAGCACCGTCGCCACTTACGCGGCGTACCTCCACCGCTTCTACGCCTACATGAACTCGGTCGACGCCTTCGAGGCCAACCCCATGACGCTCGTGATGGAGGAACTCGACGAACGCATCGAGACGAACCCGACGCGACGCGACGTGTCGGTCGCGGAGATGCGGGCGTTCGTCCGCGGCATCTCGCATCCACTGGACCGAGCGGTCGTCGTGACGCTCCTGAAGACGGGTATCCGCGTGGGTGAACTCTGTAACCTCGACCTGCGCGACCTGCGACTGACCGGCAGTAGCGCCGCGGAGGCGTACGATTTGACCGGCCGCCCACAGCTAGAGGGGCGCGGGGACTCGCTGTTCGTCTCCTCGAAACCGACTCGCGGGCAGGTGACCCACGGCGAGCGCCGCGAGGACTCGAACAAGCGCAAGCGCTCGACGGTCGTCCCCGTCGACGACGAACTCGCGACCGTCCTCACGGAGTGGTTGGCGATCCGTCCTGACGCGCGTTCCCCTGCGGACCCGCTGTTCGTGCGGACGCGTGACCACTGGGGGGCCCGCCTCTCCGCGAAGGCGGCCCGCCGAATCGTGGTCGCTCACGCGGAAGCGGCGGGGTGGCACCGAACAGGTGGGGGAAGCGACGAGAACGTCACCCCCCACTACTTCCGGCACTTCTTCACGACCCACATGCGCGACCGAACCGGCGACCGGGGCATCGTGAAGTACCTCCGCGGCGACGTCGCGGGAGACATCATCGACACGTACACCCACAACTGGGGGACCGGGTGCGAGAGACGTACGAACAGCACGTCTACTCGCTGTGTTGAGCGTGGGTCCGACCCCCGTGTTTCTTGGAAGCGGGCGGTCGAAAATGTTGGTAATCTAATTATTCTGGCGTCGGTCGAACGACGGATAAACTTCATAGTGCTATATTCAATCCGTGCCCGTGGAGAAGGACTCGGCCCGGTCGAGAGAGGGTGGCCTCAGCGGCGGAGAGCATCTCCACAGTCCGCGGCGTGAACGCTCGGGAACCGAAGAAATCGCAGTCAGCGCAGGAACGAGAGTCGTCTCAGTCGTCGAGTTCGAGCGTGATGAGGCCGGCACCGGCCTCGATCTCGGCCTCGTTCTCGGCGATGATCTCGCTGACTACGCCGTCTTTCTCGCTCGTGACGTCGTAGAAGTTCTTCATCACGCCGACCAGGGCGACGGTGTCGCCGGCGGAGACGCTGTCGCCGACCTCGACGAACGGCGGGTCTTCGGGGTCTGGACTGCGGTAGAACACGCCCGGCATCGGGGCTTCGATGGTGAATGTCGTCATAGGTGAGGGAACGTGGTATCGACGTACCGTACAGTGTTCGCAGTCATAAACGTTGCCTCGGGTCGGGGACGCGTCACGCGAGCGACTCCCGGACCTCGTCGAGCAGCGCCTGTTCCTCGTGTCGGGCGTCGAGTGCCTCGTCGACCGTGACCGACTCGAAGTACACCTCCTCGTGAGTGCGTCGCTGTCCGAGCAGGTTCCGGTCGCTGCTCACGACGGTGCCGACGGTCGCGTACCCGCCTCCCGTCACCGCGTCCCGCATCAACACGATGGGGAGCGTCGACACCTGGATGGAGCCGACGGGGTACCCCAGGTCGACCACGTTCGAGGGGTCCGGCCCGGCACCGAACGGCTGGTCGCGCGGTTCGAACTCGATGTCGACCCCTTCGAGGCGGTAGCCGACGCGGTCGGCGTCGGCCTTCACCTTCCACGGTTCGCTGCAGAGTTCCTCGCGGCTCTCGTCGGTGAGCCGGTAGTCACACAGCCCCAGGACGACGCGGATAGGGTCGCTGTCGTCGTACGAGGGAACGGCGTTCGAGGGAGTCGTTCGGCCTGTCAGTCCCCCGGTGTCGGCGTCGCCGACCGCGAGGGTGTCGCCCTCCGCCAGCGTTCGGCCGTCGTAGCCGCCGATACCGACCAAGGTGTACGTCGACCGGCTTCCCATCACGGGTTCGACGTCGATGCCACCGGCGACAGCGAGATACGTCCTTGCCCCTTCGGTCGCGAACTGCATCGAGAGTTCGTCGCCCGCTTCGACCTCGACCGACTCCCACATCGGCACCGACTCGCCCGCGAGTTCGCCGGCCATCGTCGCGCCCGCGAGCGCGATGACGGTGTCCTCCTCGAACCGGAGGTCACACCCCTTGTACGTCATTTCGAGGGTCGCGTCCGACGGGTCGTTGCCCACGAGGTAGTTCGCGACGGTGTGTGAGTACTGGTCCATCGCGCCCGAGGGAGGCATCCCGATGTGGTAGTGGCCGAAGCGTCCGTCGTCTTGGACCGTCGTCGAGAGGCCGCCGTCGAGAACGCGGATCATTCGTACAGCACCTCCACCAACCGCTCGTTGTACCCATCCGGGTCCGCGAAGAACTCCTCGGGGAGAACTCCACGTCGACGGTGGTGAACTCGAACGTCCCCGCTTCGACCTCCTCGCGGATGGCGTCGTACTCGGCGCGGTCTATCTGTCTGAATTTGAGGATGTCACCCGGGTTGGGGAACACCATCGACTCGGTGAAGTCGGGGAGCTCCTGGTCGACGTCGAGCACCTCGACCGGGGTTCGCCCGTACAACTGGTAGCCGCCGGCCCCTTTGACGGGATACACCGCGGTGAACGCCCCCCCGTACCCGACCGCGCGCGACGGCGTCGCGGTCCGCGGCTGGACGTACTTGGGAACTTCGATCTGTCGGTCCTTGGGTACCATCTGGAAGCACCACGGCAAGCCGGGGACGAAGCCGACCATCGTCACCATGTGCGGCGAACCCGAGTGGGCATCGATGAACGCTTCGACGGAGTCGAAGCCGTTGATGCGCGCCGAGTACTCCAGGTCTGTCGCGTCGGGGTCCTGGTGGTTGTCTCGGAACTGCATCAGCGTCTCGTGGGTCCACTCGTCCTGGTAGAGGACGGGGAAGTCGACGATGCGGGTGTCCCACTCGAAGTCCGAGAGGTCGGTCTCGCTTGCGATCTCTTTCAGTTCCGCGACGAGGTCTGTCGGGGAGATCTCGTCGGGATCGAAGTGGACGAGGTACGACGCGTTCGACGGACAGATCTCGTCGACGCCCGGGAGGTCGCGCTCGCGTATCTGCTGGGTGATGGCCATCGCCTGGAAGTTGGCGTCGAAGCTCATCTCCTCGCTCAGTTCGACGAACACGTAGTCGTCCGCGCCGTGTTCGTACCGCGGCTCGGGGAGCTCCGTCGGGGTGATGCGTTCTGCGGACATCGGTGATAGTGGATTGTCAGCAGGTACCGAATTATAGGTGACGGTCATCGTGGCATGTGAGTCGGCACGACAGGTGTTCGGTAGAGGTATCAGTGGCCGCCTGGGAATGTCTCCTCACATCGGCCGGAGGGTGACTGATACGGGCGAGAAAACCGTGCGACAGACCCCCCAACCGGTCGCTCGCGGACGGAGCCGCGAGCCGACCCTCGCGCGCCGCTCGGTCGTTGCACTCACTCGCTTCCGCGCGCCGACCGCCACTGACGAGCCGGTGCGGTGGCGCGTGCTGGCGCGATTGTCTGTCGCGTCGGCACCGCGCGAGGGATGAGTGAGCGAGCATGCGAGCGAACGAGTCGGCTGGGGAGGCTCGTGGCCGCACCGCGCCCGTCTACCGTGCAGTCGCTGTCTCGTCGGTCGTGCTGGCTTCCCGTACCCTCTCAACGCCACGCTGGCCGGTCTTCTCACTCACCCCACACCCACACACCGATTCGAGCGAGCCGAATCGACTTACCCCCGGATATATATCCGTGCTCACTATACCCAGCGACATGTTCGAGCGCGTCCTGGTCGCCAACCGGGGAGAGATAGCGATCCGTGTCATCAACGCCTGCCACGAGTTGGGAGTCGAAGCCGTCGCGGTGTACAGCGATGCCGACGAGACGGCGAAACACGTCAGGCACGCGGACCTCGCGGTCCACGTCGGCGGGTCGATGGCGTCGAAGAGCTACCTCGATATGGACGCGCTCGTCGACGCCGCTCACGAGTCGGGCGCCGAGGCGGTCCACCCCGGCTACGGCTTCCTCGCGGAGAACGCGACGTTCGCCCGACGGGTCGTCGACGAGGGCCTCACCTGGGTCGGTCCGTCGGCGGACGTGATGGAACAACTGGGCGAGAAGACCAAGTCTCGAAAGGTGATGCAGTCGGCCGGTGTCCCCATCGTTCCGGGGACGACCGACCCGGTGACCGAAGCTTCGGAAGTCGAATCCTTCGCCGAGGAACACGGCTACCCCATCGCCATCAAGGCCGACGGCGGCGGCGGCGGGCGCGGGCTGAAGGTCGTCGACAGCGACGACTCGATTCCCGAGGCGCTCCAGGCGGCGAAGCGCGAGGGCGAGGCGTACTTCGACAACCCCGACATGTACGTCGAGAAGTTCCTCGAAAACCCCAGACACATCGAGGTGCAGGTCATCGCCGATGCCCACGGGCAAGTCCGCCACCTCTACGAGCGGGACTGCTCCCTCCAGCGCCGACAACAGAAAGTGCTGGAGGAGACGCCCTCGCCGTCGCTCACGCCCGAACTCCGGGAGGAACTCTGTGAATCGGCGAGACACGGCATGGCGGAAGCCGGCTACACCAACGCCGGCACGGTGGAGTTCCTCTACGAGGAGAGCGCTGCGTCGGAGACGCAGCGAGGAGACGGCGAAGCCGTCGAGGGCGACTTTTACTTCTTAGAAGTGAACACTCGCATCCAGGTCGAACACCCCCTCTCGGAGATTACGACCGGCATCGACCTCGTGGCGTGGCAGCTCCGGGTGGCCGCCGGCGAGGAACTCGACTTCTCCCAGGAGAGCGTCGAGCCCCGCGGCGCGGCGATGGAGTTCCGAATCAACGCCGAGGACGCCGCGAACGACTTCGCTCCGCGGCCGGGCGAACTCACGACGTATCGCCCACCTCGCGGCATCGGCGTCCGCGTCGACGACGGCGTCGACGAGGGCGACGGTATCTCGCCCTTCTACGACTCGCTCGTCGGGAAGTTCATCGTCCACGCCGAGAACAGGGAGGCAGTGATCCGTCGGTCGAAACGCGCGCTCCGGGAGGCCGCCGTCGAGGGCATCCCGACGACGATTCCGTTCCACCGGACGATGCTCGACGACGAGCGCTTCCGGAACAACGAGCACACGACGAAGTTCATCGACGAGTCGTTCGACCTGTCGACAGTGCCCGCGTGGGAGGAGTAGGCGGGACGGATCCCGTCAGACCAGGTCGTCGAGGCCGACGAGTTCGATGCCGTACTCGTCGACCGCCTCGTGGATGGCTTCGAGGTATTCGACGGCGTTCGGGCCGTCGCCGTGGACGCAGATGCTCTCGGCCGGCACTTCGATGGTCTCTCCGGTGGCCGTCTCGACGGTCCCCTCGGTGGCGATGGAGACGAACCGTTCGACCACTTCCTCGGGTGGTTTGGGCTCCATCTGCTTCTCGACGATGAGGCTCCTGTCCTCCCGGTACAGGATGTCGACGTACCCCTCGAACACCGCCCGCAGGTCGTCGAACTCCTGGGCCACCTCGTAGATGTGCATGTCGGTCGCGAGGTAGATGAGGTCCGGATCCACTTCGAGAATCCCTTCCATCACGGCGCGCGCGTGGTCTTCGCTCTGTGAGAGCATCGAGTACATCGCGCCGTGGGGCTTGACGTGCTGGACGCTCGTCCCGTGGCGGGCGGCGAACGCGTCGAGCGCCCCGAGCTGGTAGACCACGTAGTCGCGCACCTCTTCGGGCGTGGCGTCCATCGTCCGTCGCCCGAAGCCCATCATGTCCGGGAGGCCGGGGTGGACGCCGACGCCGACGTCGTGTTCGGCCGCCAGTTCGACCGTCTCGCGCATGACGTGGGGGTCGCCCGCGTGGAAGCCGCCCGCGATGTTCGCCGACGTGATGTACGGCATTACCTCCCCATCCCTTCCCATGGTGTAGTTGCCGAAGCTCTCGCCCATGTCGCAGTTGATGTCGATTCGAGCCATACGCCACCGATTGACACGACGTGGATTAACGGTTGTGTTCGCGGAGACGTGGAAACCGGCTGCCACCTGAGCCAAACCTATTTCATGGCGCTCTTCGACGTGAGGAGTATGACCGCCGGCCCACCGATCGAAGACGTCCACTTCGCCGACGCACCACAGATGAACACCTCGATTCCCGGCCCCGAGTCGAAGCGGCTGCTCGACCGCCAGCGCGAGGTCGACACGAGCGCGGTCGCCTACCCGCGAAGCGTCCCCATCGCCCTCGACGAGGGCCGAGGAGCCACCATCCGAGACGTCGACGGCAACGTCTTTCTCGACTTCTTCGCCGGTATCGGCGTTCTCAACGTCGGTCACTCGAACCCCTACGTGCTGGAGGCCGTCAACGCCCAGACCGAGAAACTCGTCCACACCATCGACTTCCCGACCGAAGCGCGCATCGAGTTCATCGAGCGGCTGAACGACATCGCGCCCGGCGGGCTGAAGGACCACAACAAGGTGGTCTTCGGCGGACCCAGCGGCTCGGACGCCATCGAGGGCTCCATCAAACTCGCCAAGCACAACACCGGTCGCGACGCCCTGATGGCGTTCGAGGGCTCGTACCACGGCGGCACCACCGGGGCGCTGAGCCTCACCGGCGGCCGCAAGTACAAGGAGGGGTACGACCCCTTGCTTCCGGACGTCCGCCACGTTCCCTATCCCTACCCGCTCCGCGAACGAGGGGACGCCGACGCGGAGAACGCCCGCGCGGTCTGTCCGACGTCCGACTGCTGTAGCGACCTCTCGTGTGCCCGGTCGCTCGAACGCGTCCAGGCCGCGGTCGAAGACCCCTACGCCGGGCATGAGAAGCCCGCGGCCATCTGGGTCGAACCGATCCAGGGCGAGGGCGGCGTCGTCGTCCCCCGGAGGGCTTCCTGCAGGGGCTGCGCGACATCGCCGACGACAACGACGTGATGCTCGTCTTCGACGAGATTCAGTCCGGGTTCGGCCGGACCGGCGAGTGGTGGGCCTCAGAGTGGCACGGCGTCACCCCCGACGCGATGACGATGGCGAAGGGCATCGGCGGCGCCGGCATCCCGCTCGGCGCGATGATGTACCACGAGGAGTACGACACGTGGGGGCCGGGCGGTCACATCGGCACGTTCAGAGGGAACATCCCCGCGATGCGCGGCGGCATCGCCGCAATCGACTACATCGAGTCGCACGGCCTGCTGGACCACGCCGTCGACCTGGGCGAGTACATCAGAGGACGGCTCCGCGAGGCCGACAGCGACCACCTCGCCGAGGTGCGTGGGAAGGGCCTGTTCATCGGCGCGGAGTTCGTCGACAGCGAGGGCCAGCCCTCGAAGGAGGCGAAGGCCATGGTGAAAGACGTCCAGACGTACTGTTACGAACACGGCGTTCTGGTGTGGACCGCCGGTCGGCAGGGGACTGTCCTCCGACTCCTCCCCTCGCTGGTCATGACGCACGAGCAGGCCGAAACCGGGCTGGACATCGTCGTCGAGGCCATCGAGGCACAGGTCGACTGACCCGACCGTCGGACCCGGTTCGTGTCGGCGCGGTGAGGCGGCACGGAAGATTAATCTCGGCGTCCCCCGAACCGCACTGATACGATGGCCACTGAAGACCAAGAGACCGTGGACGCGGGGCTGAACGACGTCGAACGGACCGACAAGGAGTACGTCTTCGGGACGTGGGCGTACCAGAGCGAGGTGAGCCCGACCGAAATCGTGGGCGGAGACGGCGTTTACTTCACCGACGCGCGCGGCAACCGCCGGCTGGACTTCTCGGCGCAGTTGATGTGCTCGAACCTCGGCCACTCCGCCGACCGCGTGGCCGACGCGATGGCCGAGCAGGCGCGGACGGGCGCGTACTTCGCCCCGTCGCTGACGACGGAGAACCGCGCGGAGTTGGGACGGCTACTCGCCGAGGTCACTCCGGGAGACCTCTCGAAGACGTTCTTCTCCACTTCGGGGACCGAAGCGGTCGAAGCCGCCATCAAGATCGCTCGCCTCTACACGGGCAAGCACAAGATCATGTCGCGGTACCGGTCGTACCACGGCGCGACCTACGGCTCCATCTCCGTGACGGGCGACCCGCGACGGCTGATGGCCGAACCCGCCCTGCCGGGAACCATCAAGGCACCGGACCCCTACGCGTACGGCTCCACGCTGGAGCCGATGGAGAGCCTCGAATACATCGACGAGATGCTCATGCTCGAAGGCGACACCGTCGCCGCCGTCCTCGTCGAACCGGTCGTCGGCTCGAACGGCATCCTCGTCCCGCCGACGGAGTACCTCCCTCGCCTGAAGGAAATCGCCCACGACCACGGCGCGCTACTCATCTGCGACGAGGTGATGGCCGGCTTCGGCCGGTGTGGCGAGTGGTTCGGGTCGGACGTCTTCGACGTCACGCCCGACATCATGACGATGGCGAAGGGACTCACCGGAGCCTACGCCCCGCTCGGGGCGACGACGGTCACCCCCGAAATCGCCGCACACTTCGAGGACAACATGTTCTGTCACGGCCACACTTACGCCGGGCATCCCGTCGCCGTTGCGGCCGGCCGCGCGGCGGTGGAGACGTACATCGACGACGACCTCATCCCGCACGCCCGCGAGATGGGCGAGTACCTCGGCGACGAACTGGAGAAAGTCGCCGCCGACCACCCGAGCGTCGGCGAAGTGAGGGGCGTGGGCCTGTTCCGCGGCGTGGAACTCACCAAGAAGGAGGGCGAGCGCGTCCCCTTCGGCGAACGAAAGGACAAGATATCGAAGGGCAAGACGGTCGTCGACGAGGTGTCGGGTCACGCGTGGAAGAACGGGATGCATCTGGCGAACATGATCAACACGCTCATCATCGCGCCGCCGGTCGTCATCAGCGAGGACGAGGTCGACGAGGCGGTCGCCATCCTCGACGAGGCGCTCCGCGTGAGCGACGACGCGATGGAGAACTGAGGCGCGAACAGCGAGGGAGATTTTTATGTGACTCGCCGGTGACCGAGAGCGCATGCGCCGCCTGCTGCAGCCACAGCCATCGTCGAACCGTGACCGTCTCCGCGTGCCGTTCGCACTGCGGCCCGCCGGAGGGAACGACCGCCGCACGAGACGTGACCGCACCGCGCGTCGACGACCGCGGTGGCACCCATGACGGACACGTCCTCCGGGTCCGACCCGACCGAGGCCGACCGGGAACTCATGCGGAGTCAGGCCGCTCGGCTCGCCCTCGACGTGTCGGAGTCGACCCTCGACGAGATTCTCGCGGACGCCCTCGGGTCGGCACCGGCGGAGCGACCGCCGGCCGAGACCGGCGACGACCGCGGTCACCGCGCTGACGACGACGAGAACGCGCTTCTGGCGGTGTACGACGAACCGCGCGTCGAGTCCGGCCACGGGACCCTCGTCGGAACGACGGTGGCGCTCAAGGACAACATCGCCGTCGCGGACCTGGAGATGACCTGCGGCTCCGAGGCGTACTCGGTGGTCCCGTCGTTCGACGCGAGCGTCGTCGAACGCCTGCTGGCGGAGGGTGCGGGCGTCGTCGGCAAGGCGAACATGGAGCCGTTCGCGATGGGCCCGACGGGGGAGTTCTCCGACTTCGGCCACGTGACGAACCCGGTCGATGCGGACCGAGTGCCCGGCGGGTCTTCCAGCGGGAGCGGCGCGGCCGTCGCCGCCGGCACCGTCGACGTCGCGCTCGGGACCGACACCGGCGGGAGCGTCCGCATCCCGGCCGCCTGCTGCGGCGTCGTCGGGGTGAAACCCTCTCACACCCTCGTGCCGCGACACGGCTTCGTCGACTTCGCCCCCTCGCTCGACACCATCGGCCCGCTCGCGCGGGACGTCGAGACGGCCGCGACGGTGCTGGAGAGCATCGCCGGTCCCGACCGCCGCGACCCGACGACGTCGAGCGCGCGGCGGGTCGGGTCGTTCACCGACGACCTCGACGACGCGGACGGGCTTCGCGTCGGGTTGCCGTCGACGCCCTTCTCGCGTTCCGAACCGGTGGTGGCCGAGGCGGTCCGCTCGGTCGCCACGCGGCTCGAAGCCGTCGGCGTCGACGTTCGCGAAGTTCCCCTCGACCTCGGGGAGATGGAGGCCGCCTACCTCAACGTCGGCTCCGCGGAGTTCGTCTGGCTTCTGGAGCAAGACGGCGTCGTCCGCGGACACGGCTCGGGCTACAGCGAGGAACTCCGCGCCGCGTTCCGTGCCGCGCGCGAGCGAGGACTGGGTGACCACGTCGCTCGCCGGATTCTCCCCCCGGCGTTCCTCGACGCCCGGAGCGAGGGACGGACCTACGCCCGGGCCCGCCGGAAGGGAATCGCGTTCGAGGAGCGTCTCGACGAGGCGTTCGAGTCGGTGGACGCGCTCGTGATGCCGACCCTCAGGGACCTCCCGCCGAACGTCGGCGAGACGACGACGCGCGCCGACTTCGTCCCCATCATCGGCAACACCGCGCCGTTCAACATCGCCGGGACGCCCGCCGTGACGGTGCCAGTCGCCGAGATGTCGGGCGTCCCGGTGGCCGCCCAGGCCGTCGCGCCGCGGTTCGAAGACGACGTCGCGCTCCGGGTCGCTCGGGCGCTGGAGCGGGTAGCCCGACAGTGAGGCGCGTGGTTCGGCAGTCGAGGTAGCGGCTTCGTGCCGACGACGGCAGGCAGTCCCCGACGTGGACGGGAGCGCGGGGAGACGAGCGACAACGACACACGGACCCGGTGAGTCCTCTCCCGCTCCAACCGGCGTGCTCGGGACGGGGTCCGAGCGCGTTCCCTCGCGCGCTCGGCGCTGGTGGACGGAGCCACCGGGAGCACACGCCGGCCGCCGCCGGGCACGCAGTTGGTGTCAACGTTTATAGCCTCGACTGGAGTTGTCTCACACGACATGCCGGTAGACACAGTCATCACTGGCGGGACGCTCGTCACCGCCCAGGACACGTTCGAAGGGGCCATCGCGTTCGACGACGGGAAAATCGTCGCGGTCGGGGACGAGGCGTCGATGCCCGACGCGAGGGAGACGGTCGACGCCTCGGGGCTGTTGGTGATGCCCGGGATGATCGACCCACACGTCCACATCGAGGACCACTTTTCGATAGACACCTACGAGACCGGGACCGCGGCGGCCGCGCTCGGGGAATCACGACGTACATCGACTTCGCGTGGCAACACTGGGTCGGCGACCTCTCGAACTACGACGAGGACGGCACGCTGATGGACGGCCTCGCGGAGAAGCAGCGGAAGGGCGAGCAGGCGCTCATCGACTACAGCGTCCACGCCGCGATTACCCGCGAGGACCCGGAGGTACTGGACGAACTGGAGACACTGGTCGAAGAGGGGGTGACGTCGTTCAAACTGTTCACCGCCTACGAAATCGGCCTCGGCTACGGCTTCATGAACCGCGTCCTCGAACGCCTCGCCGACCTGGACGCCGTCGGGGTATTCCACACCGAGGACGCCTCCGTGACGGACGAACTCACCGAACTGTTCATCGAGGAGGGGAAGGGCGACCCGACGTGGTACCCGCAGTCGCGGCCCGACTACGCGGAGGCGATGGCCGCGAACGACGCCGCCCGGATGGCCCAAGAGGCGGGAGCCAAGTACTACGGCATCCACACCAGTTGCCGGAAGTCGGCCGAGGAACTCGCGCGGTTCCGCGGCGACGGGTCGTTGCTCCGCGCGGAGACCTGCACGCACTACCTCGTCTGTGACGACTCCATCTACGAGGATATCGGCTGTCAGGCGATGATCGCCCCGCCGATTCGAAAACCCGACGACCAGGAGGCCATGTTCGAACACCTCAGACACGGGACGCTCGACATCGTCTCCACCGACCACTGCGGGTACTCGCTCGAATCGAAGCAGGTGGACAACTGGTGGGAGTCGACGTTCGGCGCGAACGGCCTCCAGGCCAGCCTCCCCATCGTCCACGACGAAGCGGTCGGCAAGCGCGGCTTCTCCTACCCGTGGCTGGTCCGCGTCATGAGCACCAACGTCGCCCAGGTGTTCGGTATCCCCGGGAAGGGGACGCTCGACCCCGGCACCGACGCCGACGCGATCCTCTTCGACCCGACCGAGTCCTACACCATCACGGCGGCGGACAACGCCTCGAAGGCGGACTTCTCCATCTACGAGGGACGGGAGGTGACCGGGAAGGTGAAGCAGACGTTCGTCCGCGGCGAACTGGTCGCCGACGACGGCGAAATCGTCGCCGACCCCGGCCACGGCCGGTTCGTCGAGCGGGAACTCCCCGATTGGAGCGTCTGATTCGACGGACGAACAGTTCCGGACGAAGAACGCCACGACTGCCCACACGCCCCCGCGTATCTATTCGGGAGACAACCTTTTAGGCCCGAACGTACACGAGATGTGTAATGAGCAGCGTACACGAGGCGTCGCCACGCGCCGTCGACGACGCCGACCCACCGACCCCGCGCTTTCCCCACGCTAACTGCGTCGCCGTCGACGTGCTCGCCGACGTGCTCTCGACCGCCTTCGGGCCGCTCTCGAACGACAAACTCGTCGTCAACCAGCTAGCGAGCGAGACCGAACCGGAGAACCCCGGCGACGTCCCCGCCGACGACCTCGTGGTCACGAGCGACGGCGCGACCCTCCTCGAAGAACTCCCCGTCACTCACCCCATCGCCCCCATCGTCCGCCGCGTCCTCGGCCCGGAGCGCCCGGGCGACACCGACGTGGTCGGGCAGGACATCCCCGACGGCGTGACCTCGACCGTCGTGCTCCTCTCGGCGCTCCTCGACGAGGCGGTCGACCTCATCGACACCGGCGTCCACCCCCACGACGTTCGCGCGGGCTACGCGGTCGGCCTCGACGCCGCGCTCGCGACGCTCGACGCCGAGACGCGCCGTCTCCCGTCGTTTTCGGACACCCGTGCGGTCGAGGAGCGGGTCGCGCGGTCGGCGGCGACCGGCAACGACGTCGGCGGCCTCGCGGCGCGGTGGGCCCCGCGGTGGTGGATGCGGTCGACCTCGTCACCCGGCCCACCGAGGAGACGTTCGCCGTCCGGACGCTCAGTACCGGTTCTCTGGGCGACTCTCGAATCGTCCGCGGGGCCGTCCTCGACCGCAACGGCCGGGCGAACGAGCACATGCCCCGGCGGGTGGCCGACGCGACGGTCCTACTCCTCGACGGGCACACCACGGGCGGACTGACGGACCCCGAGTGGGACGAGCGGGCGACGCTCGACCTCCGGTCGTCGTCGGTCGGGGAGGTGAAAGACCTCTACGCGGCCCGGCGCGAGGACATCGTCGACTCCTACCGGGAGATGGGCGTCGACGTGGTCGTCTGCCGCCTCGGCATCACCCCCGAGTTCCAGAAACTCCTCGCCGACGCGGGTATCATGGGGATTCGGGCCGTGAACCGCCTCGACATGCGCCAACTGGCGCGGGCGACCGGCGCGAGCCTCGTCCGCAACCCCGAGGACGTCTCGCCCGACGACCTCGGCTTCGCGGGGAGCGTCGAGGAGGTCCGCGGCGACCCCCGCCGAGGCCGGAGAAAGAACACCGTCATGACGGTGTTCGACGAGTGCCCGAACCCCGGATCGGTGGCCGTCGTCCTCCACGGCGTCTCGGGCCACGTCGCGACGCAGGCGACGACGGGGGTCAGAAAGATGGCCGCGGCCGTCGCCGTCGCCCGCGGCGAGGGCGGGCACCGACCCGGCGTCGTCCCCGGCGCGGGTGCCATCGAGATGGAACTCTCGCGCGCGGTCCGCGCCCGGGCGACGGACCTCCCGACGAAGGCGCAACTGGCGGTCGAGGGGATGGCCGACGCCTTCGAGACGGTGGTGGCGACGCTCGCGCGGAACGCGGGCGCGGACCCCATCGACGCTGTCGCGGACCTCCGGATGGCGCACGCGGCCGGCGGCCTCGACGCGGGCTTCGTCCTCCCCGAACGGGAGGTGAAGAGCGCGACCGACGCCGGCGTGTTCGACCCCGTCGCCTACCGCCGAACGGGCATCGTCGCGGCGTGTGAGGTGGCCGACCTCGTCCTCCGCGTCGACGACGCCATCGACGCGACCTTCTCTGATGAGCCGCTCGGTCCCGACGACGCTATCTACGACGACCGCGCGGAGAACCACCTCGACTGGCTCGAGGAGAACCCCGGGACGCGCTGGGACCGAGACTGAGCGACGAGACACACAACTCGGTCGCGAGTTCCTCTTTTTGCGGCGGTTCGTCCCGGTGAATCGGCCGAAACGCCGACTTCACCGCCAGCAACAGTTAAGCCGAGTCGGCGAGAGTTTTCACGTGCCCATGGCGAAAGCTACCGTCTGTCTATCGTACGATTTCGACGCAGTATCGACCTGGCTCTGGTCGTATGACTCGTGGGACGAGCCCACCCGCCACTCGCGCGGGGTGTTCGGCGCGGAGGTCGGCGCGCCCCGACTGTTGGACCTCCACGACAAGTACGACGTCCCCGCGACGTGGTTCATCCCCGGCCACACCATCGAGAGCTTCCCCGAGATCTGTGGCGAGGTGTGGGACCGCGGCGGCGACGTCCAGCACCACGGCTGGAGCCACACTGGTCCGGCGACGTTCGAGTCCGAGGAGGACGAACGGGCCGACGTCGAGCGCGCCGTCGACAACATCGTCGACCTCACCGGGCGGAAGCCGACGGGCTATCGCTCCCCGGCGTGGGACTTCTCGGCGCACACGCTCGACATCCTGGCCGACATCGGCATCCGCTGGGAGTCCTCGAAGATGGCGTCGGACTTCACGCCCCACTACGTCTACGGTGGCTGGGAGGCACCCCCGGACGGCCCGTACGTGCGCGGCGAACCGACCGACATCGTCGAACTCCCCGTCTCGTGGCAGCGCGACGACTGGCCGCCGCTGACGTTCACCTGGGCGCGCCCGCACCGGATGGGCTACGTCCCCGAGGACTCCATCTTCCAGCGCTGGTACGACCAGTTCGACTGGATGTACGAGAACGTCGACGACGGCGTGTTCATCCTCACGATGCACCCGCAGGTGATGGGGCAGGCCCACCGCATCATGCGCCTCGAAGCGCTCGTCCAGCACATGTCGACGAAGCCGGACGTCGAGTTCAAACTGATGGACACGGTCGCCGAGGAGTGGCGCGAGGCGAACCCGCCCGCGTAGAGCATCCGATTTCTCCGTTTTTCGACCCGCTCAGAGCGGAGCGAGCAACTCTCGAACGCTCGGACACGAGCGGAGCGCGCGGAGGTCGGCGAACGTCGCCTCTGCGGTCGGGCGGTCCAGCACCTCGGTGGCACACTCGAGGAACTTCGCTTCTAACTCCGATTCGGAGAGGGGGTTCGCGGGCGTTCCCGGCGGTTCCTCCAGCGTCCCGTCGTACCGCTCTCCGTCCGTCGTCTCCACGACGACCCGGGCGTGGTTCGACTTGTACGCGAGCGTGTCGTCGACGGCGAACGACGCGCGCTCGCGGACGTGCTGGACCTCGGGGTCCTCGATGGCGGCGGGTTCGAACGCGGTCAACCCGACGCGGTCGAAGACCACGGCGGCCGCGAGCGCGTACTCCATCGAGAACTTCGCCTCCAACCCGGTTTCGGGGTCCGGGTGAACGAGCGCGTCGCCGGCACCGCGCGACGTCGTCGTCTCGATGTGCTCGATGGTCTCGGGAGCGAGGCCGTGGTCTTCGCTCAACTGCGACGCGAGCGCGACGCTCGTGTGCGTGAAGTAACAGCACGGGTACGCCTTGACGCTGATGCCGGTTTCGACGAGTCGCCACGGGTCGCCCGGCGGGTCGGCGACGCGCTCGGCGCCCTCGGCGTAGCGCTCCCAGAAGCCGCCGTCGCCGCTGATCGCCGCCTCGTCGGCGGTGAAGCCGTCCCGAGCCAAGAGCGCCGCGGTCACGCCGGAGCGGCCGGCCAGTCCCGCGTGCAGCGGCTTGGTCATCGTGCCGAAGTTGCGTTTCAGCCCCGACGGCATCGACGCCGCGATGGACAGCGCCCGTGCGGTCGTCTCTTCGTCCAGGTCGAGCAGCGACGCGGCAGTCGCCGTCGCGCCGAACGTCCCGAACGTCGACGTGGGGTGCCAGCCCTGCTCGTAGTGCGTCGGGGAGACGGGTTCGCCGACGTAACACTCCGCCTCGAAGCCCGCGGCGAACGCCGTGACGAGGTCTCTCCCCGAGGCGTCGACGCGCTCGCCCACTGCCAGCGCGGGAGCGACGAGCGGGACGCTCGGGTGGCCGTCCATCGCCCACGAGAGGTCGTCGTAGTCGAGCGCGTGCCCGGCGGTGCCGTTCGCGAGGACGGCGTCGGCGAGCGACGCCGTCTCACCGGTACCGAGGACGGTGGTCTCGCCCGACCCGAGGCTCGTTGCGAACCGCACCGCCCGCGCGCCCGCGTCGGCGACGCTTCCTGCGAGCGTCACCCCGACGGTGTCGACGAAGGCGCGTTCGATGGTCGTCCGCGCGGCCTCGGGGACAGCGTCGTACGTCAGGTCGGCGACGAACGCCGCCAGCGTCGCTTCGGGTCGCTCCGCGTCGACGGGTGGCATGGGCGTCGTTCGCAATCCGGCGGGATAAACACGTCTGTCGGCGTAGTGAAAGTTAGTACGAGGCGCGGTGCGGGGTGGGGGGTGGGGGATGCACGCGCGCCCCGTCCGCGAGGTGGACTCGGGTGGGGATAGGGGGCTGTCGAACACCGAAACGGGTTCACAGCACGGGGAGTCACCTCGTGCTCGCCCGTATCAACGGGGTCATCGCGATGCGGTGTCGGTCGTCCGTGTCGGCGCCGGCGTCAGGAGTGGTCGTCCCGACGCTCGGCCGTGGCCGCCGTGTCGAGGTCGCCGTCCGTGATGACGACGTCGTACGCGTCGAGCGCCCGTTCCTCGTCGAGGAGGCCGTCCAGGTAGTCCTCGTACACCTGTTCGGCCGAGCGCTCGTGGGGGTCGCCGTACCCGCCGCCGCTGGCCGTCTTGATGAGGACGCGGTCGTTCGCGGCGAACTTGTAGCCCGACTCCTTCGAGTTGAGGTCGATGACCTCTCCGTCCGCGGTGACGTGCTTCAGGTCGCCGTGTGTTCCGTCTGTACCACCAAACAGCCCGTGTGGCTTATAAGTGTTTCCGTCACCCTCCATCGTCATCACGGCGTCGGTCAGAAAGCGCGACTCGCGGACGATGCCGATGCCGCCCCGGTGCCGTCCGGCCCCGTGACCGTCCTCTCGCAGCGCGTACCGCTCGACCCGCATCGGGTGGGAGAGTTCGATGTCCTCGACCGGCCGGTTCTTCGTGTTGTGGACGAGCGCGTCAACCGCGTCGAGGCCGTCCGCACCGGGTCGTCCCCCATAAGATCCCTCGTTCACTTCGAGGTAGACCCAGTACTCGCCCGCGTCGTTCGTCCCCCCGTAGGAGACGAAGTACACCTGCCCGCAGGTGCCGGCGCACACCTTGTCGGGGATGGCCTCCGCGAGCGCCTTGATGATGAGGTCCGACATCTTGTCGACCTGGTTGATGCGGGCGAACGCGGAGGTGGGGGGCGTTGGATTGAACATGCACCCGGGTCGGGCCTTCGGGTGTACCGGAGCGAACGTGCCCGAGTTCTGCGGGAGGTACTCGTCTCTGACGAACGTGTCCATCAGAATCGAGCGGATGGTGAAGTAGATGCAGACGTCCGTCGAGCCGTGGAACGGGATGTTGTACCCCGTCGGCGTCTGGTCCGCCGACTTCGACATGTCGACCGTGATGTCCGACCCCTCGACGATGACCTCGGCGGCGATTTTCAGTCGCTCTCCCCTGTTCCGCCCGTCGTCGTCGAGGTAGTCCTCGGCGTAGTAGGTGCCGTCGGGGATTTTCCGGATCTCGTTTCGGAGCAGGGCCTCGGCGTAGTCCATCAGCGCCTCGCCCGTCGCCTGAATCTCGTCGAGGCCGTACTTCTCGACCAGCGCGAGGTAGCGCTCCTTCCCGACGTTGCAGGAGGAGACCTGCGCCTGGAGGTCGCCGATGACTTCCCTGGGGGTTCGGACGTTGTCGCGGATGAAGTTCCAGATTTCCTCGACGCGCTCGCCCTCCGAGTACACCTTCGTCGCCCGAAAGAGGCTCCCCTCGGCGTACATGTCCTCCAAGTCGACCGCCAGTCCGGGAGTGGCCGAACCGATGTCGAGGTGGTGTGCGGTGTTCGCGGCCCACGCGATGTGCTCGCCCTCGTAGAAGATTGGCACGGCGACGGCGATGTCGGGCGAGTGGCTCGCCCCGTAGTGGGGGTGGTTGTGGATGAAGACGTCGCCCTCGTTGATGGCATCTTCTCGGCTGACGCCGCGCTCCTCGAAGGTGTCGTACATCCCCTGGAGGTATCCGATCAGGGAGCCGACGTGCATCGGCGTCGAGTCCGACTCACAGAGTTCGCGGCAGTCGGTGGTGAAGATGCCCGCGCCCATGTCTTCGGACTCGCGGATGATAGACGAGTACGAGGAGCGGATGAGCTTGTACGCCATCTCCTGGGCGATGGTGTCGAGTTCGCCGCCGATGACCTGCATGGTCACCGGGTCGATGTCGCGCTCGCGGAGCACGTCCGCGGCGGTGGTCTCTTCTTCCGCCCTCGTGTCGGTGGTGTCGGTGGTGTCTGAACTCATCGTTCGAACCTCAGTTCGATTGCGCCGTTCGCTAACACGGTCGCCGTCCACCCGGGGTGGACGACGACGGTGCTGTCGAATTCGTCGATGACGGCGGGGCCGGCAACGACGTTCCCCTGCGCCAGTCGGTCGCGGTCGTACCGCGTGACCATCGTCGGTTCGGGGGCGACGCTCGTCCCGAAGACGACCCGGGATTCGGTCGTCGCGGCGTCGGCGGGGTCTTCGTCGCCCGAGGCGACCGACTGGGGCGTGTACGACTGAATCTCTCCGACCGCCGTGACGCGGAGGTTGAGCAGTTCGACCGGGTCGGCCTCGAAGTAGTGGCCGTACTCGGCCTCGTGTTTCCGCTCGAACGCCTCCCTCACGCGGGCGTGCCAGTCGCCGTCGGTCCCCTCGAAGGGGACGTTCAGTTCGTAGCCCTGCCCCTCGTAGAGGCAGTCGACGGTGCGTTCGAACCGCCAGCGCGACTCGTCGACCTCGTCGCGGGTGAGCTGTTCTCTCCCCCGCGATTCGAGGCGGTCGAACGCCTCGTCGATGTACTCCCCCTCGACGGTTTCGAGCCGCTGGCTCACCGTCTGCTGGACGTCGTACTTGACGTTTCCAGTCAACAGGCCGCGCGCGGAGGCGATGCCGGGTGCGGGCGGAACGAGGACGGTGTCGACCTCCAGTTCCTCGGCGATGCTTGCGGCGTGCATCGGGCCGGCCCCGCCGAAGGCGACGATGGTGTACTCGCGGGGGTCGTAACCGCGCTGGACGGTCTGCTCGCGGATCGCGCGGTACATGTTCGTGTTCGCGACTTCGAGGGTGGCGAGCGCGGCGCGTTCGACCGTTTCGAACCGCTCCTGGTCGGTGGCCTCCACCAGTTTCGACTGGATGGCCTGATGGGAGAGGTCGGGGTCGAGGTCGAGGCCGCCTCCCAGGAACGAGTCGGGGTCGATCCGCCCCAGCACGACCTGTGCGTCCGTCGTCGTGGGCTGGTCGTTTCCGCGCCCGTAGCAGGCGGGGCCGGGGTCCGCGCCCGCCGACTTCGGGCCGACGTTGAAGCCCATCGCCCCGTCGAACCAGGCGATTGAGCCGCCGCCGGCGCCGATGGTCTCGATGTCGAGCATCGGGACGATGGTCGGGTACCCGCCCACCTTGCTGTCGCGCGGGTCGCGTTCGAGGACCCTCCCGGGGAGGACCGAGATGTCCGCCGACGTCCCGCCCATGTCGAGCGCGATGAGGTGCGAGCGGTCGAGGGCGCTTCCCTCGAACTGCGCCGAGAGCACCCCGGCGGCGGGACCCGACACGAGGGTCGTCACGGGGCGAGAGGCGACGTTCCGGACGCTCGCCATGCCACCGTTGGACTGCATGATGAGCACCTCCGCGTCACAGCCGACGCCGGCGAGCCGTTTCTGTAACCGAGTGAGGTACGTCGACATCACGGGTTCGAGGCGAGCGTTGATGGCCGTCGTGGTGAACCGCTCGAACTCGCGGAACTGCGCGACGACCTCGTGAGAGGTCGATACGAGGAGGTCGGGGTACTCCTCGGCGATGAGGTCACGCGTCCGCTCCTCGTGTGTCGGATTGAGATACGAGTGGAGGTAACAGACGGCGATTGACTCGACGCCCGCATCGACGAGTTCGGCCGTGCGGTCGAGCACCTCGCTCTCGTCGAGCGGCGTCACCACCTCTCCGGGGGGGTAGACCCGCTCTGTCACCTCCTTTCGGTGGCGACGCTTGACGACCGGGTTCTCCTGCCAGGGGATGGTCTGCTGGAGCGAGAAGCTGTGTGGCTTGCGGTGCCGACCGATGTGAAGCACGTCGCGGAAGCCACGTGTCGTCAGCATCCCGGTCTCCGCGCCCTCGTGTTCGATGAGCGCGTTCGTCGCCACCGTCGTCCCGTGGAGGACCTGTCCGACCTCGCCGGGATCGACGCCTGCGATGTCACAGAGCTCGACGATTCCCGTCACCGTCGACTCGGAGGGGTCCGCCGTCGACGGCGTCTTGTGGCTGTACTCCGCCTCGTCCGTCACGAGGACGAGGTCGGTGTTCGTCCCGCCGACGTCGACGCCGATTCGGATGCGCGGCTGTCGCCGGGTGCTGTGGCTTCCCATACCTATCTCCAGAGTCGTGAGTCGCCGTTATAGCCGTTTCCCTCGTGTCAACGGGTCCCAGGGGAAGCTTGAACCGCCGCGCTCTCGTCGGGAGGGTATGTCCGAACGACCGGGTGACCCGTCCGCAGACGACAGGGAAGCGGACGTCGGGAGCGACGACGACGAAGCCGACGCAGCATCGACGCTCGCTGCGGCCGCGCCGGGCGAGTCGGTGACGGCCGACCGACTCCGGGACCGACTCGTCGGCGAGGGTGACCCCGCGCGACTCCTCGACGTCCTCGCACCGGACGAGAAACCGCAGTACCTCCTCGACGGCGTCATGGCCGACCGCGTGCGCGAGGACGGCGAGCGAAGCCGGCGGATGGCGACGCCGGGGGGGAGCGCGTTCACGCTCGTGACCGACCGGGCGGTCCACGTCGTCGTCCAGTACCGCGACCGCCTCGCCGTCGAGACGGTTCCCCTCGCTCTCGTCGACGGCACGACCGTCCAGCGCGCGGGCGAGGAGACGCGGCTCGGTATCGACACTGGCGACGCACGGTACGAGGTGTACCCGAGTGGGACGCCCACCGAAGAGGTCGAAGCCGCGGCGGCGTACCTCGACGGGCGGGAAGGCGGGGCGAACGACGCCGTCTCGGCGCTGGAACGTCTCGCGGGACTGTACGAGCGCGGCCTGCTCACCGACGAGGAGTTCGCGGCGGCGAAGCGCGACCTGCTCGACTGACTCGTCGGCTCTCTCGGTTCACGCTTATTAGTCGGCTCCGCGTCTCGACGCTCGATGACGACCGAGACTCACGTCGTCGAACTGACGAGCGAGGCACAGTGGCGTGCGATCCATCCGGTGATGAGCCAGCTTCGACCGCTGGACGTCGAGACGTTTCTCGACCACGTGCGCGTGATGGCCGGCGAGGGGTACCGGCTGTTCGGGCTGTACGAGGGGAGCGGCGACGACGGCGGCGACGGAGGGGGCGAGCGCGTGGACGTCGCCGACCCGGTGGCGCTCGCGGGCGTCCGCCTCTCGACGACGCTGTACCACGGCCGTCACGCGTGGGTGTACGACCTCGTCACCCGCGAGGACCGCCGCTCGGAGGGCCACGGGGCCGAACTCCTGGCGTTCGTCGAAGAGTGGGCGCGCGACCACGACTGCGCCGTCGTCGAACTCGCCTCGGGGCTGTGGCGCGACGACGCTCACCGTTTCTACGAGGAACACGTCGACTACGAGCGCTACTGTTACACGTTCAAGAAGGACTTGGCGGAGGGAGGAGAGTGAGTCGGTGAGGAATCGTTGTCGACCCGGTCGGTGATGGCGGGAAGACCGCGCGGGACACGGACGCGGCGGACCGCAGCCTCGTCCTCCCCAGCCGGTGCGACCGGGACGGAGCCCGGCCACGGCCACCGGAGCGACGAAGTCGCTTCAGTGGATGAACGAACGACCGAGCGGAGCGAGGGAGAGAGCGAATCGGTTGGGGAGGACTGGTCTCACGGCGCCCGTGCGCCGTGCGGGTTTCTCTCACTCGCCCCGGTTTCGATGGCGTCTCAGGCGTCCTCTCCACGGCTCACACACCCACGGACGGTTCGAAGAGAGGGCGCACAGAGTTATATCGCACTTGCTCGAACTGAGAGACGATGATCGAGCGCGTACTCATCGCGGTCGGCGAGGAACGGATGCACATCGAGGATATCACCGAACACGCCATCGAGATCGCGAGCGCGCTGGGCGCGTCCGTGACGCTCCTGCAGGTGTACACCCAGTCGGAGTTCGACGAACTCCTCAAGGGACTGGAGTACGATTCGGCGGATCCGACCGACATCGCGAAGCGAAACGGCGTAGTGCGTGACGCGGCGAGTCTCATCCGCGAGGCGGACCTCGACCTCGACGTGGTCGGGACGGTCGGCACGCCCGCCGAAGAGGTCGCAAGCTACGTGACCGACCACGGCATCGACCACGTCTTCATCGGCGGGCGGAAGCGACGACCCACCGGGAAGGCGCTTCTCGGGAGTACGAGCCAGGACATCCTCCTCGCGCTCGACGTCCCCTGCACCGTGTTCCAACTGGGGTGAGGGTTCAGGTCCCAGCACCGTTTCCGCGCAGAACTGTAACCTGTCGACGAATTCCGCGTTACCGTTCCCCAAAACGTTAACACCGCCGTTATCCTTGAGAGGAGCATGAGCGTTGCGCGCGAAGTAGAGAGTGTCATATCCGTAACCTCGCTGGAGAAGTCGTTCGCGAACGAGCAGGTGCTCAGAGGCATCGATTTCACCGTCGACGACGGCGAGTTCTGTGTCGTCGTCGGCCCGTCGGGGTCGGGGAAGTCGACCCTGCTGAAGTGTATCGCCGGCCTCGTCGAGTTCGACCGCGGCTCCATCTCCCTCGACGGACGGGACGTGAGCGGCCTCTCGGTCCCGAGCGGAACATCGGGTTCGTCTTTCAGGACTTCGAAGAGCGGCTCTTCCCGCACATGACCGTCGCCGAGAACGTCGCCTTCGGGCTCCGGCAGGCGGGAGCCAGCGAGACCGAAATCGAGACGAAGACCGACGAGATGCTCACGCTGCTCGCCATCGGCGAGACGCGCGACAGCCTCCCCTCCGAACTCTCGGGCGGACAGCAACAGCGGGTCGAACTCGCCCGGCAACTCGTCCGCGAGTGCGACGTGATGTTGCTCGACGACCCCCTCGCCGACCTCGACTACAAGCTCCAGAAACGGATGGAACTGGAGATGCGCCGGATCCACGAGGAACTCGGCAGCACGTTCGTCTACGTCACCCACAACCAGGACCAGGCGCTCAAACTCGCGGACAAACTCGTCGTCGTCAACCAGGGCCTCATCGAGCAGGTCGGCACCCCCGACGAGGTGTACGCCGAACCGGCGACGGCGTTCGTCGGCCGGTTCGTCGGCGACTCGAACCCGCTCTTGGGGAGCGTCACCGACGTCGACGGCACGACGCTGACGGTCGACACGCCGGTCGGGGACGTGACGGCCGTCACGCGCGACGAGGGCGTCGAACCCGGCGCCGAAGTGGTCGTGCTCGTCCGCCCCGAGTCGGTTCGACTCGGCGACGCGGCCGAGGGCTGTGACAACACGTTCGTCGGGAGCGTCAGAGGTCGAACGTACACCGGCGAGGTGACGGAGTTCACCGTCTCGCTCCGGGAGGGCGGAGCGGAGGTCGAGGACTTCCAGTCGGTCACGAGCGGGAACGTCCCGATGGAGGCGGTGCAGTCGCGGACCACGGTCGGGTGGGACGCCGACGAGGGCGTGGCCTACGCGAAGCTGAGCGTGAGCGACACCGTAACCGTCGACGACCTGATGGAGGTGTGACGATGTCCGATTCGAACCTCACCCAGCGACCCCCCGAGACGGCAGACGACCGGAACGACGTCCTCCGCGTCGAGGGACTCACGAAGATATACCCCGACGGGACGCTCGCGGTCGACGACATCGACTTCGCCATCAAGGAGGGCGACTTCTGTGTCATCATCGGCCCCTCCGGCTGTGGAAAGTCGACGACGCTGCACTCGCTCGTCGGGAAGATTCCCCCGACCGAAGGGAGCGTCATCCTCGACGGCGTCGACATCACCGACACGCCGACGTACCAGCGCGACATCGGGCTCGTCTTCCAGGACTTTCAACTCTTCCCGCACCTGAACGTCGAGGAGAACATCACCTACGGCCTGAAGCGGATGAACGCCTCCCCGGACGTCGTCGACGAGCGGCTGTCGAACGTGCTGGAGATGATGCAACTCGACGAACTCCGCGACCGCGCGCCGCGAGAGCTGTCGGCGGGGCAGAAACAGCGGGTCGCTCTCGCGCGGAGCCTCGTCCTCGAACCCAAACTGCTCCTCCTCGACGAGCCGCTGGGCGACATGGACTACAAGCTCCAGAAGCGCATGGAGCGCGAACTCCTCCGCATCCACCGCGAACTCGACACCACGTTCGTCTACGTGACGCACGACCAGACGCAGGCGATGCGGCTGGCCGACCAGATCATCGTGATGAACGGCGGAAAGGTCGAACATTCGGGGCCCGTGGAGGAGGTGTACAACCGCCCGAAGACGGCGTTCGTCGCGACGTTCGTCGGCGACTCGAACCTCTTCTTCGGCGAACTCGTGGGCGTGAGCGACGACGGCGAGACGGCGGAGATGGAAACCGGGCTGGGAACGTTCACCGTCAGCACCGCCAACCTCGTCTCCGACCCCCACGAGGTGGTGGGCGAGCGGATGCCGTTCGCCGTGCGGCCGCAGTTCCTCCGACTCGTCGAGGGGGAGATAGACAACACCGTCGACTGCGCCGTCGAGGACGTGCTCTACCAGTCGGGGACGGGCACGCAGGTCATCCTCTCCGCGGAGGACGACGAGGGAGAGGCCGTCGAACTCCAGTTGAAGTCCGAGGACAGACTGGAGGTCGACTCCGAGCGGGTCACCGTCGGCTGGGACGCCGAGCACACGATTCTCTTAGAGCGGCCGAGCGTCTTGGACGACATCGACCTGGAGAAGGACATCCTCGGGCAGTAGTCGGTTCGTCGCGTCTCCATTGTTTTTCGTGTCACCGGCGGACGAGTCCGCCGAGCCATCCACTCGCTTCCTCCGGTCGCTCGTGGAGAGACCGGGTGGGGCGGTCTTCGTGAGCGAGTGAAGCCAGTGAACGAACGGCTCGGAGCGACGTCGTCGCTCCGGCGAACGAGGCTGCCGTCCACCGCGCCCGTGTCCCGCGCGGAACGCTTACGACGTCACCCCGCCTTCGCAGACAGTTCGTACCGACTCCGCAGACGGGCCACCCCGACTTCGCAGCTCGACCCGCACGACCGACGACGAGCCACCGGAGAACTCACACGCACACAAAGAGTTATGCCACCGATACGAGAGTCACGGATATGAACCTGACACTCGACCGGGACCGGTTCGTCTCGACGATGAAAGAACAGGCTGAAATCGGCGGTACCGACGGCGGCGGCCTCCACCGGCTGACGCTCTCCGACGAGGACAAAGCGATCCGCGACTGGTTCGCCGAACGGATGGAAGAGGAGGGACTCGAAACCAGAGTCGACACGTTCGGCAACATGTTCGGCCGCCGTGAGGGGACCGACCCCGACGCGAAGCCGGTGATGGTCGGCTCACACCTCGACTCCCAGCCCTTCGGCGGGATTTACGACGGCGCGCTGGGCGTCATCGCGGCGCTGGAGTTCGTCCGTACGCTGAACGACGAGGGAATCGAGACCACCCACCCCATCGAAATCGTCAACTGGACCAACGAGGAGGGGTCGCGCTTCCAGCCGGCGATGCAGGGCAGCGGCGTCTGGGCGGGCGTCCTCGACATCGAGGAGGAGTACGCCAAGACCGACGCCGACGGTGCCGTGTTCGAGGAGGAACTCGAACGAATCGGCTACAAGGGCGACGTCCCCTGCGAACCGCCCGAGGAGTACGAGGCGTACTTCGAACTCCACGTCGAGCAGGGGCCGTACCTCGAAGAGAACGGAAAGGAGGTCGGCGTCGTCACGGGCGTCGTCGGCTTCACGTGGGGGCGTTCACCTTCTACGGCGACGCGGACCACTCGGGACCGACGCCGATGCACTACCGGAAGGACGCCCTCGTGGCCGCGGCGGACGTCATCACCCAGATCCGACGCATCCCCTCCACGCTGGGCGAGCGCACCGTCGGGACGACGGGCTACATGGACGTCAAGCCGAACTCCATCAACATCATCCCCGAGGAGGTGACGTTCACGTGGGGGTTCCGCGACCCCGAAGAGGAAATTATCGAGGAGGCCCGTTCCCGGGTCCTGAAAGAAGCGGAGTGGGCCGCCGAGCGCGAGGGCATCGAGTGGGAGTTCGAAGACCGGATGCGCGTCTCGCCCGTGCACTTCGCCGACCGCACGGTCGACGCCGTCCAGACGGCGGCGGACGACCTCGGATACGACAGCATGCGCATCTTCAGCGGCGCCGGCCACGACGCCTCGTACATGCACGGAATCTGTGACACCGCGATGGTGTTCGCGGTCAGCGAGAACGGTAAGAGCCACAACGAGGACGAGTACACCTCGTGGGACGACTGTTACACGGCGGCGCAGACCATCGCGAACGCCGCACTGACTATCGCTGGGAGCGACTGAGATGTCCGACCCGACGTTCGACCGCCTCGGCATCTGGAACTGGGAGTCACCCTCCATCGACGACGAGATTCACTACGCGCAGTACGCCGAGGAGAGGGGGTTCGACACGGTGTGGCAGGGCGAGTCCCGACTCGTCCGCGACGCGATGACCGTGATGGGCGCGTACACGCAGGTCACCGACCGGATCAAGTTCGCCCCCGGCGTCACCAACTGCTACACGCGCAACGTCGCGCTGATGGCGCAGACGTTCTCGACGCTGCACGAACTCTCGGGCGGGCGGGCGATGCTCGGTATCGGTGCGTGGTGGGACCCTCTCGCCAGCAAGGTCGGCATCGACCGCGAGAACCCGCTGCGGTACATGTGGGAGTACTGCACCGTGCTCAGCCGGTTGCTCGACCTCGAAACCGTCACGTACGACGGCCAGTTCATCCAGGTCGAGGGCATCGAACTCGACCTCGTACGGGCGAACGCCGACCCGCGCGACGTTCCCATCTACATCGGCGCGACGGGGCTGACGATGAACAAGATGACCGGCGAACTCGTCGGCAAGGGGGTCGTCGACGGCGTCTACATGAACTACCTCATCCCGCCCGAGTACAACGAGAAGGCGATGGAGAAGCTGAAGGAGGGCGTCGAAAAGCAGGGCGGGAGCATCGACGACGTGGACCGCCCGCAACTCATCGCCGTCTCGATGGACGAGGACCGAGACGTCGCCATCGACAACGCGCGCGGGCTGGTCACGCAGTACATCGGCCAGCAGCCACACATCACGAAGGCCTCCGGCATCGACCCCGAGGTGGGCGAGCAGGTCGGCGAGGAACTCGGCGGGTGGCCGGCGAAGGCGGAGGACATCGAGCGGGCGAGCCGACTCGTCCCCGACGACATCGTGACGAACGTGGTCGCCGCCGGGACGCCCGACGACTGCGTCCAGCGGGTGGCCGACTACTGCGACGCCGGCTGTACCGAGCCGTCGCTGTACTCGCTCGGCCCGAACGTCGAGGAGGTCATCGACACGTTCGCGGAGTTCCGCGCGGCGTAAGCGCCCGGCAGACGCGGTTTCTTCGTCTTATTCGAGGGTGCCAGAGAGGTACTCGGCCACTTCGTCGGTCGGTCGAACGTCGGCGTACTTCGCGTCCATGTCGAAGACGTTCGACTCGTGCGGTTCGGGCGCCCGGTCGCCGACGGCTTCACCCGGAACGACCGTCCGATACCCGTGTGCGCAGGCGTCGACCACGGTCGCGCGGATACAGCCGCTCGTGGTACAGCCGGTGACGACGACGGTGTCGACACCCCACGCGACCAGCATCGACCCGAGTTCGGTCTCGTGGAAGGCGCTCGCCTGCCGCTTGTCGAGGACGTGGTCTCCGTTTTCGAGGGAGAGACGCTCGTCGATGTCGACCCACTTCGAGCCCGCGGTGAGCGTATCGAGGCGGGGTATCTTCTCCTGCCAGATGCCGAAGTCGGCGTGGTCGGGATGCGTCGAGACGATGCGGGTGAACACCACGGGCACGTCCGACGCGTGAGCAGCGTCGAGGAGGTCGTTCGTCCGTTCTATCACGCCCGTGAGGTCGCCGCCGAGGGGGTTCTCGGGGTCGGTGAAGCCCACCTGCAGGTCGACCACGACGAGTACCGGGTCGGAGCCGTAGCCCACGCGAGTGTCCATGCTCGCGCGTTCGTACACGGCCTGCGTCGCGTCGGACGCGTGAGAGTCAGCTGAGTCGGCCATACCCCCGAGTCCACGCCGAGGGCGATAACTGTTTCAGCCCCGTTCACGCTCGGAGCTACACTTTTCGTGGTCGACTGCGAGCGGATGGCATGGTATCACTCGACGGCAAGACGGCGCTAGTGACGGGTGCGAGCAGCGGCATCGGGCGCGGAATCGCCATCGGCCTCGCCGAGGCGGGCGCGGCGGTCGGCGTGAGCCACCCGCCGTTCGAAGGAGAGTCGGAACGGGCCGCGGCCGTCGTCAGCGAGATAGAAGCGGGCGGCGGGACGGCGCTCGCGCTCGAAGGCGACGTGCGCAGCGCCGAGAGCATCGAGTCGATGGTCGCGGCGTTCGAGGAACGCTTCGGTGCTCCCGACGTCCTCTGTAACAACGCGGGCATCGTCACGCAGTCGGAACTCGCGGAGATGCCGGTCGAGATGTGGGACGGAATGATCGAGGTGAACCTCCGCGGGGTGTTCCTCACGACCCGGTTCGCGTTGCCGGGAATGCTCGACGCGGGGCGGGGCAGCATCGTCAACACCGCCTCGCAACTGGGCATCAAGGGGGCCCCGGAACTCGTCCACTACTCGGCGGCGAAGGGCGGCGTCATCGCGTTCACGCGCGCGCTCGCCCGAGAGGTGTCGCCGACGGTGCGGGTGAACGCCATCGCGCCCGGTCCCATCGAGACGGACCTCCTCGCCGACATCTCCGAGGAGTGGCGCGCCGCGAAGGAGGCCGAACTCCCGATGGGACGGCTGGGACAGGTCGACGACGTCGTGCCGACGGTGGTGTTTCTCGCCTCGGACGAGAGCGGCTACTACACGGGACAGACGCTGAGCCCCGACGGCGGCGACGCGATGCACTGAGTATTACCTCCGAACTGAGGATTTATATCCTCCCCCGGGAATCTCCGTGGTAGATGGCAACGAAAACCGTGAGCGAGAGTGGCGCGACGGAGACGTCCGCGCTGAGCTCTCTCGTCGAACGAATCAGCGTCAAACACGTTCTTCTCGTCTACACCGCGCTCATCGCGCTGTACATCTACGCGCCCATCCTCTCGGTCATCGGCTTCTCGTTCAACTCCGGCGGGCTGACGTTCCCCTTCGTCTCCTTTACGACCGAGTGGTACGTCGAACTCATCAACACCGAATCGATGGTCGAGGCGGTGAGCCGGTCGCTCCAACTCGCCATCGTCGTGATGGTCATCACGACGCTCCTGGCGACGGCGACGGCGCTCGCGTACCGCCGCGAGTTCCTCGGCGGTCGGGCGCTACTCTTCTTGCTCATCCTCGGCATCATCACCCCCGGCATCACCTACGGCGTCGGGGCGACGCTCTTTCTGAACGAACTCCTGGGGCTGGACAAGGGTCTGTGGCTCGCCGTGCCCGTCCACGTGGTCTGGGCGCTCCCCTTCGCCGTCATCGTTCTCCTCGCGGGGTTCCCGCCGAACCTCGCGGAGAACGAGGAGGCCGCCCGCGTGATGGGTGCCGACCGGGTGACCGTGTTCCGCCAGATCATCCTCCCCCAGATCGCGCCGACCGTTCTCGGTGCCGCGGTGTTCGCCTTTACGCTCTCGTACAACGAGGCCACCCGCAGCCTGCTCCTCCTCGGCGACCAGAACACCATGCCGCTGGAAGTGTTCTCTATCGCCTCTGCGACCCGCGCGACGCCCGTCCTGTTCGCTCTGGGCAGCATCACCACCATCGCCTCGACGGTGTTGCTCGGGTTCGCGGGGCTGATGGTGTTTTACGGCGCGAAGAACCGCTAGACGGACTGTCTTTCTGATTCGTTCGGTGCGTGTTCGGTTACTCGTTCTCCCGGGTCCGAGGAGCGTCTGACGACATCGGGAAGCCGAGCACAGTGCGAGCGGTCGCCAGGGCGCTGATGCCACGAGCCTCCCCAACCCGATTCGCTCTTTCCCTGCGTCTGCGGCGCGGCCGAGCCCGCGCCGCACGGCTCGCGGGACGCGTCGCGTCCCGCGGTGGTCAGTCGCTGATCCCTCGCGCGCGGGTCGCGCGGATCATAAACCGCGCGACGCCACGCGCCACCGCACCGACCGGTGTTCAGTCCTCCGTGAGCCGAATCGTCACCGGTTGCACGCCCGCTTCCAGCGTCTTCACCTCCAGCGTCGCCAGTTCCTCTCTGGAGGCGTCGAGCGTTGCGACGTGATTGCCCGCCAGTTCCCCGGCGGGGCTCTTGAAACAGGTCGGCCCGCAGGCGAGAAGCACCTCCTGTTCGTTTCTGTAGCCGGGGTAGAGCAGTACGTCGCCCCGCGAGGGGTAGACCGTGTGGTTCTCCCGGGGGACCTCACCCAACTCGACCTCGTCGATGTTCACCCAGACGGCGTAGCCGCTCCAGCGGACGTGCATCAACTCCGACTCGTGCGGGAGGAACGACCGCAGCGCCTCGACCGACGCGGGTGCCTCCTCGACGAGCAGGTCGCCCGAAAACGTCTCGCGCTCGTCGCCGGCACCGACAGTGAATTCCAGCCGTTCGGTCGTCATTGGGCGGTCCACCCCCCGTCGACGCTCAGTATCGTGCCGGTGACGAAGTCCGACTCGTCGCTCGCGAGAAAGAGCGCCGCGTTCGCGACGTCCTCCGGCGTGCCGAACCGCGGCCACGGCGTCCGCCGCTGCCAGTCCTCGAGGAGAACGGGGTCGGTCTCGCGCCACTCGGCGTTCTGTGCCGTCTCGATGATGCCGGGGGCGAGGGCGTTGACGTTCACCTCGTCCTCGGCGTAGTCCAGCGCCATCTGGCGGGTGAGGTTGGCGACGGCACCCTTCGAGGCGCAGTAGGCCGCGCTCTGTCCCCCGCCGACCAGGCCGTAGATGGACGCGAGGTTGACGATCTTCCCCTTGCGCGCCCGGAGGTGCGGCAGCGCGTGTTTCGAGCAGAGGAACACCCCGCGGACGTTGACGTCCATGATGGCGTCGTAGTCGTCCATCGGGGCCTCCTCGGCGGGGGCCTGGTAGTAGATGCCGGCGTTGTTCACCAGGACGTCGAGGCCGCCGAACTCCGAGACGGCCGTGTCGACGGCGTTCTCGACCTGACCCTCGTCGGTGACGTCCGTCTCGACGAAGGTGTACTCGGCGTCGGTGGCGTCGAGTCGGTCGAACACTGATTCCTCCTCGGTGAGTTTGGGGTCGCGTCTCACGTCCGCGAGGACGACGTTCGCTCCTTCCCTTCCGAAGGTGGATGCGATGGCGTTTCCGATGCCCGAACTGGCGCCCGTGACGAGCGCGACGCTCTCGGCGAGGCGTGTCATGAGCGTATCTCACAGGGGTGGGAGATGTAGTTATCGCCGGGGGATGGGAGGGGTCAGGCGGGGAAGTACGCGGCCACCGCCTCGGCGTTTTCGACCCGGTCGACGGCCGTGAGCGCCAGCGCGAGCGTGATGCGCGCCTTCTGCGCGGGGAGGTCCCCGCCCGAGATGGCGCCGTGGTCGGCCAGCGTCGCCCCGCCGCCGGGCGTGCCGTACACGGGTGCCACGCCGCCGGCGCCACAGCGGGAGGTGACGACGACGGGGACGCCCGCGTCGACGGCGCGACCGACCGCGTCTCCCAGGGCGCTCGTCGTGTTCCCGAGGCCGGTCCCTTCGAGGACGAGGCCGTCCACGCCGGCGTCGAGCGCCCTGTCGAGAGCCTGCGAGTCGACGCCGATGCCGGTCGTCACGACTTCGACGCGTGCGGTCGGTTCGCGCACGGGGACGTGTGAGCAGCGGCGGCCTGGTTCGCGGTAAAAGCGAGCGCCGTCAGGCGGGAACGTGGCGACCGGGCCGCTGTTGGGAGACGCGAACGTCTCCAGCGCGCTCGTGTGGGTCTTCGTGACGTCGCGTGCGGCGTGCAGTTCCTCGTTGAACGCGACGTAGACGCCCCCTTGCCCCGACAGTCGGTCGTGAACGGCCGCCCGAACAGCGGTAAGTAGGTTCGACGGACCGTCGGGACTCACCTGGTCGGGGCGACGCTGCGCCCCGGTGAACACGACGGGCGCGTCGATGTCGAGCGTCGAATCGAGGAGGTACGCCGACTCCTCCATCGTGTCGGTGCCGTGGGTGACGACGACGCCCGTTGCCCCGTCGTCGACCGCACCTTCGGCCGCTTCCCCCACCCGAGCGACGGTCGAGAAGTCCATGTCGAAACTCGGGACCTGTGCGACTTCCCTGACCGAGAGCGTCGCGTACGTTTCGAGCGCCGGGACGGCGTCGACGAGGTCCTCACCCGAGAGTTCGGGCGTCGCCCCCGACTCCTTCGACGTGCTCGCGATGGTTCCACCGGTCCCGAGTACCGTGACGTGTGCCATACCGAGGAGACTCCGAAGCGGGGATTAGTTCTTTCGCCCGGTTTTCGGACGCGCGTCGTTTCTCTCTCGAATCGGTTCGGATTGTATCGAGTATTAAGACGTGTATACCGTGTATATACACAAACCCACATGAAGTTATATATACCCTACCACGAATGTGGTACCATGTCCCGTGGCATTAGCAGACGCAACTTCATGTTGCACGCAGGAGTGACCGCCGGTGCAGTCGGACTCGCCGGCTGTACCGGTGGCGGTAACGACGGTGGAAACGGCGGCAGCGGCGGTGGTGGTGGCGGCGGTGGGAGCGGTGGAAACGGCGGCGATGGTGGCGGTGGGAACGGCGGCGGCGACGCCAGCAGCGGGTCGCGCCCCCTGAAGTGGATGGGCCCGGCGTGGGCCGTCCGCGGTGGACAGGGCGACAAGTTCACCGAGATGACGGGGAACGAGATAGATATCACGACCGCCGACATCCCGACCACTCAGCAGAAACTCCTCAGTGGCGACCGCGAGACGTTCGACGCCTTCTCGCTCGACACCTCCGGGGCGGGTGCGCTCACCCAGGACAACGACGCGAGCCTCACCGTTCCGACGAGCGCGCTCGACAAGTGGGACGAGAGCACCATCACGCCGCTGTTCACCGACCCCGGAGAGCGGGTCGGATACCTCGGCGCGCAGACCGACACCCTGTTGAACGAACTGTGGGCCAACGAGGACCGGACCGAACTCCTGTTCCCGCCGCACGTGTACAACTTCGACGCCATCGGGCTGAACCCCAAACTGGTCGACGTCGACGCCGTCACGAAGTGGTCGGCGCTGTTCGACGACCAGTACTCCGGACAGGTCGCGATGGGAGCGACCTCCGCCATCTCCATCCCCGAGGCGCTCATGCACCTGCTCGACAACGGCATGATCGACGCCGACGTGGGTGACCTGAACGACCCGACGGAGGACCAACTCGACGCCGCCGTCGACTTCCTCATCAAGGAGAAGGAGGCCGGCCAGTTCCGGTCGACGTGGGTCGCATACGGCAACTCCGTGAACCTCATGTCCTCCGAGGAGGCCATCCTCGGCGACATCTGGCAGCCCGCCTGCCTCGACGTCCGCCGCGCGGGAACACCGTGTACCTACGCCACCATGAGCGACGGGGTCCAGGGGTACCGTTACTGGTACGGCGGTATCGCGCCCGCGAGCCCCGGTGCCTCCTCGAGGAACAACGTCGACGAGGTCCACACCCTCATCAACGACGTTCACTACGGCGCGTGGTTCCCCGGTTTCATTCAGGGCTGGGGCTACTCGGTCCCGCACTACCCGAACACGGAACTCGTCCGCGACGGCTCCGACGAGTCCGGACAGGGCATGGGCCCCGAGTACTACGACTGGGCGTACGAGGGCACGGCGACCTACCAGTCGGTCGCCGAACCCGGCCTGTTCGACCCACAGACGTACGAGTGGTCGATGGAGGAAGGTTCGCCAGCCTCCGACGGCAAGGTTCGTGACTCCGGGCCCATCGAGCAGCGCATCGACCGCCTGGGCTTCTTCCAGATCTGGCCGAGCAACGCGGACTACATGCTCAACCGCTGGCAGGAGTTCACCAGCGCCTGAATCGGCTGACAATAACTTTTTGAGAGTACCTCACATGCCGGATACTATGGCAACCGACTCGGCGAGTAGCGAGCAGAACGACCCGGCCAGTGCCGGGGTCCGAAGTCGACTCGGGTTCGGCGAGGTCGCCGGCCTCGTCACGCCCACGGTCGCGTGGTTCGTCGTGTTCCTCCTCGCACCCCTCGTGGTCATCCTCTACTACAGCTTCCTGACGTACTCCAGCTTCAACGTCATCAACGAGTTCACGCTGAACGCGTGGCTCTCGGTGTTCGAGCCGACCATCTACGACGTGTTCCTCCGGTCGCTGCTCATCGGCGTCGCCGTCACCGCCGTGACGCTCGTCTTCGGCTACCCGCTCGCGTACTACCTCCGCTTCTACACGACGCAGAACGGCGGTATCCTCCTGCTCTTGTTCCTCGTCATCCCCTTCTGGACCTCCGCCGTCGTGCGGACCATCGGCTGGTACCCCATCCTCGGCCGGACGGGCATCATCAACCAACTCCTCATTCAGGTCGGGGTGATCGGGGGCCGCTCGACTTCCTCCTGTTCTCGCCGTTCTCACAGATCGTCGGCTACCTCGCCGCCTACGTGGTGTTCATGGCCGCACCCATCTACATCTCGCTGTCACAGATCGACGAGGACCTCCTGGACGCGTCGGAGACGCTTCGCGGCGGCCCCATCGAGACGTTCAGACACATCACCCTCCCGCTGTCGATGCCCGGCGTCGCCATCGGCGTCATCTTCGTGTTCGTCCTCTCCATCGGTGACTTCACCGTCCCGCAGTTCCTCTCCGGCGGGAAAGGGACCATCACGACGCTCATCTACCTCGCGGTGAACAACGGTCTGAACTACCCGAACGCCGCGGCGCTCTCCATCTCGCTGCTCGTCATCATCTTCGCCATCGTCTACGTCCTGACCCGGTTCGTCGACATCAGCAAGATCGCTCGCAGCTGAGCGACGGATCGCGTGCTACCGTTATACGTTACCATTCGACTAATCCCATCCTCAGTTTCTGATAAAAAAATCGCCTCGCGGCCGTTCGGCTCGCGGTCAGTCCTCGACGGTCAGTTCGTAGACGCCCGCGTCGTCGAGGCGCGCCCGCCACCCGGGGTTGACGACCATCGTGGTCGTGGTCTCCTCGACGATGGCCGGCCCGACGAGTTCCGAACCCGCGGGTATCCGTGCCCCGTCGTACACCGGCGTCTCGGCGAAGCCGCCTTCGGACTCGAAGTACGCTTCGCGGCTGCCGGCGCGGGCGTCTTCGACGCTCCCCTCGGTCGGGAGGCCACCGCTGATCTCCGGCGGGGTCACGTGTCCGTAGGCGACGCTCTCGATGTTGATGACGTCCACCGGCGTCTCGGGCTCGGCGTAGGTGTACAGCTCCTCGTGTCTGCGGTCGAACGCCTCTCTGAGGGTCGCGAGCCACTCCTCGGTTATCTCGACCGCCGGCATCGTCACCTCACACTCCTTGATCTGGTTGCGGTAGCGCATCTCGAACACCCGCTGGAGTTCGACGTCGTCCGCGGCGATGCCCTCCGTCGCGAGTCGCTCGCGCGCCTCGGCTTCGAGGGCGGCGAATCGGCCCTCCAGGTCGGCGGCGTCGACCGCCTCGATGCGTGAGGGGTACGACGCCAACTGGTTGTGCTTGTAGTTCGAGACGACTTCGCCGTACGCACAGAGCACGCTCGCCGTCTTCGGGACGAGCACGCGCCCGACGCCGAGTTCGTCGGCCAGCGCGGTCGCGTGGGCGGGCCCGGCGCCGCCGCCACAGACCATCGTGAAGTCGCGCGGGTCGTGGCCCTTCTCGATGCTCACCTGCCGGATGCCGTCGACCATGTTCTTCGTGACGATTTCGAGGATGCCCGCCGCGGCCGTCTCGACGTCGAGTTGCGAGGCGCTCGCGATGTGCTCCTCGATGGCTCGGGTGGAGGCGTCGCTGTCGATGGGCATTCTCCCACCCAGGAGTTCCTCCTGGTTCAGATAACCGAGCACCATCAGCGCGTCCGTCACGGTCGGCCGCGTCCCGCCGCGGTCGTAGCAGGCGGGACCGGGTTCGGCGCCCGCGCTCTGCGGGCCGACCTGGAGGACGCCTCTGTCGAGAGAGGCGATGGAACCGCCGCCGGCACCGATGGTCTCGACGTGTAACATGGGGAGGCCCATCCGGTAGCGCATCAGGTCGAAGTCCTTCCGGACCTCGGTGCTTCCGTCGCGCGTGAGGCTCACGTCGAAGCTCGTCCCGCCCATGTCGACGGTGATGACGTCCTCGGAGCCGAACGTCCGGGCGAGGTGTAAGCCGGCAGCGGGTCCGCCGGCCGGTCCGGAGTTGATGGCGTACGCCGGTCGCCGCCGAAGGGAGTCGCTGCTCGCGATACCGCCGTTCGCCTGGATGTACCGTATCTCGCCCGAGAAACCGTTCTCGTCGAGATACGCGTCGACGCGTGCGACGTACCGGTCGAGCGTCGGCTTGACGTACGCGTTGACGACGGTGGTGCTCGTCCGGGTGTACTCGCGCACCTGCGGGAGGACGTCCGTCGAGAAGGAGGTGAACACGTCGGGGAGTTCCTCGTCGAGAATCGCCCGAATCCGCTCCTCGTGTGCGGGGTTCTCGAACGACCAGACGAGCGAGACGGCGACGGCGTCGACGCCCTCCTCGCGGAAGCGTTCGACCGCTTCGTAGACGTCGTCCTCGTTCAGGTGCGCGTACTCGGAGCCGTCGGAGAGGACCCGCCCGCGGACGGGCATCCTGAGGTGCCGGGGCACGAGCATCTCGGCCATCGGGTAGTTCATGTCGTAGCGGTGGCCGTCCTCCTTGTGGCCGAGTCTGATTTCGAGAGAGTCCTCGTGACCCGCGGTGCAGATGAGGCCCGTCTTCGCGCCCGTGTGTTCGATGAGCGCGTTCGTCGCCACCGTCGTCCCGTGGATGATGATATCTATCTCGTCTAAGAGCCCCGAGACGTCGGTGTCGTGCTCGCGGGCGACGAGTTCGAGGCCGTCGCGGACGGCCTGGGAGGGGTCCGACGGCGTCGACGGCGTCTTGTGGACCTCCACGGTGCCGTCACCGGCGAGCACGAAGTCGGTGAACGTGCCGCCCGAGTCGATGCCGAGTCGGTACGTCACCGTTCCGCCTCCTCGTCCGCGTCGGCCTCACCCGGTTCACCCGGTGGCGTGGCGGTCGTTCCCCCGTCGGTGCGGGCCGCACGCGCCTCCTCCGTGGCACGCTCGTCGACTTCGCCGTCGACGACGACGACGCCGTACTCCTGCTCCGCGCCCTCGTGGGTGACGACGCCGTTCTTCACGTCTTCGAGGACGGCGTCGACCGGCCGCGTCATCGGGTCGCCGACGCCGCCGCCCCCGGGGTTGTAGTTGCGGGCGCGGTCGCCCGGGCCGACGGTGACGATGGCGTTCTCGCGGAACTCCTCTCTCGCCCCGTCCGCACGCTCGACTTCGACGGAGCCGAGTTTCGGCTCCGAGAGGGTGTTGTACGACCCCAGCGCGTTGGGCGTCTCGTTCTTTCTCCCTTCTCCCCACATGATGACCTGCATGTCGTGGTCGCGGGGCTCGACCTCCCAGACGGTGCCGCAACCGCCGCGCTGGCGGCCCGCACCGCCGCTGTCGGGCCTGAGCGAGTACCGGTGGAGGACGATGGGGTACATGTGTTCCATCACCTCCACGTCACCCGAGGAGAGCGCGCCGAAACAACAGAGCGGCCCGCGCGAGTGCCAGCCGTCCATGTCGTGGGAAGCGCCGGCCCCGCTGATGATAGAGGCGAGCACCATCGTCGTGTACGTGTTTCCGCTGTCGGGACGCTCCCCGGCGATGTTGACGCCGCTGGTGTGGCCCCACGAGGCGACCGCGCGCTCGGGTTCGGCCTTCTCCAGGGCGGTTCGGACGGCGTCGGTGATTGTTTCGGAGGGCGTCGTCGTGCAGTTGACGTGCGGAGCCGGTTCCTCGGCGTTGGTCATCGTCCCCGACTCGCCCACGTCTACCGAGATGGGTCGGTAGAGCCCCTCGTTGTACGGCGGGTCGAGTTGCATGAACATCATGAAGCCGAGGTACACGCCCGACACCGAGTTCGCCGCGTAGGAGTTGATGTAGTACGGCAGTTGCTCGGGCGAGTCGAGTTCGACGTGCGCCTCGTCGCCATCGATAGTGACCCGTGCGGTGATGTCGACCTCGCCGAGGCCGTGGCCCGAGTCCTCCAAGGGGACGGTCCCCTCGTAGGTGCCGTCGGGAATCGTCGAAATCTCATCGCGCATCGCCTCCTCCGCCCGGTCGAGCAGACGGTCGAAACAGGTGCTCACCGTGTCGAGCCCGTATCTGTCCACGAGTCGGTGGAGGTGGCGTTCGCCGATCTGGACGGCGCCGTGCTGTGCGTTCAAATCCCCCTTCCAGTCGTCGGCGGAGCGGACGTTCGCGAGGAGGAGGTCGCGGACGTCCTCGCGGAGGTCGCCACCCTCCCAGAGCTTGATCGGGGGGATGCGAAGCCCCTCGGCGTAAATCTCGGTCGCCTCGGGGTTGTAGCCCGAAGGAACGGGGCCGCCGATGTCGGTCATGTGGCCCTTCGAGACCGTCCAGAACTCCAGGGAGCCCTGGATGAAGACGGGCTTGTACATACAGCAGTCGAGGATGTGACTGCCACTCCACGCGGGGTCGTTGTGGTACATGACGTCGCCGGGTTCGACGTCGTCGCGGAAGCGTTCGATGACGGCCTTCGTCGCGGGCATGAGACTCCCCAGGTGGATGGGGATGTCCTGTCCCTGGATGAGCATCTGCCCGTCCTTGTCGAAGAGGGCGTTCGAGTAGTCGCGGGCGATGTTGAGAACCGAAGAGCGCGCCGTGTGCATCATCGTCGTCGTCATCTCCCGCTGGGCCGTCTCCAGCCCACCCTGGACGACCGACAGGGTGATCGGGTCGATGTCTCTCGTATCGGGCATCACTGAGAATCACACACAGGGGGCTATTAGTTGTAGCGCTCGGTTCGGCAGCGGGGGCGTGTCAGTCAGGCGTCTCGGGGCGGCGGACGCGTCTGGTCGGATCGGTCCAGGTGCTTCTGGTCGGATCGGTCCAGGTGCTTCTGGTCGGATCGGTCCAGGTGCTTCTGGTCGGATCGGTCCAGGCGCGTCGGGTCAGTCGTCCGCCGCGGGCGTGTCGGCGCGGAACTGGTAGATTTCGTCGTACCCCTTCTGCTCTTTCGGTTCCGGGGGGCGGTAGGTCATGACCTTGCTCGTCGTCTTTCCGAGTTGGACCAGCGACTCCGCGAGGACGGCGGCGGCCCCGACGCTGTCGACGACGGGGACCGGAAGCTCCTCCTCCAGTCGCTCGGCGAGGCCGCCCATCCCGGCACAGCCGAGGCAGATGGCCTCCGCGCCGTCCTCCTCGATGGCGAGTCGGCTCACCGCCAGCAGGCCCTCGAACGTCGCGTCACGGGCTTCCTCCGTCTCGACGACGGTCAGGTCGGTACAGCGGACCGACGCGCAGCGGTCGGAGAGACCGGTCTTGATCACGGCGGCCTCGATGAAGTGCTTCGCGCGGGGGAGGATGGTCGCGACGGACCATCGTGCCCCAAGCATGTTGGCGACGTACATCGACGCCTCGGCGATGCCGACGACGGGTTTCTCGGTCACTTCGCGGCAGGCTTCGAGGCCGGGGTCGCCCCAGCAGGCGACGATGAACGCGTCGTACGCGTCGTCGTCTTTCATGATCTCTTCGAGGAGTCCGGGAACCGCGAGGTAGTCGTCGTAGTACGACTCGATACTCACGGGGCCGCGAGCGGGCGAGACCGCAGTGACACTGGTCGAATCGGCGGTGTACCTGTTCGCTTGTCGTCCGATGTTCTCGGTCATCGCCTGCGTGGTGTTCGGATTGATGGCTTTGATTCGGATGGCTGGGGAGTGGTCGTCGGTCATCTGTGTTCCTCGGTGGCAGGTCGCGTGGCGGGGATAAAGCAGTTCGCTCGGATGAGAGTGCGTGTTCTGCGGTGGTGGTCATTCGCGTGTAGTGTCCATCGAGCGACGGTGTCGAAGGAGAGTGACATCGAGCGACAGTGCCGAAGAGACGACGGTCGACCCGCGACACACGGGCGCGGTGGACCGCGGCCACACCCTCCCCAGCCGATTCCTTCGTTCGCTCACTTCCGTTCGCTCACTCAGTCATCCCTCGCGCGCGGGTCGCGCTCACAGGGAGCGCGACGCCACGCGCCACCCCCGGAACCGAGGTGTGGCGACCTACTCCAACTCCTCCGGTTGCGTCCCGATTCCCTCCGGCCACCCGGTCGGCTTCGCCGCCGAGGGCTGGGCGTGCTCGCGTTTGAGCACCATCGGGGTGCGCTTCAGCGAGATGACCTTGGTGTCCTCTTGGTTGTACGCTCGCAGTTCTGTGGTGACGATGCCGACGTGCTCTCTCGACGAGGACTCGCGCTTCTCCAGCACCTCGCTCTCGGCGAAGAGGGTGTCGCCGTGGTAGACGGGCGCGTGGTGGCGGATATCGTCGTACCCCAGGTTCGCCGTCGCGTTGGCGGAGATGTCGATGACGCTCATCCCCACCACGAGGGCGATGACGAACGTGCCGTCGACGAGGCGCTCGCCGAATTCAGTCTCGGCGGCGTACGCCTCGTTGAAGTGCATCGGGTTGAGGTTCATCGTCACGTTCGTGAACCACACGTTGTCCGTCTCGGTGACGGTCCTCCCGTAGGGGTGTTTGTAGATATCCCCGACCTGGAAGTCCTCGTAGTACCGCCCTTGCCACCCGCTCACGAGCCGTCGCTTCGAACTCTCGTCGTCGGTCATCTTCGAACGGGGTGACGCCGTCGAGTTATAGGAAGGTTTGGGTCCGGTCCCCGCTCACCTGTGCGCTCACCCACGCTGCCAGTCGAACGCCGTGTCGAGGTCGTGGGGGACGTTTCCGCTCCCCTCCGCGGCCCGGTCGAGATACGCGTTCAGGTCGGCGCGGTAGTCCGGGTGCGCGCAGTGGTCGACGAGTCGGGCGGCCCGCTCGCGCGGGGAACAGCCGCGGAGGTCCGCGACGCCCTGTTCGGTGACCACGACGTTCACGTCGTGTTCCGTGTGGTCGACGTGCGGGACCATCGGGACGATTCGTGGGATGGTCCCGTTCTTGGCCGTCGAGCCGAGCGCGATGACCGACAGCGTGCTGGTCCGGGTGAAGTCGCCGCTCCCGCCGATGCCGTTGACGACGTGGGTGCCGCCGAGATGCGTCGAGTTGACGTGGCCGTAGAGGTCGACTTCGAGGGCGCTGTTCACGCCCACGACGCCGAAGCGGTCGATGAGCGTCGGGTTGTTCGAGACGTCGGCGTTGCGGACGACGACCCGCTCGGCGTAGCCTTCCAGGTCGGCGAACAACCGGCGCTGCCCCTCCGCGGAGAGCGCGAGCGAGGCGGCGCTGGCGTTTTCGAGCCGCCCCGCGTCGAGCATGTCGAGGAGGCCGTCCTGGATGACCTCGCCGTAGTACGAGACGACCCGGTCGCCGAAGTCGGCGTCGGCGAACGCCCCCATCAGCGCGTTCCCGAGGCTGCCGACGCCGAACTGGAGGTTCAGCGCCTCTTCGAACGTCGGGCTCTCCTCCAGTTCACGAGCGAGGAACGAGACGAGGTTGTCGGCGATGCGCCGGTCGACCGCCGTCGGCTCCCTGAAGGAGTACGGCGCGTCGGGGCGGTCGGTCTCGACCACCGCGAGGAGCTTGTCCGGGTCGAACGCGATGTGTGGCGAGCCGATGCGTTCCCCCGGGTTCGAGAGGGGAATCGGGGGACGCGTCGGCGGCATCCCGCGGTCGTACACGTCGTGGAGGTGCTGGAGGGAGAGCGGCTGGGCGTGGTTCACCTCGACGACGAGTCGCTCAGCAGAAGCGACGTACGTCGGCGTGTGCCCGATAGAGGTTGTCGGCACGAGCCAGTCGTCGCCGACGGCGACCGCCTCGACGAGCGCCACGTCGGGCGTGCCGTAGTGACCGAACGCCACCTCGTCGCCGAGTCGGGAGATGTGACGGTCGTGGAACGCGACCCTCCCCTCGTTGATCGCGGACCGGGCGGCCGCCGTCGCCTGGAACGGGAACCGCCGGGCGACGGCGTCAGCCTCGACGAGCGCGGTGTCGACCTCGTCCCCGACGCTCCCGCCGCTGATGACCGTCAGCGAGAGGTCCCGGCCGCTCTCGGCGAGCGCGAGCGGGACGGCCTTCGGGTAGCCCGCGCGTCCGAACCCGCTGAGGACGAGCGTCGCGTCGTCGGGTATCTCGGCAGCGGCCCGTTCCGGGGAGACCGGTTCGAGACCGTCGGCGACCCGCGTCGTGACCGTGTGGTCAACCATCGACGGGGTGAGTCGATTGTCCCCGCCACGGTGCCGTCTCGGATTGCTCTCTGCGGTTCCGTTTCACGAGGTGAGTAACACCGAACGAGGTGTTAAGCGTTGTGTGGCGTCTGTCCGCGCGGCGTCATGTTCGGGGCGGGCGAGGGGTATACGTTTATCTCACCGACCCTCTTACTCGGAGCGAATGACCCGAGCGACGGACATCGTCGAGCTGTCCGACCAGCAGCGGCTGGTCCGAGACAGCGTTCGAGAGATCTGTGAAGGGTACGACGACGAGTACTGGCGCGAACGGGACCGCGAGGAGTCGTATCCGACGGCGTTCGTCGACGAACTCGGCGAACACGGCTGGTTCGGCATCCTCGTCCCCGAGGAGTACGGCGGCGCCGGGATGGGGACGCCAGAGACGGTCGTCATGATGGAGGAAATCGCCCGATCCGGCGGGGGGTTCACCGCCTCGCAGGCCGTCCACGGCGGCATCTACAACTCCGTCCCCATCGTCCGGTACGGGAGCGAGGCGTTGAAGCGAGAGGTCCTCCCGGCGGTCGCGGCGGGGGAGGAAGCCATCCAGGCGTTCGGGTTGACCGAGCCGAACGCGGGTTCGAACTCGACCGCCATCGAGACGTTCGCCGAGCGCGACGGCGACGACTACGTGGTGAACGGCCAGAAGATCTGGACCTCCCGCGTCGACGCGAGCGACTACATCCTCCTCGTGGCCCGGACGACGCCTCTGGACGAGGTGGAGAAACGGACGCGGGGCATCTCGATGTTCCTCGTCGACATCGACGAGGCGGTCGAGGCCGAGAGCTTGGAAATGAAGTCCATCCCGAAATCGGCGAGCACCGCGGTCCACGCCTTCGAGCTCTGGTTCGAGGACCTCAGAGTCCCGGCGAACCGTCTCGTCGGCGAGGAGGGGGCCGGGTTCTACCAGGTGCTCGACGGGCTCAACGAGGAACGGCTCGTCATCGCTGCCGAGTGCGTCGGCCTCGGCGAACTCGCCATCGACCGGGCCGTCGCGTACGCCAACGAGCGCGAGGTGTTCGACCGCCCCATCGGACAGCATCAGGCCATCCAACACCCACTGGCGAAAGCGTACGCGCAGGTCCAGGCCGCGAAACAGCTCACCTACAGCGCCGCGGCGGTCGTCGACGCCCAGACCGGAACCGACGTGGGCGCCCGAGCGAACATGGCGAAGTACCTCGCGAGCGAGGCGGCGTTCGCCGCGGCGGACGCCGCCGTCCAGACGCACGGCGGGTTCGGCGTCGCCACCGAGTACGACGTCGAGCGCTACTTCCGCGAAGCGCGGCTGACACGCCTCGTCCCGATCACGCAGGAGCTGGTGCTCAACTACCTCGGAGAGAAGGTGCTCGGACTCCCGCGGTCGTACTGACGAGCCGCTTCGAGTGCTCGTGCTGACACCGTCAGAGCCTCTCCCGCCAGACGTGTCCGTGTGTCGAGCGGTCGCGGAGGCGGTCCATCCGTTCGTGACTGACGAACGGTCGTCCCTCGATTTACTCGGGCGAGAGTCACGTGAACAATACACATGAGAAGGTCGAAACCACCACACCGAGTCGGGGTGTCGCTCGTGGGAGGGAGAACGGCGGTCCGTCTGCTCCGGAGACGCGAGGCCGTCGACGCGGCCACCAGCGTGTTCGGCAGGGCTGAACCCCCCGCTACCGGGAGCGCGCCGACGTCCGTGGCTTTCATCCGCATCGGCCGGAGGTAGAGTTAAGATTCGCGGCGGACTACCTTCGCTCAAACCCATGGACCCCATCGCTCACTCGGACGACAACATCCGTTCGGTGGAGCTATCGTTCGGCATCATCGAGCGTATTCGGGAGAGCCGAACGGCGAGCCTGGCGGAGTTAACCACCCAGACCGGGCTGGCGAAGAGCACGGTCCACGCGCACCTGACGACGCTGACGAATCTCGGCTTTATCGTCCGCGAAGGTGACAACTACCGGCTCGGGCTGCGCTTTCTCGAACTCGGAGAAGAGGTCCGAAACCACCGTTCTGAGTTCCGACTCATCCAGGGACACGTGAAGACGCTCGCGGAGCGCTTCGACGAGCGGGCGCAGTTCATCGTCGAGGAGAACGGCGAGGGCGTCTACATCTACCGGGAGACGGGAAGCCACGCGGTCCAGACCGACTCGGGCATCGGACGCCGCATCCACCTCCACTCGACGGCCGCGGGCAAAGCCATCCTCGCGAACCTCCCCGACGAGCGCGTTCGCGAGATCGTCGACCAGCACGGCCTCGCCGCCGTCACGGATATGACGATCACGGACGAGGAGGAACTCCTCGCCGAACTCGCCGCCGTCCGCGAGCGCGGGTTCTCGTTCAACCGCGAGGAGAACCTCCGCGGCCTCAACGCCGTCGGCGTCCCGGTGCACGATGCGAGCGGGGACGTCCTCGGGGCGCTGAGCGTCTCGGGACCCTCTCACCGGATGAAAGGCCAGAAGCTCGAAGTGGACGTCCCCGACCTGATGCTCGGCATGGCGAACGAGATAGAACTCAACCTGGCGTATCCACAGTGAGACCCGGCTGTCGAGCCGACGACTGACCGACGGTCCGACCGGTTCAGTGCCACACCGAGAGTGTCGGTACAGGCAGCGCGATTTTACATTACTCATATAGTGTTGTAACGTAACGTGCGGATAACGGGCTACCACAATGGTTGGTAAACATATTAAATTAAACTTCGATCACTGAGTTCGATATTATTCTCTATTTTAATTTTGAAACATTGTAAAATGGGCCCTAAAACAAAAATAATATCGACTAGAGTCGCATACATCGAATATTCTACTCTTCGTAGAGCATCTCTCGAAATTGTCATCCAAATTATTTTGTTTTAGCGGTCGTCAATTCGTGGTTCCGACACGCGGACCGACGACGATCCGTCCGGTCGTCGTCTGCCGGCGGAGACAGTCACCACGTTTAACCACACCGACCCCTTCCCACCCGACGTGTCAGGGTACACGGAGGCGGGCGTCGACCCACCGTCGGGACTCCGCGTGACGCTGCGTTCGTACCGGCGGTTCGTGGTCGTGGTGTGGTCGTTCCTCCCGCTCGTCCTCGCACACGCACGCGACAGGCGTCGGTTCCTCCTCTTCGGTTCGTCCCGTACCGTTACGGAGGCCGACCGACGGCGACGCGCCGAGTACCTCCTGGAGGCGCTGTTAGACCTCGGCCCGACGTTCATCAAGATCGGGCAGATCCTCTCGACCCGGCCGGACGTGCTCCCGCCGGCGTACATCGACGTGCTCTCTCGGCTGCAGGACCGCGTCCCGCCGGACCCCTGGGAGGAGGTACGTCCGGTCGTCGAGACCGACCTCGGCCCCGTGAACGAGACGTTCGACGAGTTCGACACCGACCCCATCAGCGGGGCGTCGCTCGGGCAGGTGTACACCGCCGTGGCTGACGGCGAACGGGTCGCGGTCAAAGTCCGCCGACCGGGCATCGTCGAGCGGGTCGAGGCGGACCTGCGCGTGGTGCAGACGCTCCTCCCGCTCGTCCTCAGCGTGGCGCCCCCGGGGCAGGCGTTCACGATGGAGAACCTCGCCGACGAGTTCGAGACGACGATCAGAGAGGAACTCGACTACGAACACGAGGCCGAGATGCTGGCGGCCGTCGGCGAGAACTTCACCGACGAGCCGAGAGTGAAAATCCCCCGTGCGCTCCCCGAGTACTCCACCGGTCGCGTGCTGACCATGGAGTTCGTCGACGGGGTAAAGATCGACGACGTCGAGGCCATCGACGCGATGGGGCTCGACCGGGAGGCGCTCGTCCGCCGCCTCGAAGAGACCTACATCGACATGATCATCGACCACGGCCTCTTCCAGGCGGACCCCCACCCCGGGAACATCGCCGTCCAGCCCGACGGCACCATCGTCTTCTACGACTTCGGGGTGACCGGCCGGCTCGACGCGTACACCCAGGAGAAACTGTTCGACTTCTACGTCGCCGTCGCGAACGACGACGTCGAGCGGGTCATCGACACGTTCATCGAACTCGGGGCGCTCGACCCGAGCGTCGACCGCGGGTGGATGCGCGAGGTGTTCGAACTCGTCTTCGAGAGCCTCCGAGGCGGCGGCGTCGAGGTGTACGAGGTCCGTCAGATCGTCTCGGAGTTCCAGGGAACCCTTTATGAGTTCCCGCTCCGACTCCCGCAGAACCTCGCGCTCATCGTCCGAGTTTCGACCGTTCTCGAAGGGGTGTGTCGCACCCTCGACGACGAGTTCGACTTCATCGCCGTCGTCAACGACTACGTCCGCGAACAGGGGAGGAGCGAGGAGAACGTCCAGGCCCTCGTCGACCGGTTCCAGGGGAGCCTGAGCGAAATCGTGAGCGGCATCGTCGGCGCTCCGGTCGGCATCGACGAGGTGCTCGCCGACGTCGACCGCGAACGCGTCACCGTCGAGGTGGACCTCGTCGAGCGCAACGAAGCGATCGACCACCTCGCGAGTCGGGTCGTCTGGGGGCTGCTCTTCGCCGCCGGCGCGCTCTCGACGACCGTCCTTCTCGCGTTCTCCGACATCGTCGCCGCCCAGGCGACCGCCGCCGGAACCGTCGCCGTCGGCCTCTTCTTCGTCCGGGCGATGCGCCGCCGACGGCGGGGGCTCAGCGTCAGGCCGCAGTTCACGCGACAGAGTATGCGTCAGCGGCAGGGCCGTGGCGGCGAGTAGCGGGTCAGGGCACTTACGAGACCTTCACGACCTGCTTGCCGACGTTCTCGCCCTCGAACAGCCCCAGGAACGCCTCGGGTGCCCGTTCGAGGCCCTCCGTCACCGTCTCGCGGTACGAGAGGTCGCCGTCCGTCACCCATCGGCGGAGGTCCGCGGTCGCCGCCTCGAACCGGGCCGAGAAGTCGCTGACGAGAAAGCCCTCGACGCGCGCTCGCGTCTCGACGAGTTTCCCGAGCTTTCGGGGGCCAGTGGGTCGTTCCTCGGCGTTGTAGAGCGCTATCTGCCCGCAGACGGCGACGCGGGCGTCGGTGTTCAGGTGGTCGAAGACGGCGTCGGTGATCGGTCCACCGACGTTGTCGAAGTAGACGTCGACGCCCTCGGGCGCGACGTCGGCGAGCGCGGCGTCGTAGTCGTCCTGTGCGCGGTAGTTGATTGCCGCGTCGAACCCCAGGTCATGGAGCCACTCGACCTTCTCCTCGGAGCCGGCGGTGCCGACGACGCGCGCGCCGGCCATCTTCGCCAGTTGCCCGACGACGGAGCCAACCGCGCCCGCGGCGGCGCTCACCACCATCGTATCGCCCGGTTGTGGCTTTGCGACCTCCCGCGTGCCGAAGTAGGCGGTCCGTCCCGGCATGCCGAGGGCGCCGAGCGCCGTCGAGACCGGCAGGTCGCCAACGTCGACGGGAGTCAGTTCGTGGGCCGGGGCGGCGGCGTAGTCCGCCCACGCCAGATTGCCGACGACGAGGTCGCCGGTCTCGAACGCGGTCCCGTTCGGTTCGGCGACTTCGCCGACGACACCGCCCTGGAGCGGCGCGCCGACCTCCCACGGCTCCGCGTACGACTCGCCCGCGCGCATCCGGCCGCGCATGTACGGGTCGACGGAGAGATAGCGCGCCCGGACGAGCGCTTCGCCGGCGGCAGGGGTCGGAATCGTGCGCGTCTCCAGTTCGAAGCAGTCGTCGTCGGGCGTTCCGGTCGGTCGCTGCGCGAGCGTCCACACGCGGTTCTCAGAGTCGTCGGCCATACACCAGCCACGGGACTGGGAAGTGAGGGCCTTTCGCCTCCGGCGGTTCGGAGCGGGTACCGCTTTTTCCCCAGTCGACCCGTCAGACGACTAACCGCGTCTCGTCGGTCGGTGCGGAGAGCAGTTCCTTCGCCTCGTCCTCCGCAGTGGTCGTCTCGGCCCGGTTCTCCATCAGGACCGTCTCGCTGGGGAAGAGGTGGTCGCCGAGGACGAGTCCGTGTTCGCGGGCGGTCGACCCCGTAACCGTGAGGTAGACGCCGAGGCCCGCCTCGGCGATGGCGGCCTCCTCCTCCGCCGACTCCGTTGGGTAGACGAAGTCGACGCCGTCGAGGACGCCCGTCCCGAGGACGGCCTCGACCAGACGTTCGTACCGGGGGGAGATACAGAGCGGTCCCTCGTAGCCGCGGACGAAGTCTCGGTCGAGGTCGGCCTTCGGGGGCAGGGTCTCGGGCGTCGCCATCAGCGTGTGGTACACCGTGTCGCCGAGGCCGGAGACGACCCGGACGTCGGACTCCATCGGGTCGATACGCGCGTTCACGTCCGCGAGGTCCGCGATGCCCTCCTCGTCGAGGGAGACGACCTCCTCTAAGACGAGGTCGGCGCTGTCGAAGCCGAGCGCGAACTCGTGGGTCCGGAGCGCGCGGAACGGTTCCTCGCGCCCCACGAGGTGGAGGCGGACGTCGCCGGCGTCGACCTCGACGGAGTCGAAGACGACCCGCCGCGGCATCCCGTCGCGGTCGTCACGCAGGAGGGTGAACTCCGGCCGCGTCGGGTCGGAGAGGTCGCTGTACTCTGCCAGCCGTTCGTACACGTCGTGTTCGGGGTCGGTCCGTCCCTTGGTGACGCTCTTCTCGTACCGGAGCGTCGAGGAGATTTCGTCGGCCAGGTCGTCGACGCCGACGTTCGTCGCGAGGCGTTCCAGCACCGCCTCGAGCGGCCGTCCCTTGCGCGGGACGGCGACGCGGACCGTCAGAGTCATTGTCTGAGTGTGGACGAGCGGTCATAAACCGGTTGCGCTTCGCCGCTGTCGCTCGATTATGCGCTACGAAAACGTTCCACAGGCTAACGAGCCACAGACTAGGCGTTCTCTTCCTCGTCGCCGTCGTCCGCGTGCTCGTCCGCGTCCGCACCGTCTCCCGCGTCCATCTCGTCCTCGACGTCCTCCGCGGTCGCTTCGCCCCCCGCACCGGCGGCGGCGCCCGCGCTTCCACCGACCATCGGCCCGAGCGCGTTGCTCAGCCGGTCGCGGAACGCTCGGAACTCCTCGACGGTGTCGTCGAGGTCCGCGACGTCCTCTCGGAGCGCCGAGACGTCCTCGCGCACCGGTGCGGCCTCCTCTTCGACGGTTTCGCGGAGCGCTTCCATCTCCGTTTCGAGCGCCTCGCGCGCGTCGGCGATGTCGCCGTCGAGTTCCGCGAGTTCCTCGCGCACCTCGCCCATCTCGTCGTCGAGCCGCTCGGCGGTGTCGTCGGCGCTCTCGGCCCGGTCGGCCACCTCGTCGAGTCGCTCGTCGACCGCGTCGAATCGGCTCTCGACGCCGTCGAGTCGCTCGGCCGTCTCGTCGAGGCGGTCGGTCGTCTCTCCGAGCCGGTCGTCGACGGCCTCCAGCCGCCCTGCGGTCTCGTCGAACCTGTCGTCGACGGCGTCGAGGCGGTCGTCGAGGGCGTCGAACCGGTCGTCGACCCCGTCCAGCCGCTCGGTCGCCCCCTCGACGCGGTCCTCGACGGCTTCGAGCTGGTCGTCCAGTCCGGACAGCTCCGACCGGAGGTCGCCCACGTCCTCGTGGAGGCGGCCGCGGTCGTCCTCAGCGTCGGCGACGTCCGCCGACAGCTCGTCGAGCTCCTCGGTGAGGTCAGCGACGTCCGCGCGGAAGCCCTCGATGAGCTCCTCTGCGGTTCCCTCCTCGTCGAGGAACGCTTCCAGCCCCGTCGAGTACGCCGCGAGGTCCTCTACTTGATTCTGGAGCCGCTTGATGCGGAGGTCGACGCTCCGGGGAACTCCCGTGTCGCTCTCCCCCGCGCTCGCGCCGAGCGCGTCCCTGAGCGCGTCCACGTCGTCGGGGTCGGCGTCCTCGCGTTGGAGCTCCGTCGCGAGCGCCGCGAGGACGCTTCCGGCGGTCACGCGCGGACCGCTCGGCGCCTCGCGCTCCTCGGCGTCGACAGACACGTCCGCGTCCGTTTCCGGCACCTCCTCGACCGCCGGCTCCTCCTCGTGCTCGTCCAGGTTGAGTTCGAGTTCGAGGTCCTCCTGCGGCGTGACGCTGTCCCCGTCTTCCGCCGCGTCGTCGTCGTCGGCCCCGCTCGCATCGACCGCCGCGACGACGGCGTGGCCGGCGGGTTCGGTCGCGGACTCGCCCGAGTCGTCGAACGCGTCGGGTCGTGGCGATTCGGCCGCGTCGTCGCCCTCGCTCTCGGCTTCGACCGCGTCCGCGTCGTCGTCCAGTTCCAGCGTGACGTCCTCGGGATGGGGGTCGCCGCCGCCGGACGTGTCCGCCGTGAGGTCGGGGGCGTCGACGCCGTCGTCGGCTCCCAGGCCGGGCAGCGCGTCGCGTTCGCCCGAGAGGACGTCACGGACGAGTTGGTTCGAGTCCTCGCCGAGGACGTCGCCGATGGCGTCGTCGGCCGAACCGACGTCCTCGGCGTCCAGGATAGACAGGGACGGGTCGGCCAGGAACGCGTCGGGCGTCAAGCCCGTGTCGTCGAGTCGGATGCCGTACACCGTCGTCGCCGACTCGCCGGGGTCGAGCGTGCGGTCGTACTCGACGCGGTGGCTCTTGTACGCGGTCCAGTTGTCCTTCTCGAAGTCGGGGTGGAAGCCGACGTTCTCCATCGGGAACGACTCCGGGATGGAGTCGACCAGTCTGATGCTCACGGGCTCGGAGGCGTCCGATTCGATTACGAACTTGACTGCGGGAACGGGGAACTCGTCGGCCTCGAACGACTTCGTCACCGTCACCGCCCCCTCCGTGATCGAACGTGCCCCCTCGACGCTGGGGTCGGAACTCATGGCAAGGGGTACCGCTAGCGCTTACATAAAATGCGTGGGGGCCTCTATCAAACGAGAGAATTTCAACGCGCCGAGAACGTTCCCGCCCGGGCGTTCTGCGACGCCGTTTCGACGCCTTCGTGGGTGGGTGCCGAATCAGAGGTCGACGCGGTCGCCGATTTCGACGATTTCGAGCCGCTCGGGGTACGCGAAGGAGGCCGCGTGGTGGTGGAGGACGGTCGGGTCCGCCGTCATTCCCTTCCACATGTCCCAGTGAGAGGGGAGACAGCGGGTGAGCCGGAGGTCCTTCGCCGCGCGGACGAGTTCGTTCTCGTTCGCGTACCACTTGGTGTGGACGGGTTCGCCCGTCTCCTTGTCCGGGATGTTGCCCTCGGCACCGAACGCCAACACGCCGAGGTCGATGTCGTACCGCTCGCCGATGTCGGAGAACTCCTCGGCGGGCTTGGTGTCGCCGCCGTGGAAGAACGTCCCGCTCGCGTGTTCGACGACGTACGTCACCGGGTGCGTCGAGTCGGGGTCGTTGGAGGGTTCGACGTGGACGGTGAACTCGCCCACCTCGAACGTGTCGCCCTCTTCGACCTCCGAGAACTGGTCGGCGGCGACGTCCCAGTCGTCGGCCCACGCCTCCTCCTCGCGGGCGACGGCGATGGCGTCGTCCGGTCCGAAGAGCGTCGCCCCCGTGTTGGCCAGAATCGGCGCCTGGCTCGGCCCGTGGACGTGGTCGGTGTGTTCGTGCGTCGCCAGCAGCGCGTCCATCTCCTCGACGTCGTCGGGGTCGAACGGCACCGGAACCATCCGAACGGTCCGCGGTGGGTCGCCGAGACCGACGTACGGGTCGATGGCGAGCGTCGTCCCCTCGTGTCCTTTCAGGAAGAAGCCGTTACAGCCGAGGTACCAGACGGCGACGGTGTCGGGCTCCGCGTCCGCGACGGCGCGGGGAAGCCAGTCGCTCCAGTCGGATGTCGACATGCGAGCACGTTCGACGGGGGCCGGTCTAAGCGTTGTGGATGTGTTCTCACTCCCGAACTCCACTCCCGAACGCGAGTCACGAACGCGAGAGCGCCCGCGTCGCTGTCGCCTTGAACGAGACGACGACCTGCGCGCCCTCGTCGAGCGCCATCCGGTCGAGGCTGTCGATGGTGAGGAGCGCCCACAGCGGCGTCTCGGTGCCGACATCGACGACGACGCGTCCGATCGACTCGCCTCTGACGACCTCCGACACCCGCCCCTCGAACCGGTTCCGGGCGCTGGTCGCGTCGGGCGCAGGCGCTTCATCGGGGAGTTCGATGGTCACCGCGTCGGCGCGGACGGACACCTCGACGTCCGCTCCCTCCTCGACACCGCTCGGCACGAGCGTCAGCACGCGCCCGGGCGCCGCCTCGACCGTCGCGAGTTCGCCGTCCACCGCGACGACCCTCCCGGGGAACACCGAAAGCGTGGCGTCGGCGACGCCGGCGAACTCGGCGCCGAGGCGGTCGAACCGCGCGAGCAGGTCCCGCGCGCGCTCGGTGAGTTCGCTCCCGCCACCACCGGCGCCGCCGCGCCGCCGTTCGACCAGCGAGCCGAACACCTCCTCCAGTTCGACCACGCGCCGCTGGGCGTGGGCGAACGACCGTCCGAGCGCATCCGCCGCGGCGTTCAGCGACCCGTGGTCGTCGACGGCTCTGAGCAGTGCGGCGTCGCGGGCGTCGAAGGCGACGTCACCGGATTCGATGCGGACTGTGGCGTCCGGGATTCCCTCCACACCCGAGAGGGAGAGCGGCGTCGAATAAAGCTATCGCGGCCGCCGGCGTCCGCTGCGCGGACGGACACGACGTTCGGCCCTCGCATCGACTGGCCGCTGTGGACGTCCCTCGCGACGACGTCGCGCTTCGGCGCCCGCTCGATGAGCCTCCGGTACGACGGCGTGACGCGGTGACAGCGTAACGTACTTTACGGGGCGCCCAGTCGATATATCTATGACGATACAACGTCGGGGCTTCATCAAGGCGGTCGGTGTCGGGGTGGTCGCGAGCCTGGCTGGCTGTACAGGGAACGACGGAACGGGACAGCAGCAACAACAGCAACAGGCGGGCGTGGCCGGCGAGACGCTGACGCTCACGACGACGACGAGCACGTACGACACGGGGCTGCTCGACGAGATTCACCCGGACTTCGAGGAGATGTACGGCGTGACCGTCGACGCGGTCGCACAGGGGACGGGTGCGGCCCTCGAGTCGGCTCGCAACGGGGACTCGGACGTGGTGATGGTCCACGCCCGCGGGCTCGAGAACGAGTTCATGCGGAACGGCTACGGCGTCAACCGCCGCGACCTCATGTTCAACGACTTCGTCATCGTCGGACCCGAGAGCGACCCGGCGGGGATCGAAGGCATGGGCTCGGCGACCGAGGCGCTCACCGCCATCGCCGAGTCGGAGGCGACGTTCGTCTCTCGCGGAGACAACTCGGGCACCCACACCAAGGAACTCAACCTCTGGGAGGCCGCGGGGACCGACCCCGGCGGCGACTGGTACCAAGAGACCGGAACGGGGATGGGCGAGGCGCTGAACGTCGCCAACCAGCAGGGCGCGTACACCCTCTCGGACCGGGGAACGTTCATCTCCCAGCGGTCGGAGATCGACCTCGTCATCCTCGTGCAGGGCCCCATCGAGGGCGGTCCGGAGATCCTCGCGAACCCGTACGGTATCATGGCCGTCAACCCCGGCGTCCACGACAACGCGAACTACGACCTCGCGATGGCGTACATCGGCTGGATCACCAGTCCTGGTGCGCAGGACGCGATTTCGAGCTACCAGGTCAACGGGGAACAGCTGTTCTTCCCCGAGGCGGTCTCGGAGAACCCAGACTTCCAGCAGTACGTCCCGCAGGGGTGGAGTAGCGACTCCTCCGACGAGTGAGCGTGTCGCTCGAAGCGGTCACACAGCTGCCGGTCGTGGTCGACCTCCCGTTCCGGGAGGGGTACGTCTCGAGTATCATCTACGTCTCGCTGTACGTGAGCGTCCTCGCCGTCACCCTGAGCACGCTGTTCAGCATCCCGGTCGCCATCGCGATGGGTTTCACCGAGTTCCCCGGCAAGCAGTTCGTGAAGTCGGTCATCAACACGGGGATGGGCTTTCCGAGCGTCGTCGTCGGCCTGCTCGTGCTCTTTGCCGTCTCCAATCAGGGGCCGCTCGGGCCGCTGGAGCTCATCTTCACCAAGGAGGCGATGATCATCTCACAGTTCGTGCTCGCGACGCCGCCCATCACGGCGATCAGCCTCGCCGCGATCACCAGCGTGAACGAGAACGTCCACGACGCCGCACACGTCCTCGGCGGGACGCGCCTCGACGTGGCGCTGGTCGTCATCAAGGAGGCGCGCTACGGCATCGCGACGGCGATCCTGGCCGGGTTCGGCCGCGCCATCAGCGAGGTCGGCTCCGTCCTCATCGTCGGCGGGAACATCACGGGGTCGGACGGAATCTCGAAGACGCGGACGTTGACGACGGCGATTCAGCTCGAAGCCCGGCAGGGGCAGTACGAGACCGCGATGGTGCTCGGGGCGGTGTTGGTCGCGCTCGTGCTGACGGTCAACGCCATCGTCGTTCGCATCGGCGACACGGGGGCGATGAACCGATGATCCGGCTCTCCGACGTTTCCCTCACGTTCGGCGACGAGCCCGTCCTCAGGGACGTTTCCCTTTCGGTCGAACCCGGCGAGGTGGTCGCCGTCATCGGCCCCTCGGGCGTCGGGAAGACGACGCTGCTTCGGGTCTTCGCGCTGTTCCTCCGGCCGAGCGAGGGCACGGTCGAACTGGACGGCGAGGACGTGTGGGCCGCCGACGAGAGCCGCCGACTGGCGCTCCGTCGGCGGATCGGGATGGTGTTTCAGGAGGCAAGCCTGTTCGACGCCACGGTCGCTCGGAACGTCGAGTACGGACTGCGGGTGCGGCAGTCCTGGGGCGAACGGCTCTCCGACCAACTGTGGTCGGTTCTCGGGTCGAACGGGACGCCCGAGGCGGTTGCGGAGGCGCTCGACGTCGTCGGCCTCGACGACAAACTCGGGCAGGAGGCCCGCTCGCTCTCGGGCGGCGAGGCACAGCGCGTCTCGTTCGCCCGCGCGCTCGCGTACGAGCCGACCTACCTCCTGCTCGACGAACCGACGTCGGACCTCGACCCGCGCAACACGGGACTGATCGAGGAGGCCGTTTCGGAGGCACGCGACCGCGACATCGGCGTCGTCGTCGCCACGCACGACATGCACCAGGCCGAACGCATCGCCGACCGAGTCGGCGTCCTCCTGGGCGACGGCTTCAGTGAGGTCGGAGCCACCGAGACGGTCTTCGAGGACCCGACGGACGAACGGACGCGCAAGTTCATCTCCGGGGAACTGGTCTACTGAGACCGGGCGAGGGACGCGACGGGTCACCCGGACCGCTCGTCGACCGTCGGCACGAGGCCGACCGGGTCGTTCCCGCCGCTCTCGCCGCCGCTCGGGTCGTCACGACGACGTTCGTGTGGACGTTCTGGGAGAAAGATATTTACTCTCAGCCGATATATAGGAAACACCATGCCATCCGAGCAGCGTCGGACGGCACACTTCGGACAGATGTCCGAAGCCCTGCGGACGCTCGGTGTCGGCGTCGACGACGACGTGGCGCCGCGGCCCGCCTGACTCAAGTGCGGGCGGCACGTCCGGGGAGGCGTGCGACCGACATCGACAACGGGGGGAGAGCCGCCGTCGAAGACCGCGAGAACACCGATAGCGACCGCTGGGGACGGACACCGATGCGCGTGAGCGTCGTCGGCGGGAGCGACGTCGACGCCGCGACCGAGGAGGTCGCGCGGGCGCTCGGCCGCCGACTGGCCGGACGCGGCCACACCGTCGTCTGTGGCGGTCTCGGCGGCGTCATGCGGGCCGTGTGTGAGGGCGCCGTCAGTGCCGACGGACACACCCTCGGCATCCTGCCCGGCGAGCGGGTCGAAGAGGCGAACGACTTCGTCGAGACGGCGGTCGCAACGGGGATGGGTCACGCGCGCAACGCGCTCGTCGTGATGAACGGCGACGCGGTCGTGGCCGTCGCCGGCAGCGGCGGAACGCTCTCCGAGATCGGGTTCGCGTTCGTCTTCGGCAGGCCCGTCGCGGGGCTCGGGACGCACGCGGTCGACGGTGTCCACGCCTGCGAGACACCCGCCGAAGCGGTCGACTACGTCGAGCAGGCGTCGAGCGGACGGGAGGGACGCGGGGGACGCGAACCGTAGCCCGGTCGTGAGCGGCGCGCGCGAGTCGCGGATTGCGCGCGCGGGCTACACACCCCCACGAACCGACCCTTTCAACCGGTCGCGGGCGGCCCTCGAGAGCCCGATGTCAGCCACACGTCTGACAGCCGTCAGACACATTCGTTCACGGGTTCGTGACATATCCGTGTAGGTCAGAACATGTTTTGGTTCCGAAGCGACACCGAAGGAGCACACGGGCTGTCGTGGATGCGTCCGCTGCGTCACGACGGCACGATACGCTCATGAACCGAACCCGTCACGTCCTCGCCGTCGTCGGACTCGTGCTGGCACTCCTGTTCGCCCCCGTCGCGTCCGGACCCGTCGGTGCGGCGACGACAGCGACACCCGCGAACGAGACGGAGACGGCCGGCGCAGCGACGACGGCACAGCAGCAGGAGGCGTCGACTAATTCGACCGTCTCACTCGTCGAGACGAACGTGACGGACGGGTCGAGCTTCGAGTACGAACTCGGCGCGTACGACCGAATCGAGAACTTCAGCGTCGAGTTGACCGGCTCCGTGACGCGCGAGGACGACGTCGACAGCGGGACCGTCACGAGCGACGGCGAGGCCCTTCCCGTCTCCATCGCGGGGACGATGGAGCCCACGGGACCGGCGGGCGGGGAGCCCGAACTGACCCTGACGGCGGAGACCCGAACGGTGTCGAGTGAGTTCGGCGGGGGCGACGAGACGGTCGGCCTCTACGGTCGATGGGACTCCGAGATACGCATCACCCAGCCCCCGTCGACCATCGGTTCGGTCCGTACGTACCACAGCACGAGCGGTGGGTCCGGCGCGGTGGTGGACGTCTACATCGTCGAGGAGGGACCCGACAGAACGTACGGTGAAGGGACGCTAGTCAGAGAGGGTTGGGAAGTTCCGAACCGCGAGGGGTGGCAGACCATCGACATTGACGAGTACGCCACCAACAGTTCGACGATCACCGTCGAGTTCGTCACGGTCGAGCCGATCAACTCGTCGTTCGAGACGTCGGTCGACAGCCGGCAGTGGGACAGCCAGACACGGGCGTCGTGGAGTGGAAACCTCCTGTCCAAGCCGCTCCCGCTAGAGGTGGTCTCCGCTGGACCGAGAGACGTCTCCGTGACGGCCGACGACGGGACGAACGTGTCGTTCGGGAGCTTCGGGACCGACGAGACGTCGAAGACCCAGCCCCTCGACCTCTCGACGAACGCGACGGAACTGACCGTGAACTACACCGGTGACAACACGATCGAGTGGTCGCTGGCGTACACGGAGCGAACCGGGTCGGTGAACCCTTCGGTCTCGGTGAACGGGAACCGGCTGAACGCCTCCCGGACGCTCGCCGACGGGGAGACGGTCTCGTTCACACCTGACCCGTCGTGGGTCCGAGAGGGGACGAACACGGTCGCTGTCGACCTCGACGAGTCGGCCCTGTCGGACGACGCGCCGGCCCCAGCGGTCGACCTTCGGTACACCCACGACGTCGTGGTCGAACCGACTCCCACGCCGTCTGCCACACCGTCACCCACTCCGGAACTGGACGACTCGGACGACAGTGACGGCGGCGGAGGCGGCGGTGGAGGCGGCGCACCAGCACCCAATGACGACGAGGACGACGACGGTGATGACGGCGATGACGGCGACAACGACGACGACAGCGATAACGACGCGGTCGACGTGAGCGACGAGGAGGACGACGGTGACGACGGAAGTAGCGGCGGGGGCGGCGGAGGCGCGGGGAGCAGTGGCGGGGGCGGGAGCGGCGCGAGCCTCGTTGACGACGATACCACGGACGCGTCCGCCGCCTCGGCGACGGCAACCGCCACGCCGACACCCGAGGCCGCTGCGACGGCGACTCAGGCGTCGACCCGCACCCCCGCGGGGACAGTCGTGACCGACGTCTCCTTCGAGCCGAGCCGCATCTCGACGAACGTGCAGGCCGTCGTCGTAGTGACGGTGCGGAACCCGCAGACGGTCTCGGACACGCACCCGGTCGAACTCGAACTGGAGGGCCAGCTCGTCAAGACTCAGGACGTCACCGTGCCCGCGGAGAGTACCGCCAGCGTCCAGTTCGCCTTCGAGTTCGCGAACCCCGGAACGTACACCGCGCGGGTCGACGACGAGACGGCCACCGTCACCGTCGTCGAACCCGAAGAGGGAACGCCGACGGCGGCGTCGACGTCGACGCAGTTCCCCGGATTCACGCCTCTCACGGTTGTCCTCGCCGTGTGCGTCCTGTCGGCGCTCGCGTGGCGTCGCCGTGACTGAGGCTCTCAGTCGACCCGTTCGCGGAGCGAGGCCTTCAGGTCGATCACCGGCGATCCGTCCGCCATGTCGACGCCTCGAACCGAAAGACGTCGAGCGTCGAGGTCGACGTCGACGACGCGACACTCCGTGAGACAGACCGGGTTCGGCCGCGCGGGCGACCGCGAGGTGAAGACACCTCGGGAGGGGTCGCGGTCGAGCGTCAGCACCGAGCGGTCGGCGCGGTCGGCCCACCACACGACGACGACCGACTCGGCGTCGAATCCCGAGAGGCCCGCGGCGTACGCCTCGTCGACGTGGACGACGCCCGCGCTGTCCTCGTGGAACCCCTGTGAGGGGGCGTCGCTGGTCGTTTCGAACGGCGTCGACACCGTGCCGATAGGCTCACACTGCATACGCCCGCTGTGTCGCGGGAGGACAAAAGTCACCAGGTGCCGTGGAAGGTGTCGAACGAGAGCTCTTCGAGGGGTTTGTTCCCGACGGCGATCTCGTACTCGCCGGGGGTGAGCATCGGCTTGTGGAAGCGCGGGCCGTCGTCGGTCGTGATGCGCGGACAGCCGGTGTTGACGAACGCGTCGAAGTCGAAGTTGCGGAGGCGGTCCGGGGTGACCTCGTCCATCGTCACGAGATAGGCGTCGTCGTTCTCCGAGAGGATCTTCTCGGCCTGTTCCCACCGGCCCTGTCCGATCTTCGTACAGAAGATGACGCCCCACGTCCGCGCGTCCATCGCGCGGTGGACGGCCCCGAAGCGCTGTTTCATGAACTTCTCCGTGTCGGCGATGGTCACGACGTTGTTGACCGGGTCGGCGATGACGACGGTCTTCTCGGGATGCTCCATCGCCAGCCCCAGCGGGTGGAACTTCCCGCCGCCGACGTACAGCACCTGGTCGGCCGGGAGGTCGGCGGAGGCGTAGTTACAGCCGAGCACCTGCCCCTCGTGGGTGAGCCGTTCGTCGCCTCTCCGCGTCTGGACCTCGTAGCCCCGCTCTTCGAGCCAGTCGACCATCTCGCCGAAGCGGTTCATGTGCTGGGCGGTGGTGACGAGGCCGACTTCCCCCTCTTGGAGTTCGTCGACCGCGTCTTCGAGGATGGGGAAGGGATCGACGTTCGAGAAGAGGGGTACGTAGATGATCTTCTCCGATTCCTTCATCGGCGAGTGGCCGAAGTGGACGAACACGTCCGACCGGCGCATCAAGAAGGTGTCGAGGTCGCAGGCACCGTAGCAGGGCTGTCCCGATATCATGAACGTCACGTCCTCCGTGAGCGCGCGGAGGTCGTCGGCGACAGCCGGGGCGCGCCGTTTGAGACCCTCGGGGAACTGGAGCCCGACCGTCGTCGCGTCGCGCTCCTCGATGGCGTCGACGATGCGGTCGAGTTCGTAGTCCCACTCCCGGTCGTGCTTCAGGGCCATCCCCGTCTTTCGGAGGTCACCCTCGGAGTAGGCGTCGTTGCTCATTGTGAGCTATTGCGTGTCGACTCGTTTAACGTCGGCGTTTCGCGTCACGCGGTCGACGGTCTCGACCCTCACCGACCGACTCGCCGGGGGTCGCCCGTCGTGCGTCGCCTCCACACTCGCGTGATGTCGTTAAGTGTTGACGCGACGACGAGAAGCTATGGCAACGGAGACCATCGACTGCCCCGAGTGCGGTGCGACGATCGAATCGCTCGACGAGATGGACGCGGAGGAGGTGCCCGAGATAGAGACGCGGTCCCGCGGCGGCATCGGCTACGGCGAGGCCACGCGGAACCTCTACCTCTGTAAGAGCTGTCGGAAACCGCTCGGAATCGGCAGACGCGGGAACGAGTAGCGCCGACCCGCACACCGTTACGGGATTACTCTTCGCCGACGACTCCCGTCAGGCGATGTCGCGGCTCGTGTCGACGTCGACCTCTTCGGTGAGGCGGAGTTTGATCGTCTCGTCGAGCGCGCGCCCGCCGCGGAACTTCGGAATCGCCAGCCGGTTCTCGATTTCGGAGCCCTTGACGTTCGTTTCGAGGTCGAAGACGATGTCGGCCATGTGCTCCGTGAGTCCGCGGTTCGCCGGCGTCGCGTCCGTCTTCATCCCGTGGAGGACGGTGACTCCCCCGGTGTTTATCATGTGCGTCTGAACCTCGTTGAGGAACATCCGGTACCGCGAGGGTTCGACCCGTTCGAGCACGTCGACGATGTCGATGATGAGGTTCGCTTCGTCGGGCAGCCCCCGGATGAGCCGGTGGGCCTGGTCGACGGGGCCGTCGCCGTCGACGTCGCGGACCGTCGGGTTGCCCGTCTGCACCGACGAACGGTCGAGCGCGTCCCTGACCGCCTCCACCGACCGGGCCGTCGTCAGATAGAGCGTCCCGCGGGCCGCCGTCAGTTCGTAGAGGATCAACTCCGACTGACTCGCCGGCCGCGCGCCGAGGAAGACGATGCTTCCTGCCGGTAAGCCGCCGTCGAGTTGCCTGTCGAGGACGGTGATACCGGTGGGAAGCCGTTTCGACATGGGCGGGTGTTCCGCGTGGGCACACATATGGGTTGTCCCCGGAATCTCTGTGTTGATATTCGGAATCGTTCACTGCTGCTTTTAACCATCTCATGGCCGTTTCTGACGCATTGTCTGCGTTTGGAGAGTATCAGATTCGAGCGCTTCGACCACGTCCGCGTACGCGGCTTGCACGGGATTAGCGTCGAGGACGGGTCCGGGGGCGTCCGGCACCGTCCCGAGGACCGGACAGTCGAAAAGCGCCTCGACGCCGGGCGGTGTCACGCGCGTCCGCGTCAGCACCACTCCCTCGACGTGACAGCCGAGCGCCCGCGCCATCGCGCCGGTCTTCGTCGCGTCGCGCAGTGCGGGCGCACAGGCGGTCGAGACGAGGACGACCCGCGTCGCCGCCGCGAGCGGAGCGGCCGCATCCGGCCCTGCGCCACCCGGACAGTCGACGACGACCCGGGCGTCCGTCCGGTTCGCGACTCCGTCGAGGATGGTCGTCACGGCGGCGTCGCGAGTCGTCGGCGACGGCGCGGGGAGGACCGACAGGCCGTCGTCGACCCGCTGCGGCTCAGCCCCGGGGGCGGCCATCGGTTCGCGGTCGACGCCGGCCATCGCGTGGAGGTTCGGCATGTCCCGGTCGGTGTCGACGACGACCGTCTCCCCGTCGAGGGCGCGGCCGAGTCCGAGGGCCGTCGTCGTCTTTCCGCATCCGCCCTTCCCGCCTGCGACTGCGAGCATGGCTACCGCTGGCTGCCCGATGGTATTTGAACCTCAGGACGCAGCGTTCAGTCCTGACAGCAGCCGCCGGCCTCGCCGCCGAAATCGACCGCGAGCGGCTCGGAGATGGCCTCGTTGACGGCTTCGAGCCGCTCTTGGAGTGCCGCTTGCGCCTCCAGATACTCGGCCATCACCGGCAGGCCGTGTAGCTCCTGCTGTTTGGACTGCAGCTTCTGCATGCCCTCCTGCGTCGCGTTGCCCGTCTGGCGGGCGAGCATGAACTCCTCGCGAAGTTGGTTGAACTCGCGGATGTGCGCCTGCGCCTCGTCGTCGGCCTCGACGGCCTGCTTCGCCTCCTCGAAACGCTGGTACTCGTCGGTTTCGGCGATAGCCGAACCGAGGTCACGACCCATCCGTTCGAGGCTCGTCGTCTCGACGCTCATGTACCCGCTTGGGAGAGCACGTAGTTGAATTTGCCGACTGCGGCGGTCTCTCGCCGTCGACCGGGCGAAAGCTTCGTGTGCGTGCGAGACGTTCACACGGGAGTGGGAACGACTCGGACGGCAGCGCGGGCGGGAGCCGTCACCGAGCGGCTGCGAGCGCTCGACTCGGACGCGTTCGCCGGGTTCTGCGCGGCGCTCTGGCGCGCCCGCGGATACGAGACGCGGCGGACGGGTGACCGGTTCGTCGCCCGCCGGCGGGGCGAACGCCTGGTCGTGCTCCCCCGGTCGACACCGGGACGCGTCGCTCGACTCGGCGCCACGCTTCGAGGGCGCCTCCCGCTGGAGCGACCCGCCGCGGGCACTGACGAGAGCGGGGCCGCCGCCGAACTCACCATCGACACGGACACCGACGTCGACGTCGTCGTCGCGCCCGTCGACGCCCGATGGGCGTCACGTCTCGCCGACCGACACGGCGCACAGTTCGTCGGGCCGGCGGCGCTCGCGAACCTCCTCCTGTACGGCGTCTCGCGCGCGGACGCCGACGCGCTCACGACCCGGTACTTCGGGGTAACGACGACTGCGCTCCTCGCCGAGTCGTCGAGACGGTCCGACGGGGTGGAGTCGAAACTGGCGACGCCGACCGCTCTCGCGGCTGTCGTCGGCGTGGTCTGTCTCGTCCTCGCGGCGGGCGCTGCGGGGGTCTGGGGACCGTCCGGTCCCGAACCCGAACCGCTGGCGGACGCGGCACCGCCGCTTCTGACCGGGGCGGGCGTCCAGCCGGCGGGCACCGCCGAGTCGTCGGGGGGTATCCACCGGGCGTCGGTGAGGACTCCCTCGACGCGGTGGCTCTCTCGCGTGCACACGCCGACTCCGTTTCGAGACAGTCGTACCGGCTCATCGTCCGACAGTCCGACACCGACGCGCTCGACGGGAACCGCCGCTGGGACGGCGTCTGGCAGCACACCGTCGTCGAGGACGAGCACACGTGGCTGCACACCGTCGTCGGCTACGAGTCGCGGGAGAACGACTCCGACCTCGTCCAGTACACGCTCTACACGGAGGGCGAGTTCGTCTACCGCCGCGCCGACACCCGGAACGGGACGCGGTACGACCGGTATCCGCTCCGCGCAGCGGACGACGGGTTCGGGACGCACACCGACCGGAGCCGTCGGTACGTCGTCCGGTATCTCACGACGACCGACGTCGAGGTCGACCGCGTCTCGTGGCGTCCCGACGAGTACCGAATCGTCGCGACGGGCCGACCGACCGCCATCGAGGGGGAAGTCTCGAACTACACCGCGACGGCGTTCGTCGACGAGTCGGGCTTCGTCTCGGAACTGACCGTCGAGTTCACGCGGGAAGCGGGCTTAGACGAGGACGACCGGTCGGCCCGCTTCCGTCTGGAGTACGCGGCCGTCGGCGACACAACGGCTCGACCCCCCGGCTGGTACGACGAGGCGACGAACGCGACGGCGACGAACGCGACCCGGGAGCGACGGTGAAGCGACGGCCGGTGGCCGATGGGCTACCGCGCTTCGACGAACGCGACCACGTCCGCGAGTTCGTCGCCTCCGATGCCGTGGCCGACGTCGTACGCCTCGTAGGTGACGGTCGCGCCCATCTCGCGCAGGCGCTCTGCGGCCGCGGCGACGCGCGACTCGGGGATGATCTGATCCGCCCGCCCCGCGCCGAGGAACACCGGAGCTCCGTCGAGATTTACGTCCAAATCGGCGTGTGACGCCGCCAGATACCCGTGGAGCCCGACGACCCAGTCGTAGTCGGCCGGCGACTCGACCAGGAGCGCCGTGCTGGTGATCGACCCCTGCGAGAAGCCGAGGAGGCCGACCGTGTCGACCGCGAGCGCCTCGCGGGCGGTCGCCACCGTCTCGGCGGCGAGGTCGAGGCTCCGACGGAACTCCCCCGCGTGGGGCTGGCTCCGGTGGAGGTCGCCGTCGGGCATGTCGAGTTCGTACCACGTGTACCCGCCCATGAGACGGTCGGGTGCGCGGAGGCTGAGCACGTGCGCCGGCGGGAGGCGGTCGGCGACGGGGAGGAGGTCAGTCTCGTCCGCGCCCCTGCCGTGGAGGACGACGACGAGCGCGTCGTCGCCGGCGTCGTCCCCCGGGGGCGGTAGACGTGTTCGAGCGGGAGGTCGACGTCGAGCGTCTGTCCTGACATCACCCGTCGTAGGGCCGCGATCCGCAAGAACCCCCGAGTGACACCGGTGTCACCACATGGGGGCCCGGGGGTCCGAACGGACGTCCGCGGTCGAGAGAGCCGGTCAGTCACAGTCGGGAGGCGGCGGAGGCGTGCCCGGAGACCGCTCACGTGGAGAGGTAGACGAACGTCAGAAGCGTCACGACGACCGTCGCACCGATCCAGTCGAGCGGCGAGAGCGTCGACAGCGGTCCGCTCCGCTTCGAGAACAGGTAACCGAAGTACGGGACCAGCGGCGAGAGTCGCGGGAGCAGCGGCGGCTGCACGCCGGCACCGAACCGTAACGAGACGGTGAGCGCGACGGTGCACCCCGCCGCGACGAGGGCGACGAGGAGGTCGTCACGGACGCTCTCGGGAAGCTCCATACGAACGACGGTGTGGGCCACCGGGATAACGGATACGGTACGGAGTCGGGGAGAACTACTCCTCGTCGAGGTCGGCGTCGAGTTCCTCGGCGATCTCGTCGGCGTCGACGTCGACGTCGTCGAGGTCCACGTCGTCCATGGCCTCTTCGAGGTCTTCGGGCGCGGCACCGCCCATTCCACCCATCATCCCGCCCATTCCACCCATCATCCCGCCCATCCCGTCGATGGTCTCCTGGACGATGACGCGGTCGAGGTCGAGGCGGTTCATCACGTCCTGGGCGATCTGCTGCTTCGAGAAGAGCCACTGCTGGTTCATCGTCATCTGCGGCGTGGCCTCGATGTACAGCGTCTCCTTCTCGACCGTCTTGGTCTCGGTTTCCGTCTCTGTCTCTCCGTCCTCGTCCTCGTCGTCGTCGTCGGATTCGACCTCGACCTCGACCTCCTCTTCGACCTCGTCGGTCTGGATCCAGAGGTCGGGCGTCTGCTGGAGGTAGAGTCCGAAGAGCCCCTTCGCCTGCTCCGTGCGGTCGTCGACGACTTCGAGGATCTCGTACTCGTACTCGAGGTCCTCGCCTGCGAGCGGGTGGTTGAAGTTGACGCGGGCGCGGCCGCCGATGATCGTCTCGATGCGGCCCTGTTCGCCGTCGATCTGGACCTGCGCGCCGGGGTAACGGTCGTCCTCGTCGATCTTCGAGGCGCTCACGGTGCGAATCTCGTCCTCGTCGACCTCGCCGAACGCCTCGGCCGCGGGGATGGTGACGGTGCCCGAATCGCCCGCTTCGGAGCCCACGAGCGCCTCGTCGACGGCCTCGAACACGTGGCCCTCGCCGAGGATGATGATGCGCGGCTCGAACTCGTACTCGTCGGTGTCGATGTCGGCCTCCTCGGCGACTTCGGGGTCGGTGGTGTCGACGACCATCCCCTCTTCCTCGTCGTCGTCATCGTCGGGGATGGTGCGCATCGTGTACGCGATGCGGACGAAGTCGCCCTGCTGGAGGCCGCTCTCCTCCTCGACTTCCTCGGTGTCAGTCGCTTCCGGTTCCTCGGTTTCGGCGGCGTCCGGTTCGTCCACCGACTCCGCCTGCTGGTCATCGGTCATACCCCAAGGTGAGTCGTCCGACTCTTAAGAATCACGTTTCAGGCCGCAGACCGGATCGGAGACAGGTCACCGATGGGCACTCGGCCCCTCGTGCCCCTCTGACGGGAGACGGCCACGCTTTTCACCGGCCTCGCCGTGGCTCTCAGTATGTACGAGGTGGAGGTCAAGGTGCCCACCGACCACGCGGCGGTTCGGGCGCGACTCTCGGACGTGGACGCGGACGCGCTGGGGACCGTCGTCCAGCGCGACACCTACTACGACGCCCCCCACCGTCGGTTCGCCGAGACGGACGAGGCGCTTCGTATCCGTCGGACCGAGGCCGAGAACGGCGACCGAGAGACACACGTCACCTACAAGGGACCGCTCGTCGACAGCGCGTCGAAGACCCGGCGTGAGCACGAAACGGGGGTCGACGACGGCGAGACGATGGATTCGATCCTCCGGGCGCTCGGCTTCGAGCCAGCGGCCGTCGTCGAGAAGGAGCGCGCGCGCTTCCGCGTCGGCGAGTACACCGTCACGCTGGACGACGTGACCGACGTCGGCACGTTCGTCGAAGTCGAGACCGACGCCGCGGACGTCGACGCGGCGCGCGAGGGGGCCTTCGAACTCCTCGAAACCATCGGGCTCGACCCCGACGACCAGATCAGGACCTCGTATCTCGGGTTGCTCCTCGACGGGGCCGACGACGGAGCGCGCGTCACGGCCGACAGAGCGCCCTCGTCGGGGGATTCCTGAGAGTAATACACACACCCGGGAAACTTTCCGCAAGTTATAGGCGAGGGCCGAGTCTACCGGGAGACAATGACCGAGCGGAACATCCAGATCGAGTCCGTCGGCCGACTCGCCGTGGAAGACCAGGGGGTAGAGATCGTCGAGCGAAAAGGGCTCGGACATCCCGACTCCATCTGCGACGGCATCGCCGAGAGCGTCTCCCGCGTGCTCTCGAACCTCTACCGCGAGCGCGTCGGCGACGTCCTCCACTACAACACCGACGAGACGCAACTGGTGGCCGGTTCGGCCGCGCCCGCGTTCGGCGGCGGCGAGATGCTCGAACCCATCTACGTGCTCATCGTCGGTCGGGCGACCAAACACTACGTCACCGACGACGGCATCGAGCACGACCTCCCGGTCGACTCCGTCGCCCTCGAAGCCGCCCGCGACTACCTCCGCGAGACCATCCCCGAACTCGAGGTCGGGACGGACATCGTCATCGACGTCCGCCTCGGCGAGGGGTCGGGCGACCTCAAGGACGTCTTCGGCGAGGACGGGCAGGTGCCGATGGCGAACGACACGAGCTTCGGCGTCGGTCACGCCCCGCTCACGGAGACCGAACGCATCGTGCTCGAGGCCGAACAGGCGCTCAACGGTCGCTACGCCGCGAAGAACCCCGAGGTCGGCCCCGACATCAAGATCATGGGAAAGCGCGAGGGCGACCGCATCGACCTCACCGTCGCCGTCGCGATGGTCGACGCTTACGTCGAGGACATGGCGGCCTACCAGCGCGCGGTCGACGACGTCCAGACGTTCGTCACCGACCTCGCCGAGGGGTACACCGACCGCGAGGTCCACGTCGAGGTCAACACCGCCGACGACTACGACGAGGGCGCCATCTACCTCACGACCACGGGGACGTCGGCCGAGATGGGCGACGACGGCTCCGTCGGTCGGGGGAACCGCTCGAACGGGCTCATCACCCCGAACCGCCCGATGTCGATGGAGGCCACCTCGGGGAAGAACCCGGTCAACCACATCGGGAAGATCTACAACCTCCTCTCGACCGAAATCGCCCACACGGTCGTCGACGAGGTCGACGGTATCCGTGACCTCCGGGTGCGCCTCCTGAGTCAGATCGGCCGCCCCATCGACCAGCCGCACGTCGCCGACGTCGAACTCGTCACGGAATCAGAGGTGGAGGTCGGCGACATCGAGGAGGACATCGCGGCCATCGTCGACCGGGAACTCGCCGCCGTCACCGACATCACCGACCGCGTCATCGACGGCGAACTCCGGACGTTCTGATCGCTCAATAGGGCTCACGAGCGATCCGGTGCATCGTGTGTTTCTCACCCGCTCTCGATACAATATTCACACCTTATACGCGATGGTAGACAACGTTTAACACCCAGTCGCGTTTCATAGTTGACAATGTCAGCAGACGACGCAACCCACGCCGACACGCTCGCATCCGACGCGGAACCCGCCCCCGGCCCCGCCGTCGACCACAGCACGAGAGACCGCTCGACGCACACGCGCCAGACGGCCGCCTACTGGTCGATGACGCGGACGATGTCCGACTTCTCCTAGCTCTCGACACCGCGTCGTCTCTTTTCTGACCGGGTCTCACTCCTCGCCCGCCCAGTACCGCTCGACCAGCGCCGCTGCCGCGTCCACCGTCTTGCGGTACGTGCGGTCCCCGTCCGGCGTTCGGACCGCGAAACTGTACCGCTGGCTGTCGGGGACGTACCACCGGTCGGGGTGTGCGTCGAGGACCGCCGGCAGTTCGTCGGTCGACCCGGTCGTCGGCTCGCTGTCGCCGTCGCGTTCGCCGGGACTGTCGGCCCCCTCCTGGTGTGCCGACGCGCCGTCCGTCCGCGTGGGCGTCGGCGTTCCGTCGAGGAGGAGGTCCGTCTCGACCGCGGGGTGTTCGGGGACGATGCCGCGGTCGTCACCCGTCTCGTGGGCGGCGCGGCTACACGCCATCAGGACGTCCTGGGTGTTGACGGTCGGTTCGTTCTCCTCGGGGACGCGCTGATCGTACGTCCCGTCCGGGTTCATCGTCCACGCCGAGCGGTTGTCGCGGAGGCAGAGTTCGAGGACGAACCGGAGCTGTTCGCGGACGGCGGGGTCGTCGACCGGCGCGACAGCTTCGACGCGGTTGTCGAGGTTGCGCGTCATCCAGTCCGCGCTCCCGAGGTAGTACTCGGGGTCGCCCGCGTTCTCGAAGTAGAAGATCCGCGAGTGTTCGAGGAAGCGGTCGACGATGCTGTAGACGTCGACCGTCTCGCTGAGGCCCTCGATGCCCGGACGGAGCCGACAGATGTCGCGGATGACGAGGTCGATGTCGACGCCGGCCATCGACGCGCGGTACAGTTCTTCGACCATCTCGGGGTCTTCGAGGGCGTTCGCCTTCACGACGATACGGGCGCGGCGGCCCTCGCGGGCGTGGTCGGCCTCGCGGCGGACCATCGCCGTCAGCCGCTCGCGCATGGTCACCGGAGAGATGAGCAGTTTGCGGAACTCCTCGTCCAGCGAGGGGCCGGTGAAGAAGTTGAACACCTTCACGAGGTCCTGGCCGATGTCGCGGTCGGCGGTGAGGAGGCCGAGGTCGACGTAGCCCTTCGCCGTCTCGGAGTGGTAGTTGCCGGTGGCGACGTGCGAGTACAGTTGGACGCCGTCGTCCTCCTCTCGCACCACGAGTGCCGTCTTCGTGTGCGTTTTCAGCCCGACGGTGCCGTACGCGACGTGGATACCCTCCTCTTCGAGGGTCCGCACCCATTCGAGGTTGTTCTGCTCGTCGAATCTGGCCTTCAGTTCGACCATCACCGCGACCTGCTTGCCGTTGTCGGCGGCGTCGATGAGCGACTGGATGACCTTCGAGTCCGACGCGGTCCGGTAGATGGCCGCCTTGATGGCGAGGACGTCGGGGTCGTTGGCCGCCTCGTCGAGGAACCGCTGGACCGTGTCGGTGAAGGAGTGGTACGGGTGGTGGAGGAGGATGTCGTCGCGGCGAATCGCGTCGAACACTGTCTCGTCGTGGCTTTCGGCCGACTCGGGGAGTCCACCGTCGACCGACAGTCGCGGGTGCGGAAGCGGCGACCAGTCGTCGAGTTTCAGGTCCGGGCGGTCGTGGCCGGTGAGGTCCATGAACTCGCGGTAGTCGATGGGACCTTCCAGGTCGTACACCTCCCGTTCCGAGAGGTCGAGTTCCTCCATCAGGAGGTCGCGGACGGTGTCCGGCGTACCCGCTTCGAGTTCCATCCTGACCGCGGAGGCGAACCGTCGCTGTTCGAGCACCTCCTGGATAGCCTCGATGAGGTCCTCGGCGACTTCCTCGTTCCGCCGGACTTCGGCGTTCCGCGTGAGGCGAAACAGCGCGGTGTCGACGATGTCGACGTTCGGGAGCAGCAGGTCGAGGTTGGCGCGGACGACCTCTTCGAGGAGGACGAACCGCCGACCGCTCCCGCGCGTCTCGACCTCGACCAGTCGCGGGCGGTTCTGTGGGATCTTCACCCGGGTGAACGTCGGGTCGGTCTCGCCGCGCTTCCGGGTGAGGACCGCGAGCGAGAGCGAGCGGTTGGAGATGAACGGGAACGGGTGCGCCGGGTCGAACGACAGCGGGGTGAGCGTGGGCAACACCGACTCCTCGAAGTACGAGCGCATCTTTCGCTCCTGCGTCTCCGTGAGGTCGTCGTAGTCCGCGACTTCGATGCCCGCCTCGGCCAGTGCCGGTCTGAGCACGTCGCGGTAGCACGCGGCCTGCCGCTCGAACATCGGTCCGGCCGCCTCGTGGACGGCTTCCCACTGCTCTCTGGGGGTGCGGCCGTCGACCGCCCGCTCGGTCACGCCCGCGTCCATCTGCTGTTTCAGCCCCCCGACGCGTTTCATGAAGAACTCGTCGAGGTTCTTCGTGACGATAGCGAGAAAGCGGATCCGTTCCAAGAGGGGGTTACGCTCGTCGAGCACCTCGTTCAGGACGCGGCGCTGGAAGGCGAGTTCGGAGAGTTCGCGGTTGAGATACAGGTCGGTGTCGTCGAGGTCGACCGCCCGCTCGTCGTCGTCGCCATCGAAGTCGAGGTCGACTGGTGGGGCGGCGGCGTGGGCGTGTGAACCGTCGGTCAGGTCAGACATTGGGGAAGGATGGAGGTTCGGTCGGCGAAATCGGTCGCTGGTGCACTCTCGCCCGAGACGTACAAAGCGGTTTATATTAATTCTCCCGTGGGCTCAATATTCGAGACCAGGAGTACGGACCACACGACGCGCGCGGCCGGAAACGCAAAGCCCGCCGAGCAGATAGAGAGAGTGTGGCTCACGCGGCCGACGTCGTCGTAGTCGGATACGGGGAGATCGGAACGAAGAGCAGCGCCGTCCGGAGACGGATGCTCGACCGACTCGCGGAAAACCTCGACGCCGTGCTCGCCGACCGCGGCCTCGACGCGACCGTCGAGCGGTCGTGGGCGCGGCTCTACGTCGACGGCGACGACCCCGACCGCTGTGCGCGGGCGGCCGGCGAGGTGCCCGGCGCCGTCTGGGCCCGGCCGGCGCGACGCTGTGAGCCGACGATCGGCGCGGTCGTCGAGGCGCTGTGTGGCCTGGCGCTCGCACGGCCACCCGAGGAGACGTTCGCCGTCCGCGCCTCGGTCGCCGGCGAGGACAGGACGTTCAGCGGGAGCGACGTCGAACGCGTCGGGGGAAGGGAGATACTCGACCGGGTCGGCGGACGCGTCGACCTCGACGACCCGGACCGGGTGTACCGCGCCGAGTGCCGGGAGGAAGCGTACGTGAGCGCCATCCAGTACGACGGACCGGGCGGCCTCCCGGTCGGAACGCAGGGGACCGTCGTCGCGCTCGTGAGCGGTGGCATCGACTCCCCGGTCGCGGCGTGGCACCTCCTCCGGCGGGGGTGTCGGGTCGTTCCCCTCTACGTGGATTTGGGCGCGTACGGCGGCGTCGACCACCGCGAGCGCGCCGTCGAAACCGTCGAACGGCTCCGCCGGCGCGCGCCCAACGTCGACGGACGACTACGAATCGTCCACGGCGGACCGGTCGTCGAGCGCGTCGTGCAGGAAATCGACGACACGCGGATGCTCTCGCTCCGGCGGGCGATGCTTCGGATGGCGAGCGTCGTCGCCGAGCGCGAGGGGGCCCAGGCGCTCGCAACGGGCGAGGCCGTCGGGCAGAAGTCGAGCCAGACCGGTCCGAACCTCGCCGTGACCGACGCCGCGGTCGGCTATCCAGTCCACCGTCCGCTTTTGACCCGGGACAAGCCGGACATCGTCGCCTGCGCCCGCGAACTGGGGACGTTCGACGACGCCACCCTTCCCGTCGGCTGTGAGCGGATCGCTCCGGCGCACCCCGAGACGGCGGCGACGCGCGCGGCGGTCGAGGCCGCCGAACCTGACGACCTGCTCGACCACGCCGCCCGCGTCGCCCGCGACGTGGTAGTCGTCGAGAGCGCCGAAGAGACCGAACGCGTCGACTGACGGGACACGAGTCGACGCACGGGAACCGAACCGGACGACAGACACGCAGAACCACATTTGGAACACGGATTACTCGACATTCAGATAGCCAGATTGCATTGTTTCACGACGGGTTCGTTGAAACACCGTGAACAATCACACAAAAATGGATTTAGGTTGCTGGAGTCCGTACGTTCGCCCATGTCCCACACGAAACGCCACGTCTCCCGACCGCGTCCCGGTCCCGACTGGGTCGTCCACGACGTCAGGGCGTACGCCTACTGGCGCGCGGGGGTCGACGACTGTGCGAACTGCGGGGTCGACGTCGCGCTCGACGACGACCACTACGGGATGGAACTCCTCCGCCACCGTCCCACGACAGGAAAGCTCGGGCTGGAGCGCGAGCGGTTCGTCTTCTGCTCCGAGGAGTGCGTCGACGCCTGGTCGCACTGAGCAGCGACCACAACCCCTTTACTCGCCCGTAGCGACTCCGCGGACGTGACGCGGGTCTGCATCGTCGGCTCCGAGGACGTGAACCTCCGGTACGAACTCCTCTCCAGAGAGACGTCTCGGGCGGCGCTGTCGACGTACGACCTCGACGAACCGTTCACAAACTCGGTTGCCGTCGACACGGTGAGCCTCGGCGCGGCGGTGTCGCTCCTCAACGACCTGAACTGGTATCTCGTCCGCTTCGCCGACCGGTCGCTCGTGCTCGACCCCTCCATCGACCCCGACGAGTGGCTCTCGCGTGACCTCGCGGCGAAGGTCAGAGACGGCCGGCTTGACCCCGACGAGACCGACGAGTACGCGGCCGTCTTCGGCGTCGTCGACGGCCAGTTGGTCGAGCCGATGTTCGCCTCGCGCGTCGAGGGCGGCCTGCCGGAGTACGACCTCCGCGACGTTCAGCGGACCGTTGTCGTCCGGTTGACGGCCGCGGAGTTCGACGCCGGGTGAGAGTACCGCAGCCCCGGCACGGCCCACACTGTTATATCACTTCGTTAACAGTCCAGAGACATGAGCGAGACGTGGACGAAGTACGACGTGATGGTCCAGTCGCTGGGTGCGAAACTCCTCGTCGCCCCCGACGAGAGCGAGAGCGGCGTCGCCGTGGTCGAGCATACGCTCCCGCCGCAGACGCTCGGGGCGCCCCTCCACCGACACAGCCACGAGGACGAGATATCGTTCGTGCTGGAGGGGACCCTCGGCGTCCAGGAAGGGGAGACGGTGTCGACCGTCGAAGCCGGCGAGATTGTCGTCAAGGAACGGGACGTGTGGCACACGTTCTGGAACGACGGCGACGACCCGCTCCGGTTCCTCGAGTTCATCTCCCCCGGCGGGTTCGCCGCCTACTTCGAGGAGGTGGCCGACGTCCTCTCGGGGGGACCGCCCGACGAGCAGACGATGGCGCGCGTCGGGGAAATCTGCGCCCGGCACGACCTGGAGATGGACCCAGAGAGCGTGCCGACGCTGATGGAACGCCACGGCGTCGACCTCTGATTCGGGCCGTCGTGACGAGTTACCGGCGGGCGCCGTCGGCGAGGCTGCCGACCGCCAGTGAGAGACGACAACGGCCTGTCGTTCACTCCGTGTCGAACATCCCGGTCGACATGTACCGCTCGCCGCTGTCCCAGTACACTGTCACGACGAGTGGGTCGTCGACGCCCGCTTCGAGGAGACGCTCGGCGGTCCACTTCGCGGCGAGGTTCGACGCGCCGCTGGACTGACCGACGAGGATGCCCTCTTCCCGAGCCAGCCGTCGACATTCGGCCTCGGCCTCGTCGATGGTGACGGTCTCGACGCCGTCGAGGAGGTCGACGTCGAGGTTCGGCGAGACGAACCCCGGACCCATCCCCTGGAAGTCGTCGATGCCGGGTTCGCCACCCGAGAGAACGGCGTTGTCGGCGGGTTCGACGGCGATTATCTCCATCTCGGGGAACTCCTCGCGGAGTCTGCGGCCCGTCCCCGTGATGGTGCCGCCGGTGCCGACGCCGGCGACGAGCGCGTCGACCTCCCGCCCGTCGACCTGTTCGAGTATCTCGGGGCCGGTCGTCCGGTAGTGCGCCTCGGGGTTCGCGGGGTTCTCGAACTGGCGAAGTTGGTGCATTCCTTCGGCTTCGAGTTCGTCCGCGCGGTCTTTCGCCGTCGAGATGTCGCCGTCGACCAGTTCGATGGTCGCGCCGTACGCCTTCATGATGCCGCGGCGTTCGGGCGACTTCGACGAGGGCATGACGACCGTGAGGTCGTACCCCTTCGCCGCGGCGACGACGGCGAGGCCGATGCCCGTGTTGCCGCTCGTCGGTTCCACGAGCGCGTCGCCCGGTTTGATCTCGCCGGCGTCTTCGGCGGCCTCGATCATCGCCAGCGCCGGGCGGTCCTTCGCCGACCCGCCCGGATTCTTCGACTCGACCTTCGCCGCCACCGTCGTCCCGTCGGGCGAGGAGACCTGTACCAGTGGAGAGCCGACGGTGCCGAGGATACTCCGGTCCATAACCTCCGGTTACACGGCCGCTAATAAACCGATGACGAACCCGGGAGGGGACGTAATCGGTATGTACTTTTATGTCCGGATCACGTCTCAAGCACACAACATGACCGAGTCGACGGACGGGCCGTTCGCCCTCCACGCCGAAGAGTCGTCGGTACTCGTTCACGGGCCCTCCTTCACGCCCCGACCAGCCCTCGATCTGACCGCCCGTCTCGGGGACGAGCGCGTCCCCCGGGTCGACGTGCGGTTCGGGCGGCTTCCGCCGGGGTTCGATGACGACGACGACACCCGCCTCGTCGCGCCGAACGTCCCCGACAGCTTCGACAGCGACCGCGTCTACCGGGTCGGGGGTCCCGACAGCCTCACCGAGTACGGCGTGGCGCTCACCCGCGTGTTCGAGGACGTCGACGGTCCCGTGCTCGTCGAACTGGACTCGTTGACCGCGCTCTTACAGCACACCACGCTCGACGCCGCGTTCAGATTCGTTCACGTCCTCAGCGGCCGGATCGACCGGGAAGAGGCGGTCCTCGTCGCGACTATCGACCCCGGTGCCCACGACGAGCAGACGGTCGCAACGATGACCCAGCCGTTCGACGTCGCCATCACCGGCGAGGAGGGGAACCGACAGGTCCGGCGGCGGTAACGAGGGCCTGACGACCGGACGGTCGGAGTCGTGGCCGGACAGCAGGCAGTATATATCCCTCCGTTTCCAAGCGGGGACAATGAGCGAACCCGAGCGACTCGAAACGATGCAGCCGAACCCCGCGTGGGACGCCGACTCCTACCCGGAGGTCGTCGAGGCTCTCTCACGAGAGGGCCTCACGTTCAGGGTGTGGGGCGGCGACTGGTGCAAGGACTGCCGGGCGCGACTGCCCGACTTCGGGGCCGCGCTGGCGGCCGCGGGCGTCCCCGTCGAGCGCGTCCACCACTACCCGGTCGAGAAGGAAGAGGACGGCTCGAAGGTCGGGCCGCGGGTCGACGAGTACGGCATCGAACTCATCCCGACGGTCGTCGTCGAGCGCGACGGCGAAGAGGTCGCGCGGTTCGTCGAGAAGGAGGACGTGCCGGTCGCGGTGTACCTCGCGGAGCAACTCGGGGCCGAAGCCGTCGAAGCCGACGACTAACCTGCGGACTTTCGACGGTCGTTCTCGACGACGACCGCACGGATCAACTGCTCAGCACGGCGTCGTGTGTTTCAGCGAGAGGCGTCGCTGGGGACAGCATCGAGAGAACGCGAGAGGAGTCAGCGACCGAGCGGTACGTACGCTGCACCCGCCATCCCGACCGCCGACAGCCTGCTCAGGTCGACACGCTCACGCCCCGTCTGCTCCGCTTTCGCCGTCGCCCTCGAACCACGAAAGCGCCTCCTCGACCGAAGACTTCGGCGGCGAGCAGGTGAAGCCCTCACAGGCGTACACCGTCGGTCCGTCGCGCGCCTCCCGACCGGCCCAGACCGGCGGCGCCTCGTCGATATCGAGCCGTTCGAGCCACGTCCCCAACGCCGCGTCGGTGGCCGGTCGCCGGGTCACGACGGCCGCCGGGAGGTAGCGCGTGGCGAGCGTCTCGCGCCACGCCTCCGGGAGTTCGTCCGCCGCGAGGGTGAGTTCGAGCACCCCCTGGTGGTACGTGTCGGCCGCGAGCGCGAGGGTGACGTGCTCCATCGGGTTGCCCTGGATGCGGTTCGCGTGCGTCTCCAGCACCTGCCGGGCCACCTCCGAGAAGTCGGCGTCGGGTGCGAACCCGTCGAGGGCGAAGAGGAGGTCGACCGTCACCCCCAGCGACGACGGCGTCGACTGGTCCGACAACTCCTGTGGGCGCGTCACCAGCCCTTCGCCGCTCGCGGGCGTGAAGTACAGCGTCTTTCCCTCCGGGTCCCAGAACTCCTCCTTGACGGCCCGCGCGAGGTCGAGCGCGAACGCGAGGTGGTCGACGTCGCCCGACACCTGGTAGAGGTCGAACGCGCCGCGAGCCAGAAAGGCGTAGTCTTCGAGGAAGCCCGGCCCCTTCACGTCCCCGTCCTTGTAGCGGTGGGCGAGCCGTCTCTCCTCCGCGTCCCACAGGCGTTCACGAACGAACGAGAGCGCCTTCTCGGCGCGCTCGGCGTACGAGTCGTCGAGGACGCGCCCGCCAAGCGCTAGCGCGGAGACGGTCATCCCGTTCCACGAGGCGAGCACCTTCTCGTCCCGCGCCGGGCGAACGCGCTCTGTGCGGGCTTCGAACAGGCGCTCGCGGGCGCCGTCGAGTCTGGCGCGCACGTCCTCGACCGAGCGGTCGTACTCGTCGGCGAGGTCCGAGAGGCTCGCCGCGAGGGTCAACACCGTCGACCCGCCCTCGAAGTTGCCGCCGGGGGTGATGCCGTAGCGGTCGCAGACGAGGTCGACCAGTTCCTCGTCGTCCAGCACGTCGGCTACTCCCTCGGGCGTCCAGACGTAGAACGTCCCTTCCTCCCCCTCGCTCCGAGCGTCGAGCGTGCTGTAGAAGCCGCCCTCCGGGTGAGAGAGTTCGCGGTCGAGGAACGCGAACGTCTCCCTCGCCACCTGCGCGTACCGCTCTGTGCCCGTGAGCTGATACGCGCCGAGGTAGATACGAGGGAGCAAGGCGTTGTCGTACAGCATCTTCTCGAAGTGCGGGACGACCCACTTTCGATCGGTCGCGTAGCGGTGAAAGCCGCCGCCGAGGTGGTCGTACATCCCCCCGTCGGCCATCGCGTCTAACGTTCGCGTGGCGACCTGGAGGGGCTCCTCTCGACCCGTCCGGACGTGCGACCGCAGGAGGAGTTCCAGCCGCGAGGGCTGGGGGAACTTCGGTCCGGAAGAGCCGAAGCCGCCGTACTCGCGGTCGGCGCTCCGGAGCGCGGCGCTCGTCGCGTTCGACAGCGCCTCCGAGGAGACCTCTCCCCCCGTGTCGGGCGTCTCCTCCAGTTCGTTTCTGAGCAGGGCGCCCCACTGGTCGGCGCGGTTCTCGATCTCGTCTCGGTCCTGTTCCCACGACTCGGCGAGTCGTTCGAGCACGTCCCTGAATCCGGGCATCCCCTGTCGCGCCGTCGGGGGGAAGTACGTCCCGACGAAGAACGGGCGGCCGTCGGGCGTGAGCCACACCGACAGCGGCCAGCCGCCGCGTCCGGTGGTCCGCTGGCAGATGGTCATGTAAATCGAGTCGATGTCGGGTCGCTCCTCGCGGTCGACCTTGATGGGGACGAAGTGCTCGTTGAGGAACTCCGCGACCGACTCGTCGGCGAACGACTCCTCCTCCATGACGTGACACCAGTGGCAAGCGGAGTAGCCGACCGAGAGGAAGATGGGGACGTCGCGCTCGCGCGCCTCCGCCAACGCCCGCTCGTCCCACGGCTGCCAGTGGACGGGGTTGTCGGCGTGCTGGCTGAGGTAGGGACTCTCCTCCTCGTCGAGGCGGTTGCGTCCGGCGTGGTCCATAGTCGAGAATCGGCTCCGCGACGTAAAGACGCCACGCACCGCACGGGTACGGACGGTCGAGGAGGAACACACATCCGTGTACAGATTCCCTCGGACGAAAGGTAACCTTTACACTCTCGTGATGAACTCCTCCGATAATGACGGAGACCGTACTCTTGGTGGGAGGAGGCGGCCGCGAACACGCCATCGCCCGCGCCGTCGCCGACGACTGTGCGCTGTACGCCTGTGCGTCGAACCGGAACCCGGGCATCGCTCGGCTCGCCGAATCGGTCGAGACCATCGACGAAACCGCCGTCGACGACATCGTCGCTTACGCCGAGGAAATCGGCGCGACGCTGGCCGTGATCGGTCCCGAGTCGGCGCTCGAAGCCGGTGTCGCGGACGGCCTCGACGACGCGGGGGTGTACACGTTCGGTCCCCGAGAAGAAGAAGCGCGCATCGAGACGGACAAGGCGTATCAGCGCCGATTCATGAAAGAGAACGACGTGCCCGGCTGTCCGGCGTTCGAGGTGTTCGACGACACCGGGGCCGCCTGCGACTACATCGACTCCTTCGAGGGGGACCTCGCGGTGAAGCCCGCGGGGCTGACCGGCGGGAAGGGCGTCAAGGTCATCGGCGACCAGGTCACCGAAGAGGAGGCGAAGGCGTACCTCCGCGAGGAGGGATACGACCGAGTCGTTCTCGAAGAGCGACTGGTCGGCGAGGAGTTCACCGTCCAGGCGCTGGTGGCGAACGGGGACGTCCGCGTGACGCCCGCCGTGCAGGACCACAAGCGAGCGTACGAGGGCGACGAGGGTCCCAACACGGGCGGGATGGGGTCGTACTCGAACGCCTCGCTCGACCTGCCGTTCATGCAGGAGGGCGACTACGCCGCGGCCGTCGAGGTCATCGAAAGCGTCGTCGACGCGCTGCCCGACTACAAGGGCGTCCTCTACGGACAGTTCATGCTCACCGCGGAGGGCCGAAGGTCGTGGAGTTCAACGCCCGCTTCGGCGACCCCGAGGCGATGAATACGCTTCCCGTGCTCCGCACGCCGTTCGTCGACGTGCTGACCGCCGCCCGCGACGGCGAGTCCCTGCCCGACCTCCACTTCGAGAAGCAGGCGACCGTCTGCAAGTACGCCGTCCCCGAGGGGTACCCCACCGACCCCGCGTCGGGGGCAAAAATCGAAGTCGACGAGGAGAGCGTCGGGAACGCGCTGCTGTTTTACGCCTCGGTCGACCAGCGCGAGGACGGCATCTACACCACCACGTCGCGGTCGTTCGCCGTCGTCGGCCTCGGCGACACCATCGAGAAGGCCGAGGGCATCGCCGACGGTGCGCTCGCCGCCGCGGGCGCGGGGCTCCGTGTCCGACACGACATCGGCACGCACGACCTGCTCCGCCAGCGCATCGACCACATGAACGAACTGCGCGGCGAGTGACGCGAACCGGCGCTGTACGACTCGGTGTGCGTGTAGCTATCGCGCAGTCGCGGTGAGTGCCGACACGACCGAGACACGGGCGCGGTGAGACCGCAGCCACACCCACCCCGGCCGACTCCCTCGCTCGCGTCGTGGGGCCCGGTTCGTCTCCAGCGACCGAGTCCTCCCCCAGCGAGCGGTGGAGACAGAGGTTTTTACACATCGCTGTCGAATCCCGTGGCGTGACAGACGCCCCAGACGAGGACAGCAGAGACGAGGAGTCGACGACGGGACGCCGCCACGACCGCCTCACTCGCCACCCGACTCGGGGGAGAGGCAACTCCCTGATGCGGTGGACCGACGCGAAGTCCCCGCTCGTCGTCTCGCGGAACTACGCGACCGTCCTCGTCGCCCGGGCGTCGCCGAGCCTTCGGCTGAAGAACCACCTCTTTCGGGCGCTCGGGATGACCGTCGGGGAGGGCGTCGCGTGGGGACTGGAGTCGACCCCGGACGTCTTCTGGCCCGAACTCATCACCGTCGAGGACGACGCCATCGTCGGCTACGACGCGACGCTGCTCTGCCACGAGTTCCTCCAGGAGGAGTACCGGACGGGCGAGGTTCACGTGGGCGAGCGGGCGATGATCGGTGCCGGCGCGGTGGTCCTCCCGGGCGTACACATCGGTGCGGACGCGCAGGTGGCCGCGAACTCGCTAGTGGAGAGAGACGTGCCACCGGGGGCAACCGTCGCGGGCGTCCCTGCGCGCGTCGTTTCCCGGGGCGACGAAGCGGGCGAAGCGGCCGAGGCGGACGAGGAGGGCGACCGTGGGGAGGGAGACGCGGAAGCGCGGTGACGTGGAAGATCAGTCGTCGTCGCACGACCCCGCGGCGTCCTGTCCGATCACGGCCTCCGAGGCGTGCTGGAGGCGGACGGCGAACACCGCGCCCTCGGGGTCGTTCTCCTCGACCCAGACGGCGCCGTCGTAGTTGTCGACGATGTTGTCGACGAGGAACAGACCGATCCCCGTCCCGTGGTGGACCACGTCGGTGTCCTCGCGGCCGAAGATGAGGTCGCGCTGTTCGTAGGGGACGCCCGGCCCGTTGTCACAGATGCGGATGATGACGTCGGTCTGACGGTCGATGACGTCGACCTCCACCTCGGCGACCGCCTTGTCGTTGTGGACGACCGCGTTCTCTAAGAGCGCGTCGAGCGCGGCCGGGAGGAGGTCGTCGGCGTACACTCGAACCCCGGGCACCGGTCCGAGCGAGATGTCGGCGTCGGGGAACTGTTTCTGGACGGCTTTCACGCGCTCTTCGAGCACCTCGGCGAGGCGGACCGGGTCGCTCTCGGCGTCGTACGACTGTTCGAGGAGGTCGCGCAGTTTTCGGACGCGGTCCGCGCGCCCGACGACCTGCATCACCTGTGCGCGGGCCTGTTCGAGCGCCTCGAGCACCTCGGTGTCGTCGGCGCTCGCCGCGGCCCGGTCGATGTAACCGTACAGGATGTTCAGTTCGTTGCGGAGGTCGTGTCGGAGCAGTCGGCTCAGCACGCGCGAGGTGCTCGCGTACCGGCGCTGCTTCGTCGTGTCGACGAAGATGGCGACGTACCCCTTCGTCTTGCCGTCGACGACGATCGGTGCCGTCGACCCGCGGCCGTACACGCGCGTGCCGGACTTGGTCTGCAGGGCGAACTCGCCCTGCCAGGGCTCTCCGCGGATGAGCGTCTCGACGATTTCGTCGACGACGTCGTCGTTGCCGGCGATGACCGAGACGGGTTCGTCGACCAGTTCGTCACGGGTGTAGCCGGTGAACGCCTGGCCCGCGCGGTTGACGTCGCGAACGAGGAAGTTCAGGTCGAAAACGAGCATCGGCGTATCCGCGCTGTGGAAGGCTTCGACGTAGACCGCGGGAGACAGCGAGGACATATGGGATACCACACGTACTGGCTCAGAGAGCTTAATGCGTGTGCTACATATACGATTCGAAGAAGTTATTTTGAAAATATAATTTTGATCCCGGTAACCGTCGTGGTGGATGAGAACGAAAGAGAGCCGCCTCGTCCCGTGCGTGCCAGGCAGGACGCGGCGGCGAGTGAAGACGTAAAGGGTCTCGTGCGGGTGTCGTGAAGGTGGGTCTCGTGCGGTGGGAGGGTAGAGTGGTGTCGTATATTGTGTGGGTGGGTCTCGTGGGTGTCGGGTGATTATCGCTCGCGGAGGGTGAACAGTTCGTCGTAGTAGGTGGTGACGAGGCCGACGATGCCGTCGACGGCCTCCACCTCGTCGTCGTCCCACTCGTCGTGGCCGGCGACGCCGGCGACGAAGTAGTCGGCGAGGCGAGCAATCTCTGCAGGTGCGGCTTCGGTCCCGTCGAGCATCGACTCGACCTTGATACGGTGGGCGGTCGCCGCCGCGTCCATCCAGTTCATCTGCTGGCCGTGGAGTTTCCAGAAGCGGGTCTGTGCGCCGGCGTACGCCGCGTCGATGCCCGCGTACTCACAGACCTCTTCGAGGTACGACTCGACCAGTTCCCAGCGGGGGTCGTCAAGCATCGGGCCGTCGCGGGGTCGGTGTCCGTCAGGAACAGCGCCTCGTCGAGTCCGTCCGCGGCGGCCGCCGCGAACTCGTCGCGGTTCTCGACCTCGTCCTGGAGGAAGAGCGCCTCCACGAAGCGGACGCCCGCGAGGTGTGCCTGGCCCTCGGGGACGTGGGGGAACTCCGCGACGAACGCCTCGCCCATCAGGTCGCGGGCGGCGTTCGCCGCGTCGGCCGCACCGGCCGCGTCGCCGGCGCGGATGCAGGCCTCGCGTTCGTCCTGTGCGTAGAAGGCGCGGAGGAGCGTCTCGGCCACCGTGTCGGCGTCGTAGCCGGTTCGGGGGGTCGTCGTGTCGGTGCTGCGGACCGTCGTCGTCCGCGTGGGTTCGCGTGCCAGAGAGTTCGAAGATTCGGACATGGTGTGTGGTTCGCGTGCCAAGCGACCCCTGCCGCAGGGTCGTCACTTTCTCAGTTCGGGAGGATGTATATAACATCAACTCACCGACTATCACCGCTGAAAATGTGAGAAATACAATATTAAGATGAAATTCAAGATATATTGAATATACTATTTTGCGTATTTTCTTTATTATTCTCGTATGAAGATACGGCCGCGTCGATTAAGCGGACGTGAAACGAGACACGGGGGCGTAATTCGGCCGTCAGAGTACGGACGAGCTTAACGGATGCGAGCGATACCGCGCTCGAACACTTTGTCGTTCGGGAGGATGAGTTCCTCCTCGTCGGACTCGATGTGTGTCACGAACAGGTCCATCTCGGAAACGATACCCTGCGTTTCGCCGACACGGACCTCGTCACCGATTCCGTACGGCTGGTTGAGGAGGAGGTAGATGCCGGCCGCACCCGACGCCAGCATCTGTTTGAACGCGACGACGGTGAGCACGATGAGGGCGAAGAAGTACGCGGCGAGTAACACGATCAGCGCTCCGGTCGCCACGCCGACCTGCGAGAGGGCGATGAGCGCCGCCAGGAAGAGGACGCTGTACTTCGCGCCGAGCGGGACCACGTCGACGCGCTCCAGTTTGACCCCGCGGAGAAGTTCGGCTACGAACAGTTCGACCTTGTCGGCGACGACCAGCCCGACGATGAGGATGAGCACCGCCGCGAACAGCTGAGGGAAGAAGGCCGCGACGGCACTGCCGAACTGGTCGACGTAGTTGAGACCGACGAGCGAGAGCGCGACCAGGACGCCGAGGACGATGACGAAGTAGCGCGCGAGCCGCGAGACGATGACGACGGTCGAGGTGCCGAAGTCGCGGGCGGTCCGCTCGAACGACGTCCCCTCGATGGCGTCGGGGACGCCGAGACGCTGGAGGAGGCGCACGAGAAGCAGGCTCGTCAGATACCCCAAGACGACGCCGAGAACGACCACACCGAGGGCGAGCCACACGCGTGTCGGGACCGTGTCGAGCAGCTCCACAGCCGTCTGCATCGTCAGTAGTCCTCCGGATCGATCTCCAAGATGAGCTGCCCGCCCTTGAACGCCCGTACCAGTCCGTCCGACTCCGAGAGCACGATGGCCGTCGCGTTCGTGTCACGGGTGATAGCGCCGCCGGCCATGTGCCGCGCGCCGAGCCCCTTCGGGATGTCGACACCCTCCGCGGAGGGTTCCAGGTACCGATAGGCGGAGACGATTTTCCCGGAGTCCGAGATGATAAAGGCGCCGTCCAGCCGCGAGAACTCCTTCAGCATGACGTTCACGATGGGGTCGCCCACGTGGACGTGGGACTTCTCGAACGGGTTGTACGACAGCGGCCGCGACTTGTTCATCACCTTGCCGGCGTCGCCGACCACGAACAGCGCGCCGACGGGCTTGCCCTTCTGTCCCTTCTTCCCGAGTTCGATAGCCACCTCGAAGACGTCGCGGATGACCCCCGGTTCCGCGCGCGAGTGCGTGAAGAGGTCGTACAGCCCCGAGCGCATCGCCTCGTCCACGCGCACGCGTACGACCGAGTCGGGGTCGCCGTCGAAAATCGCGACGGAGCAGGCGAGGTCGTCCCCTTCGGCGACGAGGCCCCGGTCCATCGCGCCTTCGATGCCGAACCGGATGCGGTCGCGGACGTTCTTGAACTCCAGGGGGAGTTCGACGTACGACTCCGCTTCGACCGCGTTCTGCGGGGCGACGACCACGACCCTCGTCTCGGCGTCGTTGCCTGCGACCTGTTCGTAGAACGAACTGTTCGGTGAGAAGAGGAACACACCGTCGACGTCCGTGATGAGGTAATCGAGGAGGTCCGAGAGGGTCGCCATTGCTCCGTAACTCGGACGCCTTCGGGATAAGGGTTTACGTCGTCGTCATGCGGTCGTCGGACGGGTTCGGGCTCCGACCGACGGGGCGTTCACCCGAGCCATCGTATTGACCAGTTGATGATGCCGAAGGGGCTGGGTGTGTTTCAGTCAGTCTCCCGGTCGTCGATTCTCCCCTCGTACTCGGCCTCGGCGAACCGTTCGGATCCACAGTTGCATCTGCCGTCGGAGGTCGGGACGAGGACTTCGTCGTCGACGAGACGGGCGGAGTACGGCTGGCCGCAGTTCTCACAGAGCACGGGGATTCGCTCAGTCATTCGTTCGGTTGGATCTGACGGGCCGTCCGGAGCAGACGTCGGGACGTTCGCCACCGAGACGGAGCGCCGCCGATAACTCGACAGGGAACTCGGGACCGTCCGCCGGCGGCGGTATCTCTGCACGCTTGTGGACCGAACCGAGTTCCGTGACGGACCGAAGACGTCGTCGACGTAGGCGAGTGAGCATCCACGGACGCACTATCACTGGTCGGGTGAGTGGGCTTACTGGTTGTTTTAACAAGCTCGTTTCAGTTTCCGTCTCCACGATATCGTGTCAACGTGTCTTCGATCAGTGCCTTGGTCCCCCGTTGTAAGAGTTGCGAGACGGCCTGTTGTGTGATTCCCAACTCCCGAGCGACGTCCTCGCCGGTCACCCGTTTCGGAGCATCGTAGTAGCCGCTCTCGTACGCGATGAGGAGGGCTTCACGTTGCTTGGGAGAGACGCGGTAGTGCTCTTGCTCGGGTGTCTCGGGAGCGGTTATTCTGTGAAGCGTCACCGCTCCGAACTCCTCGAAGTGTTCTCGAAACTCGTGGAAGTGTTCGCGCGAGCCGAAGCGCACCTCGAGTTGCCACCCGGCAGCGGTTCCTCGCGCTTCGAGAACCACACCGTCGTGGTCGAGGATGACGTGGAGACGGTCGCTCACGACGTCGGCCCAGTAGAAATGGTAGAGGTGTGCGTCCTCGAAGGAGTCCGTGACTTCCGCGTCTTCGACCGTCGAGTCGTCGGTAACGGCCTCGTCGAACACGTCCCGGTCCGCCTCCAGAATCCACACGAACGGGATGACGTGTTTCGGACTGTGGGCGACCATGCGGTCCAACTCCGCAGTCGCTGTCGGGACGGCTTCGAGCGCGTCCCCCAGACAGAACGCGTCCGCCGCGACGCTGAACTCCGCGATGACGCTCATACCCGACCCTCTCCGCGTGAACGGAAAAACACCACTCTCCGGTGTGCTGTGCGGAGACGCTGCGAGACGTCGAGCACTTCTGTGGGTGCTGACTCTGCCGGGACGTGTGACGGGGCGAAGGTAGCTCTTCGCACTCTGATCCGGATCGCACCTACACCCCGAGGAGACGGACTCGGCTTCCCTCGTGGGGTCCATCGTATCTGCTGGTGAAATAAAGCCGTTAACTACTGGAGCCGAATCATGTTGACCGAGAACGGGGATTCAAAATCGGGGAGGGGAGCCGAGGACGCGTCTGCAGTCGCCCGCCGAGGAGGACGTGCGGCGCCGGTGCTCACCCGCCAGCGGCGGACGTCCATACTCGACTTCAGCCCCTCCGCGGGGGTGATATCGCCTCCGGTGCGACATCTGACGCCGGCGGTTTCCGCGAGTGACTGAATGTCGCGGCGGAGTGACGACAGTCCGAACCGTCACGTCCCGGGGTCTTTATGTCGGAGGCGCGTACGTGTGGGCGGGAACGACATACGCACTGTGTGTCCGTGTCTCGCCGAGAGAGCCGGGTTACCGGTCTGGCGTGCGACGCTCTGTTCTCTTCGCGTGGTCGTCACGCGGGGCACATCACAGAGTCCCCTATTCCACACACAGACATGAGTGTACCAGACGACACTGAGCGGACGGACCCCCAGTCGAGCGAGGAACAGCGCGACCGAGGCGACACGGCCGTCGTCCTCGAATGCACTATCCCCGCGTCGGACGTCGCGTTCGAGGGCGTCCTCGAGGCGTTCCCGGACGTCGTCGTCGAGGCGGAGCGACTCGTCCCGACGAACCACTCGCCGCTCCCCTACCTCTGGACCGATGACGGATGCGACGAGAGGTTCCGCGAGGTCCTCGTCTCGGAGCCCGCAGTCGACCGCGTCTGGAAGATCGCGACGTTCTCCGAGGGCGCTCTCTACCGCCTCAGATGGAACGAGGGCCGAGGACGGTTTCTCGACTGGCTGGCCGACTCACACGAGAGCATGGCCGTCCTCGAAGCGTCGGCCACGGATGGGGAGTGGACGATAAAGTTCCGATTTCCGGACCGTTCGGCGCTCAGTGACTTCCGATCGTTCTACCAGTCGAACGGCATCGACGTCCAGATACTCAGGCTCTACGACCTCACGCAGCCGAAGCTCGGGCAGTACAACGTCACGGAGAAACAGCGGGAGGCGCTCGTCCGTGCGCTGGAGATGGGTCACTTCGACATCCCCCGAGAGGCCACGCAGACCGAGGTCGCCGAGTCCCTCGGCATCACCGCCAAGTCCGTCTCCGAACGACTCCGGCGGGGACAGGTGAATCTCATCAGCAACTCCCTGAACATCGGCGGACCGACCGGTGTCGGTATCGACGGGGAGGACGACCACCGAGACATGTAAAGGGGTCAACTGATGGGGGTCAACAGACTTGTCAGCTCCACGACCACATCTGTTCCATGCGCCGAAACACGAACTGGCCCTCTCCCCGGCACTGCACCACCAGTCAGTCACGAGCGCAAGGCGTCGCCTCTCGAACGTCGCGGTCACGGGTAGGCCGATGATTCCCGTATCCGTGGTACTCCGCTGTCACGGCTGTGGACAACCCATCAGAGCCGTCGAACGCGGCGGGTCCGTGACCGTTCTCTTCGACCGCTGCCCCGAGTGTCACAGCACCGTGTTCGAGAACACGCAGACCGGGCAGGTCGTCGAGGCGTCGGCCGGATACGCGGCGGTGCGCTGAACACGTCCGTATCCTTTCTCTAACCGGTTGTTCGTGTAATACGAGTTTCCAGATTGTGTTGATCCTTGCCGCTCTTTAAATCGACAGGGGGACCGGATTTGAACCTCGCCGAGACGTTCCGGGTCGCTCGCTGCGCTCGTTTCCCGGGTTGTGACTCTTCTGATTCAAATCCACTCGTCACGATTTTCGTCCTCGCTGTCGCTCGGACAGAAAATGCGTGGGACCGGATTTGAACCGGGGCAAGACGTGCTCGCTCACTTCGTTCGCTGCGCGCGGCTTGCGGGGTTCAAACCGGCCGTCTGCACTTCCCGCTCTCACGTTCGTTCGAGCGGAGAAGTGCGTGGGACCGGATTTGAACCGGCGGACTCCTATGAGACAGCGTCCTAAGCGCTGCGCCGTTTCCTGGCTTGGCTACCCACGCGCGTTTCACGCTTCATCCCCCGAAAATTCAACCCATCGCTTCGCCCCGACAAACGGTTTTTATCCACGCCCACCGACTCCCGAGTATGTACCGGGCCAGCGACAGGGTCGAAAACGAGGAGTGGCTGGCTCGCATCGACCGCGCCGCCGACAGCCTCGAACTCGGTTCCGACGCCCGGTCGGTCGCGGTCGACCTCTTCTTATCGCACGTTCCGAGCGCCGAGCGGTCGAAGCCGGCCGTCGCGGCGGCGAGCCTCTACGCCGGGAGTCTCATCGTCGGCGAGGAACGCTCCCAGTCGCGCGTCGCCGAGACGATGGAGGTTTCGCGCCTCTCGATCCAGACCCGCTGGAAGGACCTCCTCCGCGACGCGGGGTTTCAGCCGCCGGAGTGGTGAGCCGCGAGTCGGTCGCGGATCAGGCCGTCCGGACGCCGAAGTGCCGCCACAACACGTAGTACGTCACGAGCCCGCTGACGATGGCGGCCGTGACGCCGGCGGGCGCGCCGATGAGCGGGGAGGCCTCGGTCGTCGCGCCGATGGCGGCCCGCCGAGCGATGAGATGCGTGACGCCGAAGCCGACGAACGCGAAGGTAGCGAGGCCGACGAGGAGGCTCCCGGCGATGGCCAGCGTCTTCGGGCGCATGGAGAGTGATACACCAACGACGTGTGAGAAGGTTTCGCCCACTCGACCGGTCGGCGGGTTCGGTCAGCGGTTCGTCGGGTCGCGTGCGGGCGGGCGCCCGTCGCGGTCGGGCGTGAGGTTCCCGTGTTCGTCGATTTCGCCGCGGACGATGCGCGTCGAGGAGATGCGCTCGCCGTCGTCGGCCGGGACGTGGTCGACGACGCTGACTTCGAGCGGGTCGAGCCCGCGTTCACGTCTGATTTCGTTCACCGCCTCGGCTCCCGCCTCCGTCTCCGGAGAGACCACGAGCGCGTCGAAACCGGGTTCGGTCGCGATGCCGGTCGGCTCGTCGAGCCGTCGAACCGTGAACTCGCGGTCGTACCGTTCGGCTAAGGGGGCGAGTTCCGCTTCGAGGTCGCGCTTTCGCTCCTCGAACGAACGGACGTGTCTGTCGACGTTCCGCGTCTTCGGGGCGAGGTCGTCGCTCGTGAGGCCGACGGTGACGTCCCCGATCTCGAACGCCCGCTCGAAGAGGGCACGGTGCCCGTCGTGGACCGGGTCGAACGTCCCGCCCAGCGCGACGTGCATACACCGGGCGTAGTGGCGCCGACTCTTAAAATCGACTGCTTTCCTCACTCGGTCCGGCGCTCGTCCTCGACGGTGATGGTGACGGGCGACTCGTCGCCGGCCGCGTCCGCACCGCCGAGGCGTCGGTCGAGGTTGAACACCGTGTTGAGCTGTCGCTGGACCTGGTCGACGACGCCGTTGACGAGGTCCGAGGGCGCGATGGCCTCGTACTCGTAGGGGTTGTTGCCCGCCCCGGCGCTCTCGCGCTTGTCCCGCGTTACCTTCTCCTCCTCGTGGAGTTCCGCGAGCGCTTCCCGAACCGTGCTCGGGTAGAGACCGGTGCCGTCGGCGACCTCCTCGCTCGTCGACCCCGGGTGCTGGCGGAGGTAGACGTAGATGCGAGCGCGCGTCTCGGTGTCGAGCAGCCACGCCAGCAGGTCGACGACGTTCTCGTCGAACCCCTCGACTGCGCGGTCGGCCTCCGCCTCGAGCCGCTCCCGTGCCGCCTTCGCCTTCGCGGTCGGTGACGGGTCCCCCTCCTCGTCGATCAGGTCGTCAAAGTCGTCTTCCCCCTCGGGCCCGTCCTCGGCCACGGACCCTTCGTCGTGCGTGTCGTCCGTTCCGTCGGTCGGGTCGGTGTCCTCTGGCGCCATCGTGTTTCCGTCAAAAGGTCAAAACCACGGACCCAAATAGTTTTTGTTAATTATTAATCATTTTCTCTTGCGGCGAGAGAACGCGCTCACGAGGCCTGTCGTCGGTCGCTCGCACCTGTCGTCGCTCCCGGAGTGGTGGTCTTACAGGGCAACGGACCGCATCAGACGAACAGTGACCGGCAGAGCGCGTCCATGCCCTCCTCGTCGTGAAGTCGACGCTGACGGGCCGCCCCGGATTCGGCGTCGAGCACCTCGCGCAGTCCCGTGACGTCGAGTCGGTCGCACTCGGCGTCGACGTGGGTCCCGAGGCCGACGACGTCCTCCCCGTCGGGCGCGACGAACGACGCCTCCCGACCGTGCCGCATCGCGCGCCACTTGTTCTCGTCGAGGAGTTCTCTCCGAACCCGGGTTCGCGACTCGCCGTCCTCGTACCGTTCGGCGAGGTCGAGCACGAGCGCGTGGACGTACTCGGTGAACGCCGTCACCCGGGCGGGGTCGGTCTGTGCGTCGGGCGTCCGCACCTCGACGGTGCCGTGTCCGGTGTGGGGACGGACGTCGTACCACAGCTCTCCGCGGTCGTTGATCGAGCCGGTCTCGACCATCCGCCGCTCGAACCGGAGGTAGTCGTCGAAGGAGTCGAACGCGGTCGGCATCCCCGTGTTGGGGAGTCCCTCGAAGACCTTCGCCCGGGCCGAGGACAGTCCGGTGTCGAACCCGTTCCAGTACGGCGAGTTCGCCGACAGCGCCAGGAGTGGGGGAAGGTACCACCGGAGTTCGTTCGCCACCCAGGTCGCCTTGTCGGCGTCGTCGACGCCGACGTGGACGTGCAGGCCGGCCGTCGTGTTCCGGTGTTGGGGGTACTGAATCCGGTCGAGCTGGGCGCGGTAGCGTGGCTTCTCGGCGTGGTCGAGTTCGCGCCACTTCGCGGCCGGGTGGAGGCCCGCGGCCGCGATGCGGTAGCCGTGGGTTTCGGCGTGCTCGGAGAGCGCCTCGCGGACCGCACGCACCGTCTCGTCGACGTCGCCGACGGACTCGATGAGCGGCGTCTGCGTCTCGATGGTGAACTTGAACAGTTCGTGGTCGAGGCGGTCTTCGAGCAGTTCCGGGGGCGAGTCGCCGTACACCAGGTCACCGATACCCGATGTCGGCCGTCCGGCCTCGTCGACGATGTAGAACTCCTCCTCGACGCCGAGCGTCCCGAGCTGTGAGAACGCCTCCGACGAGCCGATATCCATCGACGCGGCCTTGGCTCCGGGCTGTTAAATAAACCGTGGACCGGCCCTGGCCCCGCGAACGGCAGCCGCTACCGGGGCCGGGCGACGACCGCGAGGTGGTCCGCGTGGTACCGGTCGAGTCGCCGCGTCTCCAGCAGGTCGTACCCCTCCGAGAGCGTCTCGCGGACGCGCGCGAAGACGTCCTCCGGCGCGGCCGTGACGTCCTCGCTCCGGGCCTTCACCGCGAGGAGCAACCGGCCGTCGGCGGCGAGGAACCGTCGGTTCCGGAGGGCGACGTCGGCCTGTCCCCGGGTCGCGACGTCCTGGACGAGCAGGTCGAGCCCCGACTCGACGACGTGGGCGTACGTCTCCGGGCGACGAGCGTCCTTCAGCAGCGGGAAGAGGTTCTCTCGGTCCTCGGCCACGTCGAGGAGGTCGCGGGTCGGTCGCGGGGCGAACTCGACGGCGTACGTCGGCCCGCAGACGTCGGCGACGTGACTCACCGTGGTTCCCGAGGCCGCCCCGAGATAGAGGACCGCGTCTCCGCCCTCGATACCCGTCTCCACCCCGAGTTCGAGCATCGCCCCGAGCTTCGACCGGCCGGCGTCCCAGACGCGCCACCCATCGACGGACGGTTCGCCGTACACCGGGTCGCCCCGCGTGACCAGCCGCTCCCGACCGTCGACGGTACGGCGCTCGACGCCCTCGGGGAGGCTCACGCCTCGTCACCTCCTTCGCTCCCCCCCTCGGCGCGGCTTCGGATACGCTCCATCCGCGCGGCGAGGTCGGCGTGCAGTCGCTCGCGGCGTTCGCCGGCGTAGTGGTCCGCGCGGGCGGCCAGCGCGAGTTTCGCTGCGAACGCGCGGGCGGCCGACCCCCTGTCCTCGCGGCGGGTGCCACGGACGAACTCGTGAGTGAAGATGACGCCGTGTTTGGGCGAGGGGGCGTGCCCGCGCAGGTGGGCGAACAGCGCGTCCTCCGCGCCGAGAACCTGGACCGTCCCGGCGGGCATCTTCGCCAGCGGTTCGAGCCCCCCCGCGAGCGCGACCAAGCGGGAAGCCAGGACCGGACCGGCCATCTCGGCGAGGTTCGGCACCACCGTCGGGGCGTGAGATTCGAGGTACGCCCGCAACTCGTCGCGTTCGTCAGCCAGCGCCACGACCTGCGAGGCCAGCGCCACGACACGTTCTTCGGTGGGGTCCGACGGGTCGCGGGCGGCGACCGCACGGGCGGCGTCGATACCCGAGCCGACGTCGTCGAAGAGCGCACCGGCCCACTCCCCGACGCGCTCGGCGAGTTCGTTCGCCGTCCGCGCGGCGTCGTCCATGGCGCGGACGGCGTGTTTCAGTTGCTGATCGTCGGCGCGTTCGCGGGCGTTGACCGCCCCCTTCGTGGCGTGGACGGTCGCCTCGTGGAGCCACTCGTAGTACGCCTCGGTCGAGGCGACAGCACCCTCGTCGACCGCGAGCATCGGCCAGTCGCGGGGTGTGTCGGCCTCGCCGTCGGCGATAGAGGCGGCGGCCCCGTCGCGGTCCTCACGTTCGACATCCGCGAACCAGCCCCGACTCCCTGGAGCGGTTCCGTCGTTCATACCACTCGCTGTCACCGAGGCTGTTTATTCCTCCCGGTACGGGGGTTCCCAACCGCACTGCTCTCGCGTGTGCTGTCAGACGCCGGAACAGTCGACTCGGGCGTCCCGACGACGACGGCCGTTTCGCCTCTCCGATGAGTGCCCGGCGCTGGGAACAGCAGCAGTGCTATCGCGCGTTCCAGCGGTATTTAATATCTGACAACACCACTACAGGTGCGATTCTCGGGCGGGTCGAACCGTCGACTGCGACGAGAGGAGAGTGAGAGATGATACAGTACGAAACGCAAGAGACGAGACACGGCGGTCAGGCGCGCTGGATACGGTTCGGGACAGCCAACGGTCTCCTCGGGGGTGTCCTCCTCGCGGTCCTCGGGCTCGTGATCCACACCGGGCTGACGGACGCGCAGTTCGAGGTCGCAAACCCACTCGGTGCGGTCGCGATGGTCCTCCTGGTGGCCGCGCTCCCCGTGTTCTACCTGCACGAGCGCCACTGGTTCGGTCGGCTCGCGACGGCCGGGTTCTGGCTCACGACCGCCGGTTGGGTCGCCACGGCCGTGACGATGGCGCTGTTCGCGCTCGGCTCCGAGATGGCGGGACTCGTGTTCGTGCCCGCCTGGCTCGTCGCGATGCTCGGCGCGTTCGCCCTCGGCGTCGCGATGCTCCGCAGCGACGACGTCTCGAGCACTCGGCTCAGCGCGTGGCTCTTCGTCGCCGCGCTCCCGGTCGGGCTCGCGCTCTCGGTCGCGGTGACGTGGTTCGCGTTCGGTCGAGTCGACACGCCGTGGAACGGTCCGCTCGTTCTCTACGCGCTCGCGTGGGTCGTCTTCTGTGCCCGCGCGTGGTCCGGGCCAACGGACACCGTTCGCGGTTGAGACGGACACCGACCGGGTGACGACGGACGGACCACCGACAGCGGCCGCTCGCGGGTGAGTAAAAACGACGTCTGCCGGGAAATGCCGGACAAACGGGCGTCCGCTCGTCAGTGGGCACCGCGCCCCTCACGAGTAGTCGAGAGTCGAATCGAGTCGTCGGAGACGACCTTACAGGCGCGTGAGGTTCGCAGCGCGGGGACCCTTGGGCGAGCTCTGAATGGAGAACTCGACCTCCTGTCCCTCTTCGAGGTCCGGGCCGCCGACGTCCTCCATGTGGAAGAACACGTCGTCGTCCGCATCGTCCGTCGAGATGAAACCGTAGCCGCCAGTGTCGTTGAAGAAATCAACGTTTCCTTTCGCCATTGCAACTAAACGATGACCCGACAGACCGATAAGTCTTGTGTATTCGTTCAGAAATAAGCTGAACTTCGAAACTTTGTTTCGTAAAACGTTTTTTTAGATGCTCGAATGTTCGTTACTATGAGGTCACGACGGTATCGCGTTCGTTTCTGACCCCACGACGCGACGTTTCGGTGGAACGGTCAGTTTCGTGCCATATCGTGAGGTGCGTGTTCAGTTGTCACGGGGTGGCGGCGGCCAGACGCGACCGCTCGGATCGACTGCCGACGCGACGGTCGACTCACCCGCCCGAGCGGTAGCTATACGTGCGACACCTCACCCGCCTGAGCGGTAGCTATATGTGCGACACCGAGACACGAACGGGCATGTCTCACGAGAACCTCGACACCGGTGACGACGGACAGTTCGGCGAGTTCGGCGGGCGACACGTCCCCGAGATGATGGAAGAACCGCTCGCGCAACTGGCGGAGGCGTTCGAGAACATCGTCCAGACCCCGGAGTTCCACGCCGAGTTCCGGGACATCCTCGAACCGTACGCGGGGCGGCCCACTCCGCTCTACCACGCCGCGAACCTTTCGGAAGCGTACGGCGCGGACATCTACCTCAAGCGGGAGGACCTCCTCCACGGCGGGGCGCACAAGATCAACAACGCCGTCGGGCAGGCGCTCTTGGCGTCGAAGGCCGGCAAATCGAGGCTCATCGCCGAGACCGGCGCGGGTCAGCACGGCACGGCGACGGCGATGGTCGGCGCGCTGTTCGACATGGACACGGAGATATACATGGGGAAGAAGGACGTCGAGCGGCAGAAGATGAACGTCTTCCGCATGCGACTGATGGGCGCGGAGGTGAACGAAGTCACCAGGGGCGGCGCCGGCCTCGCCGACGCCGTCGACGCCGCCTTGGAGGACTTCGCGCACAACATGGAGGACACCCACTACCTCGTCGGCTCCGCCGTCGGCCCGGACCCGTTCCCGCGGATGGTCAGGGAGTTCCAGTCGGTCATCGGGCGGGAGGCACGCGAGCAGGTCATCGAGGAGACGGGCGGGCTACCGGACGCCTGTGTCGCTTGCGTCGGCGGCGGGTCGAACGCCATCGGACTCTTCCACGCGTTCCGCGACGACGACGTCGCCTTCTACGGTGCCGAAGGCGGCGGCGAGGGGTCCGACTCGAAGAAACACGCGGCGCCGCTCGCGAAAGGAAAGGAGGGAGTCATCCACGGGATGCAGACGCGGGTCATCGACGACGACGTCGAGGTCCACTCGGTCTCTGCTGGTCTCGATTACCCCGGCGTCGGCCCCGAACACGCGATGTTCCGCGCCGTGGGCCGGTGTGAGTACCACGGCGTCACGGACGACCAGGCGCTCGACGCCTTCCGGACGCTCTCGGAGACGGAGGGCATCATCCCGGCGCTGGAGACGAGCCACGCAGTCGCCCTCGCGAAGGAACTCGCCGAGGAACACGACACCATCGTCGTCAACCTCTCGGGTCGGGGTGACAAGGACATGGAGCAGGCGGCGGAACTGTTCGACCTCGGCGCGTGAACGCGAATCCGGAATAGGGTACCGTACCCATGATAACATTTAACAGGGAATCGGTCCTACGGGCGAGTGATGTCAGAACGGCCGTCCTACGTGTGCCGAGACTGTGAGACTCCCGTGACGTCGGCTTCGTACCGGGCTTTCTGCCCGGAGTGCGGCGGCAAACTCCGCCCGAAAGCGTACGGAGAGCAGGGAGTAACACCGGCCGCACGGGACGAAGGGGTCTGAGTCTCCACGCCGGGACGGAACCGCACGACCGACAGTTTCCTTGAGGCAGAGCCCGTGAGTGTCGAGTGATGACCACGGGCTTCGACAGGCGACGCGAACGGGGGAGTGACGACCCGACGACCATCCGGAGCCTCGCGGTGACCGTCGACGACGTGGTGACGGCGCTCGAAGCCCACCAGCGCGCCGACAGGCCGGCCGTTCTCCGCGTGACACCGCCGTTCGCGGGGCGGATGCGCGCCCGTCTGCACGTCGTCGATGGCGAGGGACGGTACGACGGGGGCACCGCGCCGCTGCACATCCACCCCGGAGCGTTCGTCGGCCCCGGGGTCGCCCCGATTCCGTCGGTCGACGACACGGAGGACGAACTCCGCCGGCGCGGGGAGTACTCCGTCGAGCGACACCGCGAGTTCCACCGCTCGGCCGTCGACGCGTGGCGCGAGTCGGTCCGGGAGGGTCTCGTCGACCGACTCGAACTCGACGTCGACTCGGAGCGCCACACGGTCGAGGTGAAGTACCTCGGCCGCCGGAGTGAGTAGGGCTTTTCTCGCGGGGGCATCTCGGTACGGCTGTGAGCGCGAACACGACCGGGGACGAGTACAGTCGCGGCCGCACGGAGGAGAAGCGGCAACAGCGACAGCCGAGGGTCAACCCCCGCTACCGGCCGGTCATCGTCGTCGTCTGGGGGGTCGGACTGGCCATCCTGTTCGTGCTGTCGCTGTTCAGTCAGGCCGGCGCGACCATCCCCTGGGTGCTTCTCGTCTCGCATCTGGCGCTCGCGTGGCTGGTCCGACTGGACATCAAGTCCATCCGGAGGCAGGGGGTCGACTGGGGGTTCTCCCGACACCTCTGGTTCGCCGCGACGGTCGTCTTCCCGCTCGTCGCCCCGGCGTACTACCTGTACAGCGGCCGCATCGTCGGCCGGGAGAACGAGCGCCGCAAGCGCGCCCAGGGACTCGACGACGCGAACGAAACGAGCGAGAGTCGAACGGACGACGGCGACGACCAGCGCGACGTCGGCGTGTCGTGACGACGCTCGTCTCGGTGCCCCCTCCCACGTCGTTCACGCGGCCCCGACAGCGACGGGTTACACCGAACGGAACCGCAGCCGACGGTCTTTTCCGGCCGGTCGGCCGAAAACGGACGATGCCACGAGTACGACGACGGGCGCTCGCGGTCGCACTGGCCCTCCTCCTCGCGACGAGCGGCTGTCTCGGCGTCCTCTCGGGGGACGCGACGACGTTCGAGGCCGACCCCGCCGACGTCGACGACGCGGCCGCCTCTGAGACCGGGTTCGAGAAGAACGGGACGCGCGACAGCGTCGTGACCCGGGAAATCGGGCCCGATGGCGTCTCGGAGACGGTTCGGGTCGTCAACAAGGTGACGACGTACGAGAAGACCCTCGAGATTCCCCTCCTCGGGTCGGCCCGGCTGGGCGTGTTCAGCATCGTGTCGAGCCCCGCCGTCGAGATAGCCGGACAGACGTTCAACCCCGTCGCGGACTACTCGAACGACCGGCTCGTCCAGTTGGTGACGAACCGGTTCGGGTCGCTTTCGAACGTCGAGCAGGTGGGTTCACGGCAGGTCACGGTGCTCGGGAGTCAGACGACGGTGACGAAATATTCGGCGACGACGACGGTTCAGGGTCAGCAGATCGACGTGTTCGTCCACGTGACGAAGGTCCGCCACGAGGACGACTTCCTCGTCGGCATCGGCGTCTACCCCCAGCGACTCGACCAGGAGTCGGAGGTCCTCTCGCTGTACCGGGCGATCGAACACCCCGCGTCGGGGGAGTGAGCACCTGACGACGCTGTCGAGGCAGGACACCCCGGACAACGCTTTTTAGTGGCCCCTCGGAGGTAGCAGGCATGAACAGCCTGCAGGCGGTCGGCGTCGCCCTCACCGTCGCGGGGGTCGTCGGCTACGTCGTCGGCGTGTTCGCGCCGTACCCCGGACGAGGGTTCAGCGTGACGGGCGTCATGGTCGGCCTCACGTTCCTCTCCATCGGGGGGGTTGCGCGATGACGGTCGGTGCGGTCGTCTACACCGAGGCGGGGGTCGACACCTACGACGGCGCCGACCTCGAACGGGCCCGCGACGCCGACGGGACGACGTGGGTCCGCGCGTGGGACGCCACTCCGGGAGAACTCGACCGCGTCGCCTCCGTGTTCGGCATCCACCACCTCTCAGTGGAGGACATCCAGCGAGACATCCGGCCGAAGACCGAGGAGTTCTCCTCACACACGTTCGTCCTCGTGAAAACCGCCTCGCTCCGGACGGGCGAGACGACGTTCCGCGAGGAACTGCGGACCCAACAGATCGGCCTCTTCATCGGTCGGGACTGGCTCGTGACCATGTCGACCGTCGGCACCGACGCCGTCGAGAGCGTCTGGCGGTCCATCCAGCGCGGGGACGTACGGACGCTCCGGCTCGGCCCGGACTTCGCCGCCTACCGCGTCATCGACCGCATCGTCGACGAGTACTTCGTCGTCCTCGACGAGACCGAAGACCTCATCGAAGAGATCGAAGACGGCGTCCTCGCGGGGCCGAGCGAGGAGGTGCTCGTCGCGCTGAACGACGTCCGGCGCGACCTCCTCTCGGTGCGGAAGGTGCTGTGGCCGACCAGGGAGGCGGCGGCGATTCTCGCGCGTGGGGACCCCGACTACGTCCAGCCGTCGACCGAGAAGTACTACCGCGACGTGTACGACCACCTCGTCCAACTCGTCGACCTGACGGAGACGTACCGCGACCTCGCTCGCGGCGCGCGGGACATCTACCTCAACTCGCTGTCGCAGTCGACCAACGAGGTGATGAAGACGCTGACCGTCGTCGCGACGATTCTCCTGCCACTCACGTTCATCGTCGGAATCTACGGTATGAACTTCTCCGGCGGACCGTACAACATGCCCGAACTCGGCTGGCGGTTCGGTTACCCCGCGGTGATGTTCGGGATGGCGTCGGTCACGGCGATTCTCGTGGCGTACTTCCGACAGCAGCGGTGGCTCTGAGGCGTTCTGACGGGCGACGGTCGGCGAATTCGGAGAGATTTGGGTGAAAGTTCGGCAAATCCTCTTACCGAGGTACAGCGAACGCTCATTCGGAAGCGCAGTGGGACCCCCGAGCCCGACGCTGTCAGCACCGCACCGACCCCCCTGAGCCGGGTTCCCCACGCGGCGAAACAGCTATATTGCGCTTCCGCTTCGGCCCGCCATCCCGTGAAACGAGAGCGCACCCCATTCGACACGCCGCAGTACGTCGGTTACGCGGCTGCACAGCCACGAAAGATTTATATATGTTTCGCACTTACTGATGGTAAGGAGACGGCGTCGGGTTCTCGGTCTTCTCGCTCTCTCTCAGCCGCGCACGTCTCACCACCCACCCACATGATGAGCGACACCAAACTCCGAACGTTCAGCAACGAACACGAGACGGACCTCCGGACCAGCACCGACGGCGAAGAACACGAACAGGAACGAGTCTGCCCCGAGTGTGAGGGCGCCCTCCGCTCGGACGACGGCGAGACCGTCTGTTCCGAGTGCGGACTCGTCGTCGAGGACACCAACATCGACCACGGCCCGAGTGGCGCGCGTTCAACGCCAGCGAGAAGGACCAGAAGTCCCGCGTCGGCGCACCCACGACGAACATGATGCACGACAAAGGGCTGTCGACGAACATCGGCTGGCAGAACAAGGACGCGTACGGCAACTCGCTCTCGTCGCGCCAGCGCGAGCAGATGCAGCGTCTCCGCACCTGGAACGAGCGCTTCCGCACCCGCGACTCGAAGGAGCGAAACCTCAAGCAGGCGCTCGGCGAAATCGACCGCATGGCCTCGGCGCTGGGCCTCCCGGAGACCGTCCGCGAGACCGCGTCGGTCATCTACCGCCGCGCGCTCCAGGACGACCTCCTTCCTGGACGGTCCATCGAAGGCGTCGCCACCAGCGCACTGTACGCCGCCGCCCGCCAGGCCGGCACGCCCCGCTCGCTCGACGAAATCGCCGCGGTCTCCCGGGTCGACAAGATGGAGCTCACCCGGACGTACCGGTACATCGTCCGGGAACTCAAGCTCGAAATTCAGCCCGCGGACCCCGAGCAGTACGTCCCCCGATTCGCCTCGGACCTCGACCTCTCCGACGAGTCCGAACGGCGCGCCCGACAGCTCCTCCGCTCGGCGAAGGAGGCGGGCATCCACTCGGGCAAGTCCCCCGTGGGACTGGCGGCCGCCGCGGTGTACGCGGCCGCCCTCCTGACCAACGAGAAGGTCACCCAGTCGGAGGTGAGCGAGGTCGCGAACATCTCCGAAGTGACGATCCGGAACCGCTACAAGGAACTGCTCGAAGCCGAGGACACCGGCCTCACGGCCTGACGCTCTCGACCGCCGCGCTCGTTCCGAACGCCCCCGCGCAACAAGCTTTATTCGGCCCCACTGTGACATGAAGAGCCATGGTCGAGGCCTTCGTCCGACTGTTGTGTCCGGAGTGCAAGAAAGACTGGGAGACGAAACCCAGTGAACTTCCCGGTCCACGGAACAACTTCTCCTGTCCGGGCTGCCACGCGACGCGACGGCTGGCGGAGTTCATGCGGACCGAACACGACCTCAAGACGCTGAAGCAGTTGCAGTAAGTTCGGACGGACTGCTGTCGGCTGCTCGCGGACGTCGGCGACTGCCGGAAACCAGTGACAGCAGTCCGTGTCACGCGTCGGGGACCGCCGACAGCGCCCCGCAGGCGTCGCACTTGAGCACCGTCGCGCCGTTCTCCGTCACCAGCCGTGTGTCGGGGAGGCCACACTCCGAGCAGCGAACGAACCCCTCGGCGTACGACTCCATCGCGTTCTGTACGCGCGACTGCTTGAACGACCCGGTGAGGCGGGCGCGCCCCGCCTCGTCGATTCTCGCGGCCGTCCCGAGTTCGGACTGGAGGAACTTCAGGACGTGTTCGGCGTCGCGGGCGAGGTGGTCGACGGTCGCCTGGAAGTTCTGGTAGACGGTGACGTTCCCCTCCGGGCGGACGGACGCCTCCGGCACCTCGTACCGAGAGTCAGCCTCCTCGATGTCCGGGGCCCGCTCCAGCCCGCGGTTGAGTGCGTCGTCGTAGTCCATACACCGGTCGTTGGAGCGGCTTCGGACAAAACGTTCACGACCGCGAGACGGTGGACGTGTCAGCCCGTTTTTTCAATGATAAATGACACTCATGTTAAGCGCACCCGAAGCGCATGTTAACGCGACTCAAGATAATAATATAATCCCTCAGTGGTAACGTGGGTTTGCTCATGAAGAAACAGGAGCTCATCCACCTGCACGGCTTACTGTCAGAAGTACATACGCAGATGGAGACCTGGGAAGACGAAGAACTGGACCTCTCCGAGTACGAGACGATGGGGGTCCGGCCGACATCTATCCACCGCTCGAAGACGGACCACAAGGCAGCCGTCTTCGAGATTGCCGAGGGGATCACCACGGCGATGAAGGAGGCAGAGGCGGAAACCGACCACCTGGCCCCGAAGGCCGACTGAACTACTTCTCGCAGTCCCCGCGACTCGCTGACTACCGAGAGAGTCGCCGGTACGCGAGGCGCGCGTCGGAGCGAGCACGCGTAGCGCGCCGAAGCGAGCGGCAGGGACAGTGGATCAGCACGCGGGGAGCGGACGCTCGGGTCAGCCGTCGTCGACGAGGTCTTCGAACTCGGGGATGAGGTCGTCGTCCGCGTCGGACTGGGCGCGCCCGCCGTCGCTCGACCGCGACGAGTCCGTGTCGGTCGAGGACTCGTCCTCCTCTCCCTCTTCGGGGATGGGTTCGACGAGAATGACTTCCAGCGGGATGTTGGTGAGCCGTTTGCCGATCTCCTTCCGGGCGATGCGAGCGGCGTGTTCTTCCTGTTCGACGTTGAACACGCGCATCTCCAGTTCGAGTGCGACGAGCGCCTCGTCGGCCGCGACGAACGCGGGCAGGAGTTCCTCCCCCGACGGGGAGGTCCGCGAGCCCATCTCGATCTCCACGTAGTTGAGGTCGGGGTTCAGCATCTCCCCCGTCTTCGAGATCGCGATACGGATCGCCTCGTCTTCCGTCTCGACGTCGTACACCGGAACTGCAGCCTCGACGACGACCCTGCAATCCATGTCCGTTACTTGTCGTTCCGTCTTCAAGAAGGTTCTCCCGGGCCCTGTCGGCGGCGAGGAGGCCGTCTACGCGTCCCCGCCGGCGCGGAGGTAGTAGAAGACGTACGTCTGTGCGTAGCCGGCGTAGGTGCCGCCGAACCGCTCGCGGACGGCGCGGGAGGTCTCCCGGTAGCTCCCCCGGTCGCAGTCGGGGTAGTGGTCGGCGATGGCGGTCTGAATCCACGTGTCGAGCGGGACCGCTTCGAGGTAACCGAGCGAGAAGAGGAGCACGCAGTCGGCCACCTTGTCGCCGACCCCGACGAACCGGGTGAGGTACTCCCGGGCCGCCTCGTACTCTCTCCCCTGGGCCTCGCGCGGGTGGGCCTCGCCCTCGGCGACCATCGCCGCCGTCCGCTGGACGTACGGCGCGCGGTAGCCGAGCTTCAGTGCTCGGAGGTCGGACTCGGTCGCCGCCGCGAGCTGGGTCGGCGTCGGGAACGCGTGGTACGTCTCGTCTCCCACCTGGACCGCGTCGCCGTACTCGCGGGCCAGCCGCCGCTGCATCTCGTGGATGCGTGAGACGCGCATCTGCGCCGAGCAGATGAACGAGACGAGACAGGGAAAGGGCGGGTCGCGCACGAGTCGCATCCCCCGGTACCGCTCGTAGGCACTCCGTAAGAGCGGGAGGTCGGGCGTCGCGTCGAGGATGGCGTCGAGGTCGTCGTCGAGGCGGAGGAGGTGCGTCAGGAGGGGCACGGCGTCGATGGTCGACTCCCACTCCAACACCCCGTCGCGCTGGCGGACCCGGACGACGCACTGCTCCTCGGTGACGCCCTCGACGGCCGGGACGGCCGTCTCGTACCAGGCGTCGCCGCCGTGGGCGTGCAGCGAGTCGTACATCCGTCCGTCGGAGCGGTCCCAGAGGTACGACTGCCCGCTCTCCAGCGTGGCCTGCAGGTCGAACGGGCCAACCTCCGAGAGGGGGATGGTGCCGGTTTCGAACTCCAGCGTCGTCGACTCGCGGCTCATCGAACGAAGGGACGGACTACGGGGGATTGTCGGTTTCGGTCTCCCTTCGTGCGTCTCGGGTCGCGTGTCGCGTGTACAGCACGAGCACGTGAGCGGTCGTGAGTCTGGAGCGGTCGTGGGTCGTACGACCGTCGCGAGTCCGTCACATCGCGGTCGGCTTCCGCGCTCGGGCACTTCGAATCACAGCCGATACCCCAGCACCCCCGTACCGAAACCGCTCAATAACGCGTCAGCGGCTCCAGTTCGACTCCGACTTCCTCGCGGTAGTCCCGGGCGGCGACGTACACCAGCACGCCGAGCGTCTCCCAGCCGACGAGCGCCGGTATCGCGCTCTCCATCGGTGACCGGACGAGCGGGTCGGCCGCCGGTCCCGTCACGGCCGGACCCACGCGGGTGTACCCGAGGACGATTGCGGGGTCGAGGGTGAGCGCCTGCCAGAGCAACAGCCCCGCGAGTCCGGCCCCGCTCAACCCACACAGCGCCAGGAGTCGCGGCGAGAGACGGAACTCGCACGTCCGGTAAAGGTCGGGGTTCACGACGGGAAGGGCGGCCGTCGTCAGCCCGTGTGCGACGTAGCAGACGAGCAGCCCCGGAACGGCGAGAAAGAGGCCGACGAAGACGGCGTCGACGGAGACGAGCGCGCCCGCGAGGGCGAAGACGACGACGCTGGCGACGTCAGGTGCGCCGCCCCGGTTCGCGTGAGCGAGGGGCGGCACTAGCTCCCCAAGCCCCGCGAGCGTCCGGGTCGGAGCCCACGAGAGGGCGACGAGCGCGGCCAGCGTGGCGAGGACGAGGCCGGGAGCGACGAGCGCGCTGGCGGGAACGGAGAGGCCCGAGGCGGCCGCGTCGACGAACGGGACCGAGGCGAATATCATCCGCGCCCACGGGACCACCCCGAGCGTGACGAACGCCAGCAGCGTCACGAGCACCCCCACGCCCGCCACTCCTCCGACGAGCGCGCGGGGGAGCGTCTCCCGCGGCAACCGGACCGAACCGGCGAGCGCGGCGCACGCCTCGAACCCGACGAAGCCGAACAGCGCGACGACCGCGCCCCGACCGACGGACAGCACCGGTTGCTCGCGGAGCACGGGCGTCGGAAAGAGCGGGACGAAGTTGCCTGGGACGACCACCGAGAGGGCCGCGACCGACAGGACGAGGACGAAAAGCGTGAACACCCCCGAAAGGACGAGGCCGACGCGACCGACGGCTACCGGGCCGGCGAGGTGAAGCGCGAGGAGAACGCCGAGCGTCCCGAGGGCGACGACGTTCTCGGGGAGTCCGAGGGGGGCGAGGCGGGCCAGGTACCGTGCGAGGAGCGCGAGTAGGGCGGCGTAGGCGGCGACCGTGGGCCACGTGAAGAAGAAGCCGACGGCCCGGGAGCGCCACGTCCGCGAGAGGTGCAGGTACGCGCCCGCGCCGTCGTCGCCGAGCGGCCCCGAGCAGAACGTCGCGTAACCGACCGCGAGCGCGAGCGCGCCAGCAGCCGCGACGAGGAAGCTCAGCGGCGTCGCCGGGCCGGCGAGGTTCTCGACGCGCTCGGGGATGTACAGCGCGCCCGCGCCGAGCAACGCGCCGGCCACGACGCCGAGGGCGTGCGGGAGCGACAGCTGTCGGTTCCCACCAGCCATTGGGATGTTCAGGCGGTGTGACGCGATATAGCCTCGGTTCGCCGGCCGTTCAGGAGGCCGACGAGTGAGAACCTCGGCCGCCGTAGAGTCGGTGGTGTCCGTCGAGACTGCTCACGCACGACGGGTCCGCGAGCGTCCCCTCCCCGACGGAACCGAGCGCACCGGAGACGCCGCCGTGTGGGTCGGGGTCGTGCACTCGCCACCGGGGCGGTTCGACCGCCGCGTCGACGCCAGCTATCCAGCACTGGGGCTCTCGCCCGAGACGCGCGAGACGCTCGAACGGCGCCGTCGGGACCTCCGGATGCAGGGGCTCTGCGCCGAGGGCGCGCACAACGCCGCCTGGGAGGAGTTAGCGGTCGATACGCGCGACCGAAGCCGGCTGTCGGGCGAGACGAGCGACGAGGGACGGGAGGCGCTCGCCTCGCTCAGTTCGCTCGTCGAACGCGAGCACGTCGTCCTCGCGACGGACCGCTGGCCCGGGGGTCGGTGCCATCGGGGGGTCCTCTCCT